>NZ_JBSFJU010000018.1:0-140878 GCF_053598215.1 Kitasatospora sp. NPDC001175 | reverse complement strand
GGGCGGGTGATGCCGGGGACGGGCGAGTACACCACCCGGTCACCCGGGTCGAAGCCGCCGAACCGGCCGGGGCCGGGGTTGAGCCGGGCCTTGGCCGGTACGCACATCCAGTGCGTACCGGCCGGGCCTCCGGCGTATTCGCCAGGTCCCATCGGACCAGACCGCCGGGCCACCGGATCGGGACCCGCGAAGCCGGCCCGCCGGGCGGCGTCAGCCGAGCGCGAGGCTGCGCAGGACCAGCCCGGTGGCCGGCTTGGGCCCGAAGGAGGTGGACTTCCGGGGCATCATCACACCCTGTTCGGCCAGCCGCCGGACCACGCTCTCCTTGACCGGGTGGAGCAGGACCGCCGTGCCCCCGCTCCGGGCGGCCTCGCGCTCGGCGGCCTCGGCGCTGTGCAGGTAGCCGATGTCGTCGGGGCCGTCGGGGATCCGCCACACGTGGTCGAGCAGGGTGGCGTGCAGGACGGTGGCGTCCAGGCGGCGCCACTCCTCGGGCTTGCCGGTGGGCACGGTGGCGGCGACCAGTTCCTCGTCCGGCTCGATGAGCAGCCGGTACATGCCGTCGCCGCCGGTCAGCAGGAAGGCGTTGCCGGCGTGCTGCTTGGCCTCGGCCAGTGCCTGGAGGGCCGTCTCCAGCGGGCCGGGGACCTCCTTGAGCTGCCAGTGGTCGCCGAGCCGGGCGAGCGCCTCGGTGATCGGAAGCCGGTACAGCACCCGGTGGATGGCCCGGACCCGGAGCGGGTAGCGGGCGGTGTCGACCAGCAGTACCAAGCCACGGTCCCACGGGCTGAGCGGCAGGTGCCGGTGCTCGCGCTGGAGGCGCAGGTACATCTCCCAGCGGTGGTGGCCGTCCGCGATCAGGGCCCTGCAGGTGGCGAGGTCGCGGCTGACCGCGGCCAGTTCGGCGGGGTCGGTGACGGCCCACAGGCGGTGGTGGGTGCCGTCGCTGGTGGTCGTGGTGAGCAGTGGCTCGCCGAGGACGGCCCGTTCGATCACCTCGGCCGCACCGCCGTTGCCCCGGTAGGTGAGCAGCAGCGGTTCCAGGTTGGCCCGGGTGGTCCGCATCAGACCGACCCGGTCTGCGACCGGGCGGGGCATCACGTCCTCGTGCGGCAGTACCACGCCGGCCTCCCGGCCGCTGACCGCCAGTGCGCCGATCAGGCCGCGCTGCAGGGCGCCGCCGCCGGGGCCGTCCTCGGCGGTGCGCTGCTCGTAGACGTACAGGGCCGGTTCCGGGTCGGGGGCGAGGACGCCCTCGCGCTGCCACTCGGCGAGCAGCCGGGCGGCGTGCCGGTAGCGGGTGTCGCGGTCGGGGCGGTCGCCGGTGTCCTCGGGTTCGGGCCTGGGAAGGATGAGCCGGACGATGTTGTGGGGGTCGGCGGTCTCCAGGTCGAGCCGCCGCCCAGGATCCACCACGTCGTACGGGGGCGAGGTGACCGCGGCGAGCGTACCGACCCGGTCGGGGACGTATCGCAGGGCGCGGAACGGTGAGAGGGACAGCCCCGCAGTGGCGACGTGGCCGGGGTCACCGGGGCCGCCCGCTGGAGCCTCTGCTCCTGTGTCTGCACTGGGTGTGCTCATTCTGGGCATCGTAACCAAGTACGCGTTGTTGGGAGATCTCGTAGATCACAGTGCCACGGCCGGCTCGTCGGGAACGGGTCGTGCCCGGCACCGACGGCGGCACCTGAGGCCGGGTTCGGATTGGAGACGGGGTACGGGATGAGTGACGGGCAGAAGCAGGCGAACGGCGGGGGCGCCGACGTTCCGGCGCAGGGCGGGCCCGGGGCGCCGAAGGGCGGCGTGTACGACTGGTTCCGGCGCGGGGCGCGGCTGCTGGAACAGGGCCACCCGGCGGCGGCCGAGC
The DNA here is from genome assembly GCF_053598215.1 of Kitasatospora sp. NPDC001175. Taxonomy (NCBI): domain Bacteria; kingdom Bacillati; phylum Actinomycetota; class Actinomycetes; order Kitasatosporales; family Streptomycetaceae; genus Kitasatospora; species Kitasatospora sp. NPDC001175. The sequence goes on along the minus strand of NZ_JBSFJU010000018.1, from coordinate 139,014 downwards.
AGTTGCTTTCGCGTGCGGCCGAGGCGGAGCCGCATTCGCGGAGCATCCGGGAGACGCTGGCGAGGGCGCAGTTCAGCGCCGGGCTGTTCGAGTCGGCGCTGGAGAACTTCCGGGCGGTGGCGCTGGCCGATCCGACGGACGACTACGCTCAGTTCGGGTGGGGTGTCTCGGCGGCCCGGTTGGGCGACTTCGAGACGTCCGTCGAGCACCTGGCCCTGGCGGTCGCCATGCGGCCGGAGGCGGACCACTACCGGGCCGCGCTGCGGCAGACCAGGGCGACGCTGGCGGCCCGCGCCGGTGCCTACGGACCGCTGCTGCCAGGTGCGCCCGGGTACTCGGCGCCGCCGGAGGACGGGCAGGCCGGGTGACGCCGCGGGGCGGGCCGGGCCGAGTGCGGCCGGTACGACGATGAGCAAGAGGATGAGGTAGAGGACTGATGACGGACACCGCAGCCGGCCAGGCACGTACCGCTCCGGGGGGCTGTGACCGCCCGCTGACCGAGGCGTACGACACGGCGCTGCTCGACCTCGACGGTGTGGTGTACGCCGGAGCGCACGCGATCCCGCACGCGGTGGAGTCGCTGGCGGCGGCCCGCGCGGCCGGGATGCGGCTGGCGTACGTGACCAACAACGCCTCCCGGCCGCCCCGGGCGGTGGCCGGCCACCTGACCGAGCTGGGCATCCCGGCCGAGGCCGCCGACGTGATCAACTCGGCGCAGGCGGCGGCCCGACTCGTGGCTTCGATGGTTCCGGCCGGCGCCAAGGTGCTGGTGGTCGGCGGCGCGGGCCTGGAGGAGGCGCTCGTCGAGCGCGGCCTGGTGCCGGTCCGGTCGCTGGCGGACGGGCCGCTCGCGGTGGTCCAGGGCTACGACCCGTCGGTCGGCTGGCAGCACCTCGCCGAGGCCTCCTACGCGGTGGCGGGCGGGCTGCCCTGGGTGGTGTCCAACACCGACCTGACGATCCCCACCGCCCGGGGCATCGCCCCCGGGAACGGCACGCTGGTGGCGGCGGTCCGCACCGCGACCGGCGTCGAGCCCGAGGTGGCGGGCAAGCCGCTGCCGCCGATGCACCGGGAGACGGTGATCCGGACCGGCGCGAAGCATCCGCTGGTGGTCGGCGACCGCCTCGACACCGACATCGAGGGCGCCTACAACGGCGGTGTCGACAGCCTGCTGGTGTTCACCGGTGTCACCACCCCCGCCCAGCTGCTGGCGGCCCCGGCCCGGCACCGGCCCACATACGTCGCGGCCGACCTGCGCGGCCTGCTGACCGGCCAGCCGGAGGTGGCGGCGCTGGGCTATGGGCGCTACGGCTGCGGCGGGTACCAGGCGTGGGCGGACAACGGGGAGCTGCGGCTGAGCGGCGGCGGACAGGCCCCGTACGACGGTCTGCGGGCGCTGTGCGCGGCGGCCTGGACGGCGGCGGACGCGGGCGGCTCGGCGGTGGACGGCAGCAAGGCGCTCGCCGAGCTGGGGCTGTAGCGGCGCCCTACCCGGCCGACCCCCGGGGGAGTCAGAGCAGCGAACGCAGGCGCAGCAGGTCGCGGAAGCCGGCCTCAAGCCGGACCCGGCCGCCGGCCCAGGCAGCGGCGAAGTTGAGCTGTCCGCCGACCATGGCGACCAGGTCGTCGCCGGTCATGGAGAGGCGGATCTCGGCCTTGGCGGGCGGCGGGCCGGGGATCTCGACCATGTCGGTGATCCGGCTGTCCTTGAGGCGGCCGGAGAAGGTCAGGTCGAGGTCGGTGATCCAGCAGGTGAGGGAGCGGTCGAGGGCCGCGGCCTTGCGGGCGTCGCCGTCCGCGTTGCCGAGGTTGCTGCTGAACTGCTCCAGCGCCTGCCGGCACTGCTCGATCGTGGCCATGACTGCTGGTCTCCCGTCTGCCCGCCTCCTGTTTCAAGGCGCCGACCGTCCACGCTATCGCAGCAGTGCCGGAACCCGGCCGGGCGGCAGCGGCAGCGTAGGGCGGAGCCGAGGCGGTAGCGTCGTGGATGTGGTGGGCCAGGTCCGGCTGCACAGCGTGGTCACCGGGCCGGGGTCGCAGTCGGTGCGAGGCACTAAGGAGGCACTCGGGATGCTGCGGGATGCGGTACGGGGAGTCGTGGTGGTGGCCACCGAGCTGGCCGAGGAGACCGGCAAGCGGGTCGTGGGCGCGGCCACCGGACTGCTGGAGCGCGGCGGCGTGGACGTCGCGGCGATCGAGCGGACCGTGAGCGAGCAGTTCCCGCCGTCGGCCAGGTCGTTGCAGACGCTGGCGGGGGAGGCGGTGACGGCCGGCCGGGCCGGTCTGGATCTCGCGGTGGGGGTGGCCCGTGGCGAGGTGGAGAAGGTCTTCGAGCGGGTCGGCGACCAGGTGGTCAAGGTGGGCGTGGTGCTCAGCTACCTGGAGAGCAAGCTGCGCGAGGTGGAGGAGCAGCCCCACCTTCCTCCGGAGAGCAAGCCCGAGGCGCGCGCCGCCGGGCTGTTCGAGGCGGGCTGGGACGAGCGGGCGGCCGAGCCGGCGAAGGCCGACGAGGTGAACGGCACCGCGACGGCCGGGCGGCCCGCGCCCGCGCCTGCGCCTGCGCGGCGGGCCGCGGCGAAGCCGGCGGCGGCGAAGCGGCCGGCCGCCGGGGCCGGTGCGAAGGCGGCCGGTGCGAAGGCGGCCGGTGTGAAGGCGGCCGGTGTGAAGGCGGCCGGTGCGAAGGCGGCCGGTGTGAAGGCGAACGGCACCAAGGCCGCCGCTGTGAAGGCGAACGGCACGAAGCCGACTGTCGGACGCACGGCCGCCGATGGTGCGGCCGCGAAGAAGGCGGTGGCGGAGACCGCGACCAAGGCCGTGGCGAAGACCGCGACGAAGGCGGTGGAGAAGGCGGCGGCCGGGAAGCCGGGTACCGGGAGCCGGGCCGGTGGCGCGAGTGCGAAGGGCGGCGCGAAGAAGGCCTCCGCGAGGAAGTCCGCGCCGAAGCAGGAGGGCGGCGGTGTCTGAGCCGGCGCCGGTGGAGCCGACGGGCCACCCGGAGGTCGATGCCGCGCTGGCCGGGCTGGCGGAGCTGGCAGGGGTGGAGACCGCTGCCCAGGTGGCGGTGTACGAAGATGTACATCAGCGGCTGGTGGGCACTCTGGCCGCGCTCGACGAGCGGTAACCGGACGAGCAGCAGCCGTACGAGCACCAGCAGTACGGGTAGTAGCGAAAGCAGTAGGAGCTGAAACACCAGTGGCAGTGGCACGACGCCGACTCGACGCGGAGCTGGTCCGCCGCAAGCTGGCCCGTTCGCGTGAGCACGCGAGTGAGCTGATCGCGGCGGGCCGGGTGACCGTCGGCGGCACCACGGCGACCAAGCCCGCGACGCAGGTCGAGATTTCGGCGGCGGTCGTGGTGGCCAAGGACGAGAACGATCCCGACTACGTCTCGCGCGGCGGCCACAAGCTGGCGGGCGCCTTCGCCGCCTTCGTGCCGCAGGGCCTGGTGGTCGAGGGGCGGCGCGCGCTGGACGCGGGCGCGTCCACCGGCGGCTTCACCGACGTACTGCTGCGCGCGGGGGCGGCGGGGGTACTGGCGGTGGACGTCGGCTACGGCCAGCTGGCCTGGTCGCTGCAGAGCGACGAGCGGGTCACCGTGATGGACCGGACCAATGTCCGGGAGCTGACGCTGGAGCAGATCGGCGGGGAGCCGGTCGACCTGGTGGTCGGCGATCTGTCGTTCATCTCGCTCGGTCTGGTGCTGCCCGCCCTGGCGGGCTGCTGCGCCGAGGACGCGGACCTGGTGATGATGGTCAAGCCGCAGTTCGAGATCGGCAAGGAGCGGCTGGGCAGCGGGGGAGTGGTCCGCAGCCCGCAGCTGCGGGCGGAGATGGTCCGTCAGGTCGCCGATCAGGCCTGGGAGCTGGGGCTGGGCGTCCGGGCGGTCACCGCCAGCCCGCTGCCGGGCCCGTCCGGGAACGTCGAGTACTTCCTGTGGCTGCGCCGCGGCGCCCCGCGGCTGGACCCGGCCGAGGCGGAGCGGGCGGTGGCGGAGGGGCCGCAGTAGGCCGGAGGTCCTTCGGTGGCCGGGCCGGATGGCGGGGGTCGGATGTCAGGGCCCCCGGATAGGGTGCTGTGCAGGCGTCCGACCGTCACGCCCGGTGGCGGCCGCACCGGGGCAAGGGCGACCCGGCAGGCGTAGGGAGAGGGCAGCATGAGCGAGGAACGTACGGTCTTCCTGATCGCGCACACCGGCCGTGAGGCTGCGCTGCGCAGTGTCGAGGGGCTGGTGCACGGCCTGCTCAAGGAGGGGATCAGGATCAGACTGCTCGCCTCGGAGGCCGTCGGCCTGGATCTGCCCGACGGGGTGGAGCGGGTGCCCGGTGGGCACGGCGCGGCGGACGGCTGCGAGCTGATCCTGGTGGCCGGGGGCGACGGCACGCTGCTGCGGGGGGCGGAGCTGGCCCGGGAGTCCGGGCTGCCGATGCTGGGCATCAACCTTGGCCGGGTCGGCTTCCTGGCGGAGGCCGAGCGGGACGACCTGGCGGTCGTGGTCGAGCGGGTGGTCAAGGCCGACTACGAGATCGAGGACCGGATGACGCTCGACGTCCTGGTCCGCACCAACGGCGATGTGGTGCACCAGGACTGGGCGTTGAACGAGGCGTCGATCGAGAAGGCCGCGCGGGAGCGGATGCTGGAGGTCGTCACCGAGGTGGACGGCCGTCCGGTCTCCAACTTCGGCTGCGACGGGGTGGTCCTCTCGACGCCGACCGGATCGACCGCGTACGCCTTCTCGGGCGGCGGTCCGGTGGTGTGGCCGGAGGTGGAGGCACTGCTGATGGTGCCGATCAGTGCGCACGCGCTGTTCGCCCGGCCGCTGGTGACTTCGCCCGACTCGGTGCTGGCGGTGGAGGTCCAGCCGAAGACGCCGCACGGGGTGCTCTGGTGCGACGGGCGCCGTTCGGTCGAACTCCCGGCCGGGGCAAGGGTGGAGGTCCGCCGGGGGAGTACGCCGGTGCGCCTGGCGCGGCTGCACCAGGCGCCGTTCACGGACCGGCTGGTGGCCAAGTTCGCGCTGCCGGTGACGGGGTGGCGCGGGCGCGGCAAGGTCTGCTGAACGGCTCCCGAGGGGCATGAGGCGCCGTGATGTCTGTCGCCTACTTGCCCCCGCCCGTCGGCCAGTTGGCTTTGGCCGCGGTCGACGGGCGGTGCACGTCGGCCGGTTCACCACTTCCCCGGGGCCGCGCCGACGGAGGTCAGACGGCCAGCGGCGGGGCCTCTCCGGTGGTGCGCCAGCGGCCGGCCTGGGCCAGGTCGGCGGCGGTGGCGAGACGGGCGATCGCCGCGTCGGCGGCCGGTGCGGGGACGGTGAACGGGATGCGGATGTGGTGCTCGAAGGCGCCGTCCACGCCGAACCGGGAGCCGGCCGCGATCCGTACCCCGATTCGTTCGCCGGCCTGGGCCAGCGCGGCGCCCGAGACCCGGCCGGTGGACACCCAGAGGCACAGGCCGCCCGGCGGGCGGGCGAACCGCCACTCGGGCAACTGCCGTTCGAGTGCGGCGATGAGCGCCTCGGCGCTGGAGCGCAGCCTGGCCAGCTGGTGGGCACGGACCTCGTCGAAGCGTTCGGTGAGCAGGGCGGCGGCGATCAACTGCTCCAGCACGGGAGTGCCGACGTCGGTGTAGACCCGGTCGGCGGCCAACTGCCGTACCAGGGCGGGGTTCGCACGCAGCCAGCCGACCCGCAGACCGCCCCAGAGGAGCTTGCTGCCCGAGCCGACGGTGACCACCTGGGCGGCGCGGTCCAGGGCGGCCATGGGCCTGGGGAGGTCCTCGGTGCCTACGCCCCAGGCGAGTTCGGCAGGTGTCTCGTCGACCACGACGACGGTCCCGGCGGCGCGGGCGGCGGCGAGCAGCTCGCGGCGCTGCTCCTCGTCGATCAGGGCGCCGGTCGGATTGTGGAAGTCCGGGATGAGGAAGGCGAGTCGGGGCGCGGCCCCGCGCAGGACGCGCTGCCACTCCTGGACGTCCCAGCGCGGCAGGGCGGTCGGCCCGTCCGGCCGGGCGTGCGGGACGGGCACCAGGCGGGCGCCGCTGCGGCGCAGTGACTGGATGGTGTGCGCGTAGCTGGGCGCCTCGACCGCGAGCCGGTCGCCGCGTCCGGAGAGCGCCTGGCGGGCCAGGTGCAGGGCACCCATCGCGCCGGTGGTGACCAGGATCTGGTCCGGAGTGGTGGGCAGGCCGCGCTCGGTGAAGCGGCGGGCGATGGCCTCCCGCAGCACGGGCACGCCGGTCGGGTAGTGGCCGTGCCCCGAGGCGTACGCGGGCAGTTGCTCGATCGCCCGGGCCGCCGCCTCGCCGAGGTACGGCTGCGGGGCGGGCAGTGCGGCCACGCCGAGGTCCAGTACGGTCTCCCGCTCGTCCGGCGGGACGGGGTGCAGGGCGTCACCGGGCGGCCTGCTGCCCTCGGGTAGCGTGGTCCAGCTGCCGGAGCCACGGCGGCTGCGCAGATAGCCCTCGCCGCGCAGGGTCTCGTACGCGGTGGCGACGGTGGTGCGGCTGAGCGACAGGGCCTGCGCGAGTTCGCGTTCGGCGGGCAGCCGGGTGCCGACCGGCAGCCGGCCCTCGGAGACCAGCAGCCGGACCTGCCCGGCCAGGGTCCGGTACGCGGGCCGGTGCCCGGCGGGCTCGGGCAGCTGGGTGCTGCGCAGCAGCCTGGCCAGCGCGGGCGGGGTCACGGCACTCTGCCACTCGCTCATTCGAATCAGTCCACCTGGCCTCGATTGGACCTGGATCGGGTCCGATTGGACCCTCATGATGGCAGTCCGGCCGCTCGGCCGCCATACACATCCGCACCACCTCCCGAGGAGCCGAACCATGGCTACCGTCTCCCAGCACGCCAGCACTCCGGGCGACAGCGCCGCGAGGATCTGGAGCACCGACCGGCTCGCCCGGCGGGTGCCGCAACTGCTGGCCGGCCTCGGCCTGTACGGGGCGAGCATGGCGCTGATGGTGCGGGCCTCGCTGGGTGTCAACCCGTGGGACGTGCTGCACCAGGGCCTGCAGCGGCACCTCGGTCTGAGCATGGGCGCCTGGGTGACCATCACGGGCGCGCTGGTGCTGCTGCTGTGGATACCGCTGCGCCAGGTGCCGGGCATCGGGACGATCGGCAACATCCTGGTCATCGGCGCCGCGATGGACCTCACCCTCGGCCTGATCGCCGCCCCGGAGGGGTGGCTCGCGCGGACGGCGCTACTGACGGCGGGCATCGTGCTCAACGGTCTGGCGACCGGCCTCTACATCGGGGCCCGGCTTGGGCCCGGGCCGCGCGACGGGCTGATGACCGGGCTGCACCGGCGCACCGGGCGTTCCCTGCGGCTGATCCGCACCGGCATGGAGCTGACGGTGGTGACGATCGGGTTCCTGCTCGGCGGTACGGTCGGGCTCGGGACGATCACGTACGCGCTGGCGATCGGGCCGCTGGCGCAGTTCTTCCTGCGCTACTGCGCGGTCGCGCCGCGCGAGGCCGCGTAACGGCGGCACCCTGCGGCCTCCTCGCCCCCCGAGGATGGGTACACGCTCGGTGGCCGCCCGCGCACGGAGTCGGCAGGGACGGTGCCGGATGGGATGAACTTGCACCGCCGGGACCTCCGCTCGTCGCGCGCTGGGGGTCGGACCTCGTAAGGTCGTCTCCGTGTTGGACGAGATGCGGATACGGGATCTTGGCGTCATCGACGACGCGGTGGTCGAACTGGCACCGGGCTTCACCGCGGTGACCGGCGAGACCGGAGCGGGCAAGACCATGGTGGTGACCAGCCTCGGCCTGCTGCTGGGCGGCCGGGCCGACCCGGCGCTGGTGCGCGGCGGCTCCGACCGGGCGGTCGTCGAGGGCCGTATCGAGCTGCCGGCCGGCTCCCCGGTGGCCGCCCGCGCCCTGGAGGCCGGCGCCGAGCTGGACGACGGCGCGCTGCTGATCAGCCGTACCGTCTCCGCCGAGGGCCGCTCGCGCGCCCACGTCGGCGGCCGGGCGGTCCCGGTCGGCCTGCTCGCCGAGCTCGGCGAGGACCTGATCGCCGTGCACGGTCAGACGGACCAGCAGCGGCTGCTGCGCCCCTCCCGCCAGCGCGGCGCGCTGGACCGGTACGCGGGCGAGGCGGTGGCCGAGCCGCTGGCCCGCTACCGCGAGGTGTACCGCCGCCTGCGCGAGGTCTCGGCCACCCTGGAGGAGCTGACCACCAGGGCCCGCGAACGCGCCCAGGAGGCGGACCTGCTGCGCTTCGGCCTGGAGGAGATCGCCGCCGCCGAGCCGGTCACCGGTGAGGACGTCGAGCTGGCCGCCGAGGCCGAACGCCTGGGCCACGCCGACGCGCTCTCCGGTGCCGCGACCCTCGCCCACGCCGCCCTGGCCGGCGACCCCGCCGACCCGGACTCGCTGGACGCCGGCACCCTGCTGGCCCAGTCCCGCCGCGCCCTGGACTCCGTCCGCCACCACGACGAGCGGCTCGCCGCCCTGGCCGACCGCCTGGGCGAGGTGGGCTACCTGCTCGCCGACGTGGCCGGCGACCTGGCCGGGTACGCCGACGACCTGGACGCGGATCCGGTACGGCTGGCATCGGTCGAGGACCGCCGGGCGGTACTGGCGCAGCTGGTGCGCAAGTACGGCGGCGAGGAGAACTCGCTCGCCGAGGTGCTGGAGTGGGCCGAGGCCGGTGCGCTGCGGCTGGCCGAACTCGACGGCGACGACGAGCGGATCGACGAGCTCGGGGCCCAGGAGACCGAGCTGCGGGCCGAGTTGGCCGAACTCGCCGCCGGGGTCTCGGCCGCCAGGCACGCCGCCGCCGACCGCTTCGCCACGGCCGTCTCCGCGGAACTCGCCGAACTCGCCATGCCGCACGCCCGGGTGACCTTCGCGGTCAGCCGGGTCGACGACCTCGCGGGCATCGAGATCGACGGGCGCACCGTCGCCTACGGCCCGCACGGCGTGGACGAGGTCGAGGTGCTGCTCGCCCCGCACCCCGGTGCGCAGCCGCGGCCGATCGCCAAGGGCGCGTCCGGCGGTGAACTCTCCCGGGTGATGCTGGCCGTCGAGGTGGTCTTCGCCGGTGCCGACCCGGTGCCCACGTACCTCTTCGACGAGGTGGACGCGGGTGTCGGCGGCAAGGCGGCGGTGGAGATCGGCCGCCGGCTGGCCAAGCTGGCGCAGAGCGCGCAGGTGGTCGTGGTGACCCACCTGCCGCAGGTGGCGGCCTTCGCGGACCGGCACCTGGTGGTGGTGAAGACCAACGACGGCACGGTGACCCGCAGCGGGGTCAAGGTGCTCGACGACGGGGAGCGGGTCCGCGAGCTCTCCCGGATGCTGGCGGGCCTGGAGGACTCGGAGCTGGGCCGTGCCCACGCCGAGGAGCTCCTCGCGGCGGCCCGCTCCCCGCGCGGCGACTGACGCCCCTGGCCACCCGCGGGCGCGGGGCTCTCGCGGTTCGCCGGGCCCCGGGAAGCATGGCCGGGCGCCGGGAACCGCACGGCCGGCGCGCCGTCCCGAGCTCGGGACGGCCGCGCGGCCGTTCGCGCCCGCGCGGGCCCTTCCCCGTGCCCCGGTCGGGTCCCACGACGCGCCCGCGAGGGTGCCGACTGTCCAAGACGCCTCCCGACCTGGCATGGTGGCGGCTGGACACTGGCACCCCAGTCCCGAGCGGCGCTCGCGGAGATCCCGCGGGCGGCGTGCGGCAAGTGAACTAGTCGGAGCGAGACGACGTGGACCATTCCGCGACCCGGGCCACCGGCACCGGCCCCACCGCGGCCCATGAGAGCCGGGGCCAGCTGCACGTGGTACTCGTCCTGTCCGCGAGCACCGGCGGCATCGGAGCGCATGTGCGCTCCCTGGCGCAGGGCCTGGTGGCGCACGGCGTCGGTGTGACCGTCTGCGCCCCCGCCGGGACGGACTCGCTGTTCGGCTTCTCCCGCACCGGCGCCCGGTTCCACCTGGTCGACATCACCCCCACCGCCGGGGCCCGCAGCGACGCCACCGCCATCGGCGAGCTGCGTCGCGCCTTCACCGGGGCGGACGTGGTGCACGCCCACGGCCTGCGCGCCGGTCTCCTCTCCGACCTGGCGCTGCGCACCGCCGGACGCTTCCCAGGGCTGCGGCCGCAGACCCCGCTGGTGGTGACCTTCCACCACGCGATGCTGGCCACCGGCGTGGAACGCCGCCTGCAGCGGCTGATGGAGCGCCGGGTGGCCCGGGCCGCCGACCTGGTCCTGGGCGCATCCTCCGACCTGGTCGCCCGGGCCCGTGAACTCGGTGCCACCGATGCCAGGCTGGGCCCGGTCGCGGCCCCGCCGATGCCTCCCGGCGACCTCGGCCGGGAGGCGTCCCGGGCCCGTCTGCTGGGCGGCGGACCGGACCGGCCCGTGGTGCTGGCGATCGGCCGGCTGGTCCCGCAGAAGTCCTTCGGCCTGCTGCTGGACGCGGCCGGGCAGTTGGGCGAGCGCGACCCGCTGGTGGTGATCGCGGGCGAGGGCGCGGAGGGTACCGAACTGCGCGAGCGGATCGCGGCGGAGCGGCTGCCGGTGGAACTGCTCGGCTACCGCACCGACGTGCCCGACCTGCTCGCCGCCGCCGACCTGGTGGTGGTGAGCAGCCGCTGGGAGGCCCGTTCGCTGGTGGTCCAGGAGGCGATGCGGGCGGGCGTGCCGGTGGTCGCCACCAGCGTCGGCGGCATTCCCGAGCTGGTCGGCGAGGCCGCGGTCCTGGTGCCGTACGGCGATCCGGCCGCACTCGCGACGGCGGTACGGGGGCTGCTGGCCGACCCGGACCGCAGGGCCGCGCTCGCCGCGGCCGGCCGTGTCCAGGCCGAGACCTGGCCGGACGAGGCGGCCACGGTGGCGCAGGTGCTCAGCACCTACGACGAACTGGTCCAGCGCGAGGGCGCCTGAGCCGTACGGCGACGGGGCTCCGCCCGGCGGAGCCCCGTCGCCGTAGGCCCGGCTGGGTCACATCATGGCCTGCTCGGTGCGGTCGGCCGAGCGGACGTCCGGCTGGGCGGAGAGGTAGGCCCCGCCGCAGGCGGTCAGGCGCAGCGCGGTGTCGATCAGCGGCACGTGGCTGAACGCCTGCGGGAAGTTGCCGACCTGCCGCTTGGCGACCGGGTCCCACTCCTCGGCCAGCAGGCCGAGGTCGTTGCGCAGGGAGAGCAGCCGGTCGAACAGCTCCCGCGCCTCGGTGACCCGGCCGATCATCGCCAGGTCGTCGGCGAGCCAGAACGAGCAGGCCAGGAAGGCGCCTTCGTGGCCGGCCAGCCCGTCGACGTTCTCGCCGGAGGTGTCGTGGGTGGGGTAGCGCAGTACGAAGCCGTCCTCGGTGGCCAGTTCGCGCTGGATCGCCTCGATGGTGCCGATGACGCGCTTGTCGTCCGGCGGCAGGAAGCCCATCTGCGGGATCAGCAGCAGTGAGGCGTCCAGCTCCTGGCCGCCGTAGTACTGGGTGAAGGTGTTGCGGTCGGGGTCGTAGCCCTTCTCGCAGACGTCCGCGTGGATCCGGTCGCGCAGTTCGCGCCAGCGCTCCAGGGGGCTCTCGCCGGGGAACCCGTGCACCTCGTAGGGGGACTGCTCCAGCAGCTTGATGGTGCGGTCGACGGCGACCCAGGCCATCACCTTGGAGTGGACGAAGTGGCGGCGCGGCCCGCGGACCTCCCAGATGCCCTCGTCGGGCGCGGTCCAGTGCTTCTCCAGGTAGCTGATCAGCTTGAGTTGGAGCTGGTGGGCGTGGTCGTGCCGGGACAGGCCCGTCATGTGGGCCAGGTGCAGGGTCTCCACCACCTCGCCGTAGACGTCGAGTTGGAGCTGGCCCGCGGCGCCGTTGCCGATCCGGACCGGCCTGGAGTCCTCGTAGCCGGGCAGCCAGTCGAGTTCGGACTCGGTGAGCTCGCGCTCGCCCGCGATGCCGTACATGATCTGCAGGTTCTCCGGGTCGCCCGCGACCGCGCGCAGCAGCCACTCGCGCCAGGCGCGGGCCTCCTCGCGGTAGCCGGTGCGCAGCAGGGAGGAGAGGGTGATCGCGGCGTCGCGCAGCCAGGTGTAGCGGTAGTCCCAGTTGCGCACCCCGCCGATGTCCTCGGGCAGCGAGGTGGTGGGTGCGGCGACGATGCCACCGGTGGGGGCGTAGGTGAGGGCCTTGAGGGTGATCAGCGAGCGGACCACCGGCTCGCGGTAGGGGCCCTGGTAGGTGCACTGGCCGACCCACTCGCGCCAGAACTCCTCGGTGTAGGCGAGGGCGGCCTCGGCGTCGGGTGCGCTGGGGGCGGGCAGGTGGCTGGCCTGCCAGGTGAGGGCGAAGGCGATCCGCTGGCCGGCGGTGACGGTGAAGTCGGCGTAGGTGGTGAGGTCGCGGCCGTAGGTCTCGGCCCTGCCGTCCAGCCAGACCGAGTCGGGGCCGGCCATGGCGACCGTTCGGTGGGTGCCGTCGGCCTGTTCGACCCGGTGCACCCAGGGGGTGATCCGGCCGTAGCTGAACCGCATCCGCAGGGCGGAGCGCATCCGCACCCGTCCGGAGACGCCTTCGATGATCCGGATCATCTGTGGGACGGCCTCGGCCCCGGCGAGCGGGCGGGGCGGCATGAAGTCGATCACCCGGACACTGCCGCCCTGGGCGTCCCACTCCTGCTCGAGGATCAGCGAGTCGCCCCGGTAGCGGCGCCGGTCGGCGGGTACGGCCGGGGCGGCCGCGGTGGCCGGCACCTCCCGGAACTCACCCGGATCGGTGAAGTGCGAGCGCTGCGGCGGGGCGGTGGGGGCGACCTCCTCGCCGACGGGTTCGGCCGGGCCGATCCGCCAGAACCCGTGTTCATCGGTACCGAGCAGACCGGCGAAGACGGCCGGGGAGTCGAATCTGGGGAGGCAGAGCCAGTCAACGGCTCCGTCCCTGCTGACCAGGGCGGCGGTCTGCATGTCCCCGATGAGTGCGTAGTCCTCGATACGGCCGGCCACGTGGGTCTCCAGTTCGCGATTTGGGCGGCGGCAGCGCAGACGGTCGGTAGCAGGCGGTCTGCGGGGCCGGAGATCCGGGCTGGGCGGCCCCCGGACCCCCGACCGGTGTGCGGGGAGGACCGTGGGTCGCCCGGCGGGGCGGTGTGTGCGCCCCTGGCCTGGACAGGTGAACTGGTACGGGAGGTGTCCGGTCGCGCATCGGGGACCAAGAGGTGTCGTCCTGACCCCCTCGCCCTCCGCGTGCTCTGCTGTCGGCGATGCGTCCGTGCAGGATACGTCGGTGAGCTGGGGTGCGGCACGCGGAGAGCGCCCGGTTCGGGTGCCATCACGCCTGTGATCGACAAAGTGGCCCGAGTGGGGGATCGAAGACGGTCCGGACGGACCAGGCGGGGCTCCTCCCTCCGGGCCCCTCGGGGTGATGTCGGAACCACCCCTTCCGGGCAGTATCCGGCCGTCCGTTCGGAGCAGCCGGACGACCCGGACGAGCACGCCGCGACGGCCGGAAAGCGATCGGTGCCGCTCGCTGATACGCTGGTACCCCGTGGACTGGTGGGATCAACCACCCCGGATCCGCCGCCCCGGCGACCCCGTCGGAGCTCTCTTCGGGCTCCCCGGGCGAGTGCGAACTCCTCGTCGGCGCGGGTGCGGGCAGTCCTCCACCGGAGTCACCTTCGACACGCGACCCACGGGAGCCCCCTCTTGGCACAGCCCCATTCCGGCAAGGCAGCGAACGGCCGCGCCGTGACGACCAAGCACCTCTTCGTCACCGGGGGTGTCGCCTCTTCACTCGGCAAGGGCCTCACCGCCTCCAGCCTCGGCGCGCTGCTGAAGGCACGCGGTCTGCGCGTGACGATGCAGAAGCTCGACCCGTACCTCAACGTGGACCCGGGCACGATGAACCCGTTCCAGCACGGTGAGGTCTTCGTCACCGACGACGGCGCCGAGACCGACCTGGACATCGGTCACTACGAGCGCTTCCTGGACACCAACCTGCACGGGTCGGCGAACGTCACCACCGGCCAGGTGTACTCGACGGTCATCGCCAAGGAGCGCCGCGGCGAGTACCTGGGCGACACCGTCCAGGTCATCCCGCACATCACCAACGAGATCAAGTCCCGGATCCGCCGGATGGCGACCGAGGACGTCGACGTGGTGATCACCGAGGTCGGCGGCACCGTCGGCGACATCGAGTCGCTGCCGTTCCTGGAGGCCGTCCGCCAGGTCCGCCACGAGGTCGGCCGGGACAACGTCTTCTTCGTGCACGTCTCCCTGCTGCCGTACATCGGCCCCTCCGGCGAGCTGAAGACCAAGCCGACCCAGCACTCGGTGGCCGCGCTGCGCAACATCGGCATCCAGCCCGACGCGATCGTGCTGCGCGCCGACCGCGAGGTGCCGCAGGCCATCAAGCGCAAGATCTCGCTGATGTGCGACGTGGACGAGGAGGCCGTGGTCGCGGCCATCGACGCCAAGTCGATCTACGACATCCCCAAGGTGCTGCACGGCGAGGGCCTGGACGCCTACGTGGTGCGCCGCCTCGACCTGCCGTTCCGTGACGTGGACTGGACCACCTGGGACGACCTGCTGCGCCGCGTCCACGAGCCGCAGCACATCGTCAAGGTCGCCCTGGTCGGCAAGTACATCGACCTGCCGGACGCCTACCTGTCGGTGACCGAGGCGCTGCGCGCCGGCGGCTTCGCCAACAACGCCCGGGTCGAGATCAAGTGGGTCACCTCGGACGACTGCGTCACCCCCGAGGGTGCCCAGGAGCACCTCGGCGACGTGGACGCGATCTGCATCCCCGGCGGCTTCGGCGACCGCGGTGTGGACGGCAAGGTCGCCGCGATCACCTACGCCCGCGAGAACAGGATCCCGCTGCTGGGCCTGTGCCTGGGCCTGCAGTGCGTGGTCATCGAGGCCGCCCGCAACCTGGCCGGCCTGCCCGAGGCCAACTCCACCGAGTTCGACCCCGCCGCCAAGTACCCGGTCATCTCCACCATGGCCGAGCAGCTGGCGATCGTGGACGGCAAGGGCGACCTGGGCGGAACGATGCGCCTGGGCCTGTACCCGGCCAAGCTGGCCGAGGGCTCGATCGTCCGCGAGGTGTACGGCGGCGAGCAGTACGTCGAGGAGCGCCACCGCCACCGCTACGAGGTCAACAACGCCTACCGCGCCGACCTGGAGAAGACCGGCCTGCTCTTCTCGGGCCTGTCCCCCAAGGGCGACCTGGTCGAGTACGTCGAGTACCCCCGCGAGGTGCACCCCTACCTGGTCGCCACCCAGGCCCACCCGGAGCTGAAGTCCCGCCCGACCCGCCCGCACCCGCTGTTCGCGGGCCTGGTGGCCGCGGCGATTCGGATCAAGACCGGCGCCGAGTAGGCGTCCCGTCGTCGGACGGCGGTCGTGCGGATCTTCGCACGGCCGCCGTTTGGCATAGTTGGCCCTGAGCGCTAAGGGGAGAGAGATGACGGACATCCAGCAGATCAGGGACGTGGCGGAGGACTGGCCGGTACGGGCCTCCTCGGTGCCCTTCCAGGGGCGGGTCACCGGCGTGCGCACCGACGAGGTGCTGATGCCCGACGGCAGCTACGCCCGCCGTGACTACCAGACCCATCCCGGTTCGGTGTCCGTCCTCGCCCTCGATGACCAGCAGCGGGTACTGGTCCTGCGCCAGTACCGGCACCCCGTGCGCCAGCGGCTGTGGGAGCTGCCCGCCGGGCTGCTCGACGTCCCCGGCGAGAACCCGCTGCACGCCGCCCAGCGCGAGCTCTACGAGGAGGCGCACTGCAAGGCGGCGGAGTGGCGGGTGCTGGTCGACTTCTACACCTCGCCGGGCGGGACGGACGAGGCGCTGCGGCTCTTCCTCGCCACCGACCTCGCCGAGGCGGAGGGCGAGCGCTACCAGGCGCACGGCGAGGAGCTGGAGATAGAGACCGCCCGGGTGCCGCTGGACGAACTGGTCCGGCTCGTCCTCGCGGGCGAGCTCCACAACCCGACCCTGGTCACCGGGGCGCTGGCGCTGCACGCGGCCCTGACCGGCCCCGGCCTGGACGCGCTGCGCCCGGGCGACACCCCCTGGCCGGCCCGGCCGTTCGAGCGGAACTGAGCCGGCGGCGCGCTCCCCGGGGCGGAGCGGGAGCAGGGCGGCCCACCCGGCCCCCGGCCCGGTAGGGACCGGGGGCGGGCGTACGGGAACCGAGCGTGCGACCGTGCGCGTTCCCAGGGGGCCGGCGCGCGCCGTCGAGGAGTTCGCGTGGCTGGCGGGCCGCCAGGAGACGTGCCAGGACCTGGGGTTGACGGCACGCGCGGTCCTCTTCGACATGGTTCTGACGAGTGATTCGCCGGTTGGTACTACCGGTGTCCGCACCGGTCCGTCGGGCGGCCGAACTACGCTTCGCGGACGGACTCACGGCGGGTCCCGGGGGCGGGTCGGCTGGTCAGGAGTGACGCGGGTGACGAGGAAGACGGCGATGGACGCACGGCCCACCGAAGACGGCGCACTCGACCGGCTGCCCCCGGTGCCCGCGCTGTTCAGCGGCCGGCGGACCGAGCTGGCCGCCCTCGCCGCAGCCGCCGCCCGCCCGGTGCGGGGCCGCTCCCCGGTCGTGGTGCTGGCCGGGCGGCCCGGCTCGGGACGCACCACACTCGCCGTACGGTTCGTCCGCTCGATCGCCCACGCCTATCCCGACGGCGTCCTGTTCACCCGGCTGTCCGCTCCCGACGGCAACCGGGTCCCGCCGGGGCAGATCGCCCGGCAGCTGCTCGAACAGCTCGGCCCGGTGCCGGACGCGGTGCTGGTCCCCGGCAGCGGGGACGGCGCCGGCGGTCCGGCCTGCGGGGCGCTGCGCGAGGCACAGGCGGGCAGGCGGCTGCTCCTCCTGCTTGACGACGCGCGGGACGCCGGCCAGCTGTGGCCGCTGCTCGCCGACGAGCCCGGCTGCCTGGTGGTCGCCACCACCGCGGGACCGCTCACCGGGATCGAGGACATCGACCCGGTCATCCTCGGCGGTCTGGACCAGCCCTCGGCCGGCGACCTGCTCAGCGGGCTGGTCGGCGGCACCAGGATCGGCTGCGACCCGGTCGGCGCGGCCGACCTGGCCGAGGCCTGCGGCTCCGGTCCCGCCACGCTGCGGCTGATGGCCGGCTGGCTGCGCAACCACCCCAAGGCCGCCGTGACCGAGGCGGTGCGGGCACTGGCACAGGCGGCCCCGGCGGCAGCCGCGAAGGCGACCGTGGTGGCCCAGGGCGGAGCCGGCGGCCGGAGCGGGGCGGTGAAGGAGCAGCCACCGAAGCCCGTCCTGCGCGGCCAGGCGGGACCGCGGGACGGCGTACTGGTCTCCGTTCCGACGGGCGGGCCGGCCGGCGAGGCCGCCGGATCCGGCGCCGTGGCGCGACTGATCGGCCAGGCGGCGCGGCTCGGAGCCGGGAACCGCTCGACGCGCGCGACCACGGGCGACGCCGCCGGGCGCGGGCCCGGCGACCCGGGCGAGGGAACCGCTACGGCGCCGGGCAGCCGTGAGGCGGTCCGGGCCGGCGACGGCCGCCCGCGACGCGCGGACCGCGGGCGACCGGGCACCGGTGCGGTTCCGGCGGCCGCGGGCGACATCTCCAAGGCCGCCGGCGGCCGCCCGGTGGAGACGGAGCGGGGGCGTCCGGTCGACGGGCGCGGGCTGCCGGGTGCGGAGCCCGGACCGGGCGCCGATGGTCAGGCCGGCCGGCGGCGCGGGGGACAGGACGCCGAAGCCGCGGCCCAGGGGCCGGTGCCGGTGCCGGACACCGATCCGCTGAGCACCGCCTTCGACCTCACCTACCGATCGCTCAACCCCGCACAGGCGCGGATGCTGCGGATGCTCACCCTGGCCCCGGCCCAGCTCGCCGATCTGCGGACCGCCTCCGCGCTGGTCGGCTGCCCGCCGCCGGAGGCCGAGGCGGTCATGCGGCAGCTGGCCGAGCGGGAGCTGCTGGACGTGGAGCCGCCCGCCGCCGACGGCACACCGCGCTACCGGCTCCCCGGGCGGCTGTACCTGCGGCTGGTACGGCTGCGCGATGCAGCCGACCGCCCGGCCGAGCTGCAGCTGGCCCGCGCCCGGCTGCTGGAGCGGCTGGTGCGGCTGGTGGACTCGGCCCGGCAGCTGCTGGACCCGGCAGCCGGTCCGGTGACGGACCCGCTGCCGGGGCCGATCCGGCTGCGGACCGCCGCGCAGGCCGCCGACTGGCTGATCGGCGAGCGCGAGTCGCTGTTCGGCGCGGTGGCGGAGGCGATCGGCCAGGCGGACCTGGACGGCTCGGCTGGCCGGCTGGTCACCGCGCTGCTGCGCGCCCTGCCGCTCACCGGCGCCGCCGCCCCGGCCGATCTCTACAAGCTGCACGGCCTGGTGCTGAAGGTGGCCGAGCGCGGCGGGGCCACCCGTCGGGCCGCCGCCGCCCTGCTCAACCTGGGCGACCTGCAGGCCGCCGCCGGCCGCTGGGAGCAGGCCGCGGCGCGCTACCGAGCCGCCCTGGACCACGCCAGGACCGCTGCCGACGACCCGGCCCGCGCCCGTGCGCTGGAGGGGATCGGCGAGTGCCACCGGGCTCTGGGAGACCCGGTGCGGGCGGCGGACTGGTACGGCCGCGCGCTCGCGCTGCGCCAGGGCCTGAACGATCGTCCGGCGGAGGCCCGACTACTGGTCAGGACGGCCGAGGCGCACGCGGGTCAGCGCCGCTTCGAGGAGGCCGACCGCGAGTACCGGGCCGCGCTGGCGCTGCTGCGCCGCCTCGGCGACGAGCGCGGCCGGGCGGCGGTGGCGGGGACGCTGGACGCCCTGCGGCAGCAGGCCGGGGGCGGATCGGACCACCCGACCTGGGAGTAATGTCGTAACTGTGCGGTTGGTGGCGATCTGCGGTGCGCAGTCGTCACGAGCCTACGAAAGTGCCAATGTAACAAGCTGATTTATTCAGTTTGGAAGGCTGGCGGATTCGCTGGGCTTCATTACACTCGACAGCAGTCGCGCAGCGAAGTGTCTTTCGGTGTCTTCCGATGGCTTCCCCCCGTGCGCGTCGCCCGCCGGTCTTCTCCGGTAGGGACCCCCATGGCAAGAGGACGTGTTTAGCCGTGAAGGTCGGCATCCCCCGCGAGGTCAAGAACCACGAGTACCGCGTGGCCATCACGCCCGCCGGCGTGCATGAGCTGGTCCGCAACGGACACGAGGTGTTCATCGAGGACAACGCCGGTGTCGGCTCCTCGATCTCCAACGAGGAGTACGTGGCCGCCGGTGCCACCATCCTCCCCACCGCTGATGAGGTGTGGGCCACCGCTGACCTGCTGCTGAAGGTCAAGGAGCCCATCGCCGAGGAGTACCACCGCCTCCGCAAGGGGCAGACGCTCTTCACCTACCTGCACCTGGCGGCCGACCGGGCCGGCACCGACGCGCTGCTCGCCTCCGGCACCACCGCGATCGCGTACGAGACCGTGCAGCTCGCCAACGGCGCCCTGCCGCTGCTCGCCCCGATGTCCGAGGTGGCCGGCCGGCTGGCCCCGCAGGTCGGCTCGTACCACCTGATGCGCCCGGCCGGCGGCCGCGGCGTGCTGCCCGGTGGTGTGCCCGGCACCCACCCGGCCAAGTGCGTGGTCATCGGCGGTGGCGTCTCCGGCTGGCACGCCGCCACCATCGCCATCGGCATGGGCTACGAGGTGACCCTGCTCGACCGCGACATCAACAAGCTGCGCGAGGCCGACCGCATCTTCGGCACCAAGGTCAAGGCCATCGCCTCCAACGCCTACGAGCTGGAGAAGGCCGTCGTCGAGGCCGACCTGGTCATCGGCGCGGTGCTGATCCCGGGCGCCAAGGCCCCGAAGCTGGTCACCAACGAGCTGGTCTCCCGGATGAAGCCGGGCTCCGTGCTCGTCGACATCGCCATCGACCAGGGCGGCTGCTTCGAGGACTCGCACCCGACCACGCACGCCGCGCCGACCTTCCAGGTCCACAACTCGGTCTTCTACTGCGTGGCCAACATGCCGGGCGCCGTCCCGAACACCTCCACCTACGCGCTGACCAACGCGACGCTGCCGTACGTCGTCGAGCTGGCCAACCGCGGCTGGAAGGAGGCGCTGCGCCGCGACGCGGCGCTGGCCAAGGGTCTGAACGTCCACGAGGGCCAGATCACCTACGCCGCCGTCGCCGACGCCTTCGGCCTGGAGTCCATCTCCCTGGACAGCGTGCTCGCCTGAGTGCGCATCAGCTGAACGGTCCGCCCGACTGAGGCGGTGCCATGCCCCCGGCCCTCCCTCCTCGCCCGCCAACGGGCAGGAGGGGCCCCATCCTCGGGCCGGGGGCTTCGGCGTGCCCGGAACCGGTGGTGAAGGTCGGGTGGCGTCACGATGTCAATTCATGTGCAACACGTCACCCGCCGACCGCAAACGGGGTGGGTGGCCCGCCCGGCCCGGGGGCGGTGACCTCCGCGGAAACGTTAGGGCCGAGGGCCCTTTAAGGCCTTGACAGCGACCGGTCCGACAGCCGACACATCGTGCCCACTACCGTGGATTGTGTTGCTGCGAACGCCGCAGACGGCCTAGAGTCGCAAACCGTCGGCATGCTGCCACGCTGACGAATCGACATAGAGTCCTGGATGCCCAAGGAGGTAAGACGACTTGTGAATGAGTCGACATTTGCTCCCGGGGGTGGTCAGCCAGGACTGGCGGAGCACACCGCCGGACAGCCGAACGAGGAGCTCACGGCCCGGCAGGCCACGGTGGGTTCGGTAGAGGTCGGCTCGGTCGCGGTCCGTACCTTCGAGGCACGCCAGAGCACCGGTGTCAGCACCACCTCCGTCGCCGACTACGACGCCGACCTGGCCGCGCACGGCCTGGTCTACGGCGACTTCGCCTACGGCTCGTACGAGGACCCGGACGCCGAGTACGAGCCCGACCCGGAGTACGCCGCCACCCTGGCCCCCGACGCGGCCCGCCAGCGCCGCGAGCGGATCGGCCCCACCGGCCGCCCGCAGCCCTACTTCCCGATCCCCGCGCCGGTGGCCGAGCACGGCCCCGCGCAGATCATCGCGATGTGCAACCAGAAGGGCGGCGTCGGCAAGACCACGTCCACCATCAACCTGGGTGCCGCACTCGCGGAGTACGGGCGCCGGGTGCTGCTGGTGGACTTCGACCCGCAGGGCGCGCTCTCGGTCGGCCTCGGCGTCAACCCGATGGAGCTGGACGTCACGGTCTACAACCTGCTCATGGAGCGGGGCCTGACGGCCGATGAGGTGCTGCTGAAGACCGCGATCCCCGGTATGGACCTGCTGCCCTCGAACATCGACCTGAGCGCCGCCGAGGTGCAGCTGGTCAGCGAGGTGGCGCGGGAGTCCGCGCTGGCCCGGGCGCTGAAGCCGCTGCTGCCCGACTACGACTACGTCATCATCGACTGCCAGCCCTCGCTCGGTCTCCTGACGGTCAATGCCCTGACGGCCGCTCATAGTGTGATCGTCCCGCTGGAGTGCGAGTTCTTCGCGCTGCGCGGTGTCGCGCTGCTCACCGAGACCATCGAGAAGGTCTGCGAGCGGCTCAACCCCGAGCTGCGCCTGGACGGCATCCTCGCCACCATGTACGACTCGCGTACCGTGCACAGCCGCGAGGTGCTGGCCCGGGTCGTCGAGGCGTTCGGCGACCACGTCTTCCACACCGTGATCGGCCGGACTGTCCGGTTCCCGGAGACCACGGTGGCCGGCGAGCCGATCACCACGTACGCGACCAACTCGGTCGGTGCCGCCGCCTACCGCCAGCTCGCCAGGGAGGTGCTCGACCGGTGCCGCCCCGCCGAGTGAGTCTCCCGGGGGCTGACGAGCTGTTCCGGACCACGGGCGGGATGGCGCTCTCGCCCTCCCTCTCCCGGCCGGCCGAGGCGCCCAGAGCGGAGACCGCCCGCGCGGCCGAGAACGGCACCGGGCCGCGAGACACCGCCCGGGACGCCTCCGGCAGCCGAGGCGAGCAGCCGGCGACGCCCGCCGAGAGCGCGCCGGACGGGCCGCAGCCGACCGGCGGACGGCAGCCGCAGGGGCAGCCCGGCACGGCGGCCGGGCCGGGAACGGCGGCGCAGGCCGACGAGCAGGCGGGCGAGGCCGCCAGGCGGGTCCGCCCCCGGGGCCGGGCCGTGCGACGACCCACCGGACGCGAGCGGCACGACGAGAAGATCACCGTGTACGTGTCCGCCGAGGAGCTCATGGACCTGGAGCACGCCCGTCTGGTGCTGCGCGGTGAGCACGGGCTGGCGGTGGACCGGGGCCGGGTGGTCCGGGAGGCCATCTCCGTCGTCCTCGCCGACCTGGAGCAGCGCGGCGAGGCCAGCATCCTGGTGCGGCGGCTGCGCGGCCGCTGAGTCCGTCCCGCGGACTCTCCCGGCGGCGCGGACACCCTGCCGCGGCGGAAGACCGTCGGGTCGCCACTCCCCCCGGGGATGCCCACCCGATCGCACCCGGATCCGCGCTCCTGGGCGCTGCCTCGCCGCCCGCGGGCGCGGCGCGGGTGAAGATGGGGCGTCATGTCGAGTGCAGGGGAAGCCGTCGGGGCCGTCCGGCCCGCCGAGGAGGCGGGTGAGGCGCGGGCCGGCTTCCTGGTGCGGCTGGACAACTTCGAGGGCCCGTTCGACCTGCTGCTCAGCCTGATCGCCAAGCACCGGATGGACGTCACCGAGGTGGCGCTGTCCAAGGTGACCGACGAGTTCGTCGCCCACATCCGAGCCGCGGGCCCCGACTGGGACCTGGACGCGGCGACCGGGTTCCTGGTGGTCGCGGCCACCCTGCTGGACCTCAAGGCGGCCCGGCTGCTCCCCGCCGCCGAGGTCGAGGACGAGGAGGACCTCGCCCTGCTGGAGGCCCGCGACCTGCTGTTCGCCCGGCTGCTCCAGTACCGCGCTTACAAGCAGGTGGCGGCGGTGCTGGGCGAGCGCTGGGAGGCCGAGCTGCTGCGGCGCGCCCGCAGCGTGGGCCTGGAGCCGCGGCACGCCGAAATGCTGCCTGAGGTGGTGCTGGGCATCGGCCCCGAGCACTTCGCCCAGCTGGCGGCGCGGGCGATGGCGCCCAGGCCCAGGCCGGTGGTCTACGTGGACCACATCCACACCCCGCCGGTGAGCGTGCGCGAACAGGCCGCCCGGGTGGTCGACCGGCTCACCGCGCTCGGTTCGGCGACCTTCGACCAGCTGGTCGCGGACGCCGAGTCCACCCTCGTGGTGGTCGCCCGGTTCCTGGCGCTGCTGGAGCTGTACCGGGAACGGGCGCTGGACTTCGAGCAGCCGCAGGCGCTGGGCGAGCTGCTGGTGCGATGGGTCGCCGATCCCGGGCGGCCGGTCGAGGTCACCGACGAGTTCGACCGCCGGCCGGTGGACGGGGACCGGAAGACGGCTGAGGAGGCATCGTGACGGAGCAGCCCGAGGGAACCGGCCTGCCGGGGCCGCACAGGCGGGCCCTGGGCGTCCCGGGCCAGCCGAGAGCGCACGAGTGGCAGGAGTCCGCCCACGGCCCGCAGACGCCTGCCCGCGGGCTCGCGGAGCGGCCCGCGGAAGCGGTGCCGGCGCCCGCCCCGCCGGCTGACGGGCCGTCGGCCGGCGGAAGCGCGGTGACCGGGGACGGAGGGGCGCTGCGGGCCGCGCTGGAGGCGGTGCTGCTGGTGGTGGACGAGCCCGCCACCGAGGCGCGGCTGGCCGAGGCGGTGGAGCGTCCGCGCGCGGAGGTGGCCGGGGCGCTGCGCGAGCTGTCCGCCGAGTACACCGCCCAGGGCCGGGGCTTCGACCTGAGGCTGGTGGCCGGAGGCTGGCGGTTCTACACCCGAGCCGAGTGCTCGCCCGCCGTGGACCGCTACGTCCTGGACGGCCGGCAGGCCCGGCTCACCCAGGCCGCACTGGAGACGCTGGCGGTGGTCGCGTACCGGCAGCCGGTGTCGCGCAGCCGGGTCTCCGCGGTACGCGGTGTGAACTGTGACGGCGTGATGCGTACCCTGGTACAGCGAGGACTGGTGGAAGAGACCGGATCCGAGCCCGAAACAGGTGCGATCCTGTATCGGACGACGAACTACTTCCTGGAACGGATGGGGCTGCGCGGCCTGGACGAGCTGCCGGAGCTGGCACCCTTCCTGCCCGAGGTCGACGACGTGGAAGCGGAGTCCCTCGAAGGCACGATGATCGCGGAGGCGGTCGCCGCCGCACGTGCGGCGGGCGGCCCGGACGAGACCGGTCGGGCTCGCGTCTGATCGGCAGGGGGCGGTGAGGTCGGCCGAAACGACTTGCACTACTCCCAACGGATACGACGTACGGACATTTTGATGCGTAGCAGTGGCAACGGCAGGAACAGCGGCGGCGGCCAGGGCCGTGGTGGACAGGGCGGGGGCCGGGGCGGCTCGTACGGCGGCTCCCGGGGCGGCTCGTCCTTCGGCGGCGGGCGGGACGGTTCCTCGTCCTCGCGCGGCGGCGGCTCGTACGGGCGCGACCGCGACTCCTACGGCGGCGACTCTTCGTCGCGCGGGGGTTCCTACGGCCGGGACGACCGGCGGCAGGGCTCGGGCCGCAAGGGCACGCCCCGCCCGGAGGAGCGCCGGTACGACCGGCCCGAGTACGGTGGCGGGCCGAACGCCACGCCGGGCCGCAGCGGCTTCGCCGCCCGCAAGCCCGGGCCGGCCCCGCGGCCGCGCCGCGAGGGCCAGGGCGCGCCCGGCGACCCGCGCCGCCAGCCGCAGCGCTCGCGCGAGCTGCAGGCCCGGATCGAGGACGCGGTGCTGGCCCGGCACGACAAGCCGGCCGTCAAGCTGCCCAAGACCTTCGGCGAACCCGAGGGCGAGCGCCTGCAGAAGGTGCTGGCGCGGGCCGGTGTCGGTAGCCGCCGGGCCTGCGAGGAGCTGATCGCGCAGGGCCGGGTCGAGGTCAACGGCGTGCCGGTCACCGAGCAGGGCAAGCGGGTGGACGCGCAGAAGGACGAGATCAAGGTGGACGGTCTGACCGTCGCCACCCAGTCGTACCTGTTCTTCGCGCTCAACAAGCCGGCCGGTGTGGTCTCCACCATGGAGGACCCGGACGGCCGGCAGTGCCTGGGCGACTACGTGACCAACCGGGAGACCCGGCTGTTCCACGTCGGCCGGCTGGACACCGAGACCGAGGGCATCATCCTGCTCACCAACCACGGCGAGCTGGCCCACCGCCTCACCCACCCCCGCTACGGCGTGACCAAGACCTACCTGGCGGCCATCCAGGGCCCGATCCCGCGCGACCTGGGCAAGCAGCTGGCGCAGGGCATCGAGCTGGAGGACGGCTTCGCCCGCGCCGACAGCTTCAAGGTGGTCTCCAACGTCGGCAAGAACTACCTGGTCGAGGTCACCCTGCACGAGGGCCGCAAGCACATCGTCCGCCGGATGCTCGCCGAGGCGGGCTTCCCGGTCGAGAAGCTGGTGCGCACCCACTTCGGTCCGATCGCCCTGGGCGACCAGAAGTCGGGCTGGCTGCGCCGGCTCACCAACCCGGAGGTCGGCCAGCTGATGCGCGAGGTCGGCCTGTAGGGACCTGCCGCCGGCCCGCCATCCGGCGCCGCCGGGCTTGTAGTACCTGATGAGGAGGGCCTCCCCGCCGATCGGCGGGGAGGCCCTCTGCTGTACTGCGGGGATGTGGTGTGAGCCTGGCCGCACCCCCGTTGCCCCGGCTTGTCAGCCCGTGGATCCGTGGCGCACGATGGCCAGCAACTGGCGCCCGGCCGGATGGCGGGAGTGCGCCAACCGGGGTGAGCAGTGGGGGGAAGGAACGTCGTGCCCGACGCATTCGGAGTGCTCGGTCTTGGCCGGCCGGACGGACAGGTCTACGCGGCGCTGGTGGCCGCACCCCAGTCCACCGCAGAAGAGCTCGCCGAGCAGTGCGGACTGACCCCGCGACAGAGTCGGGAGTCCCTCGACCGGCTGGCCGAGCAGGGCATGGTGACCCGCAGTCCGGTCGACCGCGAGCGCTATCTCTCCGTAGCCCCCGACGTCGCCATCGGCACCCTGATCGGCCACCGCGAGGCCCAGCTGCGGGACGCCCGCGCCGAGATGCACCGGCTGATGGACGCCTTCCGGGAGGCCAGCCGGTTCACCGACCCCGCCCACTCGGTCGAGGTGCTGACCGGCGCCGAAGCCATCGCCCAGCGGCTGGAGCACCTGGTCGGGACGGCCCAGTACCAGGTGCGCGGCTTCGACTGCCCGCCCTACATCCAGGACCCGGTGGCCAGCCTGTCCAGGCAGCGCCAGCGGCTGCGGGCCGGGCTGAAGTTCCGGGCGATCTACGACAAGGAGGCCGTGGCCTGGCCCGGGCGGCTGGAGAAGGACATCCTGCCCGGGGTCGCGGACGGCGAGGAGTGCAAGGTCCGGCCGGTACTGCCGATGAAGATGATGATGGCCGACGACCGGATGGCGATCATCCCGATCAGCGTCGGCGACGCGGTGCTTGACGCCGCGTACGTGGTCCATCCGTCGGCGCTGCTCCAGGGGCTGGACGCGCTCTTCGAGGCGGAGTGGGAGCGGGCGGTCCCGTTGCAGGCGGCGATCGGCGACGGGGACGACGGCTCCGGCCCCGAGGAGGACCACCGCAAGCTGCTCGGCCTGCTGGCGGCCGGGCTCACCGACGAGTCGATCGCGCGGTCGCTCGGCTGGAGCGCCCGGACCACCCAGCGGCGGCTGCAGACGCTGATGCGCCAGCTCGGCGCGACCACCAGGTTCCAGGCGGGCATGGCGGCCCGGGAGCGCGGCTGGCTGTGAGCCGCACGGACGGGCCGCGCGGTGGGCGGCGGTAGGCACGGGGCGGTCGGGCAGGACTTCCCAACGGAGGCCTTCAGGGGCGGGGTTCCCCGCGCCCCTGAACCGCTTCCCCGCCCTTGCTTCGCCGCCCTTGAGCCGCTTCCGCGGTCGTGAACCGCTTCCGCGGTCGTGAAACTGCTGCGTGAACCGCTTCCCCGGCCGCGCGGAACGGGGCCTCAGCTCCAGGGCTGGAGGGCGGCCCAGCGGCCGTCCGGGCCGCGCTCGACCTTCTCCAGGCCGACCACCGCGGTGCGGTTGAGGCGCCCGTAGATGTGCGGGAACAGCACGCCCGGGGTCGCGCCCGGCGGCGGCGCGCCGTGCGGCGCCTCCCACTTCACCATCGGCTCCACCAGGCTCTCCTCGATCAGCAGGGCCATCAGCGGCTCCGGCGAGTCCTGGTAGAAGGCGTTGGCGACGGCCAGCGCGGTCTGCTCGTCGGCCGAGCAGTGGATGAACCCGTCGGTCAGCAGGGAGGTGGTGGCGTACGGCCGCCCCGGGTCACGGAGCCAGTCGTCCAGGGGTGCGAGATGGTAGATCATGTGTCTGTTTTACCTGATTCGCACCGGAGTTGATGGTTCTGTGCGATGCCGATCGGGGCCGGTCAGATCCCGGCCACCCTGGCCGCCGCCGAGACCTCGTACACCAGGGTGACGGTCCGTCGGCCGCCCGGCGGCAGCGCCACGTCCCAGCGGACGATGCCCTCGGCGTCCAGCTCGTCCGGTGGTGGGGAGCAGGCCTCCTTGCGCAGCCGTACCTCCACCGCCGAGACCTCCGAGACCGGGATCCGTTCGCGCACCACGACCACCTGCTCGCCCTGCTCCTGCGGGCCGGAGAGGCGGGACAGGTGCAGCCGGACCGTACGGGTGAGCACCGTGCGGCGGTCCAGTCCGGCACTGCCCCTGGTCTCCTCGGTCTCCCGGATCACCCGGTAGCCGTCCGAGCTGCCGAAGGAGAGTTCGGCCGGTGCGCCCGGGGCGGTGAAACGCAGCTCCGCGCGGCCGACGAAACCGCTGCCGCGGACCAGGTCCGCCGGGCCCGCCAGCAGCGCGTGCCCGGCGCCGTTGCGGAACCGCACCACCTGGGTGACCAGCGGGGACAGTTCTGGCGCGCAGGCGTACTCGCTGCTCGCGCCGGCGGTGAAGGCGGTGAGCGGCACCCGGTGCGGACGGCCGTCGCCGGGCACCGAGGCCGGCCCCGGAGCGCGCAGGGTGCGCACCTCGCCGCCGTCGTCCACGCCCGGGAGGCCGTCCACCGCGGCCGGCCCGGTACTGCCGATCTCCTCGTCGCGCAGTTCGACGTCGACCGTGCGGCGCTCCTCGGCGGACTTGTCGCGCAGCACGAGCACGTCCTCGGCCAGCCGCGGCGGCTCGCCGGGCAGGGCGGAACGGGCGGTGGACAGGGTCAGCCGGACCTGCGACCAGTCCTCGCCGGTGCGCTGCCAGACCACCGCCTCGGTCTCCAGCAGCAGACCTTCCTCGCCCAGCGTCGCCCGGTAGGCGGGCCGCCACAGGGCGCACGGCGCGAGGTGGGAGACCGTCAGCCCGTGCGGGCCGGCCTCGGCGGCCTCGACCGTGAGCTCCACGTACCCGAGCAGCTCGACGGGCTCCTCCTCGGCCTGGTCCAGCGCCGACTGGGCCTGCCGCAGCTCCTCCTCGACGGCCCGCAGCCGTGACCACACCGCACGCAGCTGCTCCCCGTACGACTCGCGCTCGGCGTCCACCCGGTCCAACTCGCGCCCCCAGCGGGCCCGTTCGATCTCGCCGTGGCCCGCACCCTCGCCGATCTCGCGCAGCAGATCGGCGGCCAGCTGGGCGAGCAGGGCCTGCCGGGCCTCCAGCCGGCGGCGGCGGGCGTCCTCGGTGAGCTGCTCCTGCTCCAGGGCGTGCACCCGGCGGCGCAACTCCGAGTCGGCCTCGGTGGGCGGAAGCGGGGCGCGCGGGGTCCAGGAGCGGATGATCCGGGCGTCCAGCACCCTGGCGGCCCCGGCCCGGCTGCCGGTCACGTCGGCGCGCAGCGAGCGGTCGACGGCGAGCGCGGTGATCGGGCCGAGGCGCAGCCGCTGCACTCCCGGGTGCAGATCGAGGGTGGTGGTCCGCATCACCAGGGTGCGGTCCTCCAGACAGGTGACGGCCGTGACCGGGAGCGGGCGGACCGGGACGGAGGACGTGGCGGGCGGGTTGGTCATGGGTCAGTTCCTCCGGTTTCCGCCGAGGATGGCCTTGCCGGCCGGGATTCGGATCTCGTAGCCGCCGTCCAGCTCGACGGTGCCGTCGGCGGGCAGTTCCACCCGCCACACGCGGGTGCTCGGCGGGTAGGTGTCCGAGGGCTCGGTGCCGGGTCGCGGTCCGTCGGGCCTGCTCGGGGCCGTCCAGCCGGACCGCTCCTCGATCCGGATCTCGGCGTCGGCGGTGACCGGTACGCGTTCGCGGACCTCGACCGTGACGGGGTGGCCGAGCCGGTTGACCAGTTCCACATGGACACGGTGGTCGAGCACGGTGGTGTTGTTCAGCAGGCCCGCCGTGGACTCGCGCAGTTCGGTCCGGCGGGCCACCCGGATGCCCTCCGCCACGCCGAGGCCGACCCGCCGGGTGTCGCCGGGCGCCAGGGTCGGCAGTGCGGCGGTGAGCAGGAACTCGCCGTCCACGCTCACCTCGACCGGCCCGGCGAGCAGTGGCTGCGCGCCCGGATTGGTGAGCAGCAGGGTGGCGTACACGGTCTCCTCGACGGAGGGCACGCACACGTGCTCGGTACGCAGCTCGACCGGGACCTCGGCGATCGTGACGGTGTGCCACCCACGGCCGGTGGACGGGATGTCCACGGGTGCGGCGGCCTCGTAGCGGTAGGCGAACGACCCGGCCGACCGGTGGGGGAGGACTGCGTGCTCGGGCAGCGCCGGCAGGGCCGGCGGCACCGCGGCGGGCAGGCCCGCACCGGCACGGCCGAGGACGGGGTCGGGAAGCAGGCGGCCACGGGCGGCGGGCGGGGCATCCGGGCCGCGCAGGGTCAGTGCGGCGTAGTCGAGCCACTCGGGGGCCGGGTGGGGGTATGCGGGTGCGGCGGGCTCGGGCGCCTGGGCCTGGAGGGGTGGCGGAGCGGCGAGCGGTGCGGCCGCCATCCGCATCCGCGGCGCCATCGCGGGCGCGGGCGCGCCGGGGCCGAGCGGCGGGGCGCCGGCGGTGCCGGGTGGGGGAGGCGGGGCCCCGTATGCGACGGGAGCGGCGGGGGCCTGGGCACCGGGCGGAGCCGGTGCAGTGGGTGGAGCCGGTGCGGCGGGTGCCGGTGCGGGGGCCCCAGCGGGCGCCTGGGGGAGGGCTGCGCCGCCGTAGCCGTGCAGGCCGGCGTCGAGGACCTCCGGCACCCCGGCCGTCCCGCCGCCGGCGGGGGCCAGCGGACCGCGCGGCACGGGTGCGGGGGAGGCCGCGCCGAAGGCCCGGGCGGACCGCCCGGCCGACGGGCGCGGGCCGGCCGCGTCGTACCCCGCGAACAGCTCGGACAGGCCGGCCGGAGCCTCCCGCCAGCCGGAGGGCACGGGGGTGGGCTGGCGACGGCCGATCCGGATCGAGCGCAGCTGCGGCAGGTTGGTGCGACGGCTCAGGTCGGCGGTGGAGAGCGCCAGCCGCACGCCCGTCCAGTCCTCGCCGCTGAGCTGGAGGACGGAGGCGCGCAGCACGAGCGATCCTGAGCCGCCGTCGCCCTGGCGGTGGCTCAGTCGGTACGACGGGACCCAGTACGCCCCCTGGACGCCGTACTCCAGCTCGATCTCGACGTCCTCGACGTCCTCGACACGCGCGCCGTGCTCGCTACTGGTGAGGGTGAGCACGGCGACGGCGCTGGTCTCCGCCGGGTGGGCGGGCTCCGCGGTGGAGGTCTGTCCGAGGGCCTCCAGGGCGACGGCCAGGGCGTGCTCCGCCTGGCGGACCTCGTCGGCGAGCTCCAGGGCGCGGGCGTTCAGGGCGGCGAGCCGGTCGTCGACGAAGTCCGCCAGTTCGAGCCAGGCGTCGGCGGGGGTGCGGCGGTGCGGCTGCTCGGGAGTCAGGGCCGGCGGGATCACGCGCAGGGCGGCGATCTCCGCTATCCGGCCGAGCAGTCCGGAGTGCCGTTCGCGGGCGGCTTCCAGCGTCTCCTCGGCCTGCTCGGCCCGGCGGCGCAGTCCGGGCAGCTCCGCCGGTTCGCGCAGCTCGGCGGCCGCCTCCAACCGGGCCTCGGTGACCCGCCAGGCGCCCTGGCCGACCACCCGGGCGCGCAGGGAGCCGCCGTAGAGCGTCCGGGGCAGTCCCGGCAGCCGTACCCGGCCGTCCGGTGGCACGGTGCCGCGGGCCCGGCGCAGGCAGAGCGCGCCCGATGCGTACACCACCACCGATTCGAGTACCGATCCCCAGCTCCGCGCCGCGTCCCGCCCGGCCTCCTGGACCGCTTCAGCCGCCACCCCGCCCACCCTTCGTCCGAGCCGTCCCCCGGCGGCCCAGTCTGCCCCCGGGGCGCCCAGGAGTCAGCGGATTTCGCCCGCGTGCCGCACAGGTGTCCCGTGAGGGGCGCGACACAGCCGAGGGTGCCGGGAGGATGTGTGGCTTCCTTGTGCTTCCGGCGGGCGGTACTGCGGGCGGTACTGCGGGAGGTGGTGGCGGCGGACGGTGGGCCTCGTGGTGCGTCAACCCGGTTTGCCGGGGCAGTGTTTGGAGGTGGGGTCGGGCAGTGGTCCGGCCAGGGGCGGTCCACGTCAAGGGCGGTACGGGGGCGTCGCAGCGGTGGCTGTACCGACCGAAGGGTGCTCGCCGGCTCTGCCGCGGCGGGCGGAGCGGGTGTCCGAGCAATCACTCCGCTGCCGTGAACACCCGCTCCGGGCAGGCGGGATCGAGCCGATCCAAACCTGCCGGGCCCGCCCGCGCGAGCGCCCGTGGCCAAGAATGATCCCCGGTGCGAGAGGATTGGCGTCCACCAGGATCGGCACCTGACAGGAGACGAACCCCCATGCGCACTGCCGCCGTCGTCGGCACCGGACTGATCGGCACTTCCGCTGCCCTCGCGCTCACCGGTCGCGGCTTCAGCGTGTATCTGGAGGACGCCGATCCGGATGCCGCGCGTACGGCGGCCTCGCTCGGTGCCGGTACCACCGACCTGCCCGAGGGGCCGGTCGACCTGGCGATCGTCGCGGTGCCGCCCGCCCTGGTGGGCAAGGTGCTCGCGGACTGCCAGCGCCGGGGGCTCGCCCGCTGGTACACGGACGTGGCGAGTGTGAAGTCGGGGCCGCGGGCCGACATCGCCTCGCTGGGCTGTGACACCACCCACTACATCGGCGGCCACCCGATGGCCGGGCGGGAGGTGTCCGGTCCGCTGGGCGCCCGGGCGGACCTGTTCGAGGGCAGGCCGTGGGTGCTCACCCCCACCCCGGACACCGACACGGACACCCTGAACGCGGCCCTGGAACTGGTCGCGCTCTGCGGCGCCATGCCGATCGTGATGGACGCCTCCGCGCACGACCGCGCGGTCGCGCTGGTCTCGCACACCCCCCAGCTGCTCTCCTCGCTGGTCGCGGCCCGGCTGGAGCACGCGGACGAGACCGCCATAAGGCTCTCCGGCCAGGGCGTCCGGGACGTGACCCGGATCGCGGCCTCCAACCCCGCGCTCTGGGTGGACATCCTGTCCGCCAACGCCGGAGTGGTCGCCGACATCCTGGAGGAGGTCGCGGCGGACCTCGGCGAGACCGTCACCGCGCTGCGCGCGATGGAGGCCGCCGACGAGACCGAGCGCCGCAGTGGCGCGGCCGGGATCGAGGCCGTGATGCGGCGCGGCAACACCGGTCAGTCCCGGATCCCCGGCAAGCACGGCGCTCCGCCCACCCGGTACGAGACGGTCGCGGTCGTCCTCGGCGACCAGCCCGGCGAGCTCGGGCGGCTGTTCGGCGAGGTCGGCGCGCTCGGGGTCAACATCGAGGACGTGGCCATCGAGCACTCCAGCGGCCAGCAGGTCGGCTTCGTCCAGCTCTCGGTCGCCCCGGCGGCGGTGCGGCGGCTCATCGGCGCGCTGCGCGAGCAGGGGTGGAGCGTCCGGGACTGAGCGCCGGGGGCGGGAGTGGTCCGTCCGGGGCCCGGCTCCCGGGAACCGGCGCGCCCGCCCGGCTCCGGTCGCGGCCCGGCGGGCTGGTCCGGATGGGTGAACCCGGGGATTCGACTACCCTTGTGAGGTCAACCCCAGGCTGTAGAGAGAGGTTCGCCCCGTGGACACTGCCGACCGAGCGTCCGCCCCGGTCGTCGTCGCCATCGACGGACCCTCTGGCTCCGGTAAGTCGACCGTCTCCCGGGCGGTCGCCGCCCGGCTCGGCCTGAGCTTCCTGGACACCGGCGCCATGTACCGCGCGATGACCTGGTGGATGCTGACCAACGACGTCGACGTCGAGGACGCCGACGCGGTGGCCATAGCCTGCGGCAAGCCGGTGATCGTCTCCGGCACCGACGCCGCGGGCCCGACCATCACGGTCGACGGCCAGGACGTCTCCGGACCGATCCGCGGCCCCGAGGTCACCTCGAAGGTCAGCGCCGTCGCCGCGGTCCCGCAGGTGCGGGCCCGGCTGGTGGAGCTGCAGCGCGGCTGCGCCGAGGTCGCCGAGCGCGGCATCGTCGCCGAGGGCCGTGACATGGGCACCGTGGTCTTCCCCGCCGCCACTCTCAAGGTCTTCCTGACCGCCTCGCAGGCCGCGCGCGCCGAGCGCCGTGCCGCCGAGCTGCGGGCGAAGGGCGTGGACGAGGCGACCATCGCCGCGATGGCCGCCGACCTGACCCGCCGGGACGCCGCCGACTCCTCCCGCGAGACCGACCCGCTGACCCAGGCGCCGGACGCCGTCCTGGTGGACACCAGCGACCTCACCCTGGAGCAGGTGATCGACCGGATCGTGGGCCTGGTCCAGGAACGGACCGGCTGCCTCGCCGCCTGACGACCCGGCCCCGGCCGGACCATCGGGCCCGTACCCGGGGCCCTGACAGACAGACCTGCGGCCGCCCGCGACGAGGGCGTCACGCACCGCGCTGCCCCCGAGGGGCAGGTACGCACGGCACGTCCCTGGGAAGGGCCGGTGCCGGGAAACGGAAACACGAAGATGAGCAACGAGACCGCGCACGGTTCGCACGGAGAGCTCGACGCGTCCGAGTACGCCGAGTTCATGGCGCTGGCCGCCGAGGAAGGCTTCGACATCGACGAGATCGATGCCGAGCTGGACGCCGCCGGGCACGGCCCGCTGCCGGTGCTGGCCGTCGTGGGCCGCCCCAACGTCGGCAAGTCGACCCTGGTGAACCGCATCATCGGCCGCCGCGAGGCCGTGGTCGAGGACCGCCCCGGCGTCACCCGCGACCGGGTCACCTACGAGGCCACCTGGAACGGCCGCCGGTTCAAGCTGGTCGACACCGGTGGCTGGGAGGTCGACGTCCTCGGCATCGACGCCGCCGTCGCCGCCCAGGCCGAGTACGGCATCGAGACCGCCGACGCGGTGCTCTTCGTGGTGGACGCCACCGTCGGTGCCACCGACACCGACGAGGCCCTGGTCAAGATCATCCGCAAGGCCGGCAAGCCGGTCGTGCTCTGCGCCAACAAGGTCGACGGCCCCTCCACCGAGGCCGAGGCCGCCTACCTGTGGTCGCTCGGCCTCGGCGAGCCGTACCCGGTCTCCGCGCTGCACGGCCGCGGCTCCGGCGACCTGCTCGACGCCGTCATGGCCGCGCTGCCCGAGGCCCCGCCGCAGACCTTCGGCGACAGCCCCGTCGGCGGCCCGCGCCGGGTGGCCCTGATCGGCCGGCCCAACGTGGGCAAGTCCAGCCTGCTCAACAAGGTCGCCGGCGAGGAGCGGGTGGTCGTCAACGAGCTGGCCGGGACCACCCGCGACCCGGTCGACGAGATGATCGAACTCGGCGGCAAGACCTGGAAGTTCGTGGACACCGCCGGTATCCGCCGCCGGGTCCACCTGACCGCCGGTGCCGACTTCTACGCCTCGCTGCGCACCGCCTCCGCGCTGGAGAAGGCGGAGGTCGCGGTCGTCCTGATCGACGCCAGCGAGACCCTGGCCGAGCAGGACACCCGGATCATCTCGATGGCCGTCGAGGCCGGGCGCGCCGTCGTCATCGCCTACAACAAGTGGGATCAGATCGACGAGGAGCGCCGCTACTACCTGGAGCGCGAGATCGAGCGCGATCTCGTCCAGGTCCGCTGGGCGCCCCGGGTCAACGTCTCGGCGAAGACCGGCCGCCACATGGAGAAGCTGGTCCCGGCGATCGAGACCGCGCTGGAGGGCTGGGAGACCCGCATCCCGACCGCCAAGCTGAACGCCTTCCTCGGCGAGCTGGTGGCCGCCCACCCGCACCCGATCCGGGGCGGCAAGCAGCCGCGCATCCTGTTCGGCACCCAGGCCGGTACCCGGCCGCCGCGCTTCGTGCTCTTCGCCTCCGGCTTCCTGGAGGCGGGCTACCGCCGCTTCGTCGAGCGCCGGCTGCGCGAGGAGTTCGGCTTCACCGGTACGCCGATCTCGATCTCGGTGCGAGTGCGGGAGAAGCGCCGCAAGAAGTGAGCAGGCCGCCTGAGCGGCAGTCCGGAGGCCGGGTACCCGTTGCGGGGCCCGGCCTCCGGCGGCTCTTGGGGTCCGTAGCGCTTTCTGGCGGTTCTCGGCGCCTCGTGGCACGTCGTATGAGGTGTGTCGTGCGGTGCCGTGTCTGTCCGGTCCTGGCGGCCCGTGGCATGTGCTGGCACGCGCCGTGGCACTTCTTGGCACTCTGTGGCGTTTCCGGGCGTGAAGTGCATGGGCGGAAGCGGTGGTTCGGTGCCGGGCAGGCCGGACCGGCGTCAGCCCTGGCCGGGGATGCGGCCCGGGGGCAGTGACAGCACGCCGCGGTGGCGCCCGCTGAAGCCGTTCACCTCACCGACCCCGCCGACGACCGGCTGCGCGGGGGCGAGGTAGCCCGAGGCGACCCAGCCCTGACCGCCGGATGCCTGGGCCGCGCCCGCGTACTGGCCGTTGCCGGCCGGTTGGCCGGTGGTGGCGGGCCGAGCGGCGCCGGGGTGCCCTGCGGCAGCCGCCGCTGCCCCGAACTGCCCGGTCGCGGCGAGGAATTGACCCGCGCTGAACTGGCCGGACGTCACCTGCCCCGGCGTGAACGACCCGGTTGAGTGCTGCCCGCTCCCGTACTGCCCGCCGTTGCCGCCGCCCTGCTGGCTCGGCATGAACTGCGGCGTGCCCTGGGCGTGCCCCGCGTAGGTGTCGAACACCTGGTGCTGCGGCGGGTACGCGGTCAACTCCGCGCGGGTGCCGTACGGCTCGCCGCGCGAGGCGTACGAGTCCCCGGGTGGGAGTGCCTCACGGACGGGCTGGGCGTCCCGGCTGAAGTACCCCGCCCGGGGAGTGTCCCGTACCGCGAAGCCGGTGAAGCGCAGATCCTCCTCGCCGGTCCGGTCACCGGGAAGGGCCCGGAACAGTCGCCGGTACTCCGAGTACAGCGCGTCGTAGATGGGGGTCGGCGAGGAGGGGTGCTCCGCGTCGTACGACGGGCGCATGCCCGGGATGGAACGGGCGCCGGTGGCGGAGGGGCGGTGGGTGACGACGTCGTAGCTGTACACACGAAGGCCAACGATCGAGGCGGCCGGGGGATGCGGGGCCGGGACGGCCGTCCTGTGTCACTCCCGGCACTCGGTGGCGGGATCGCCAGGGTGTTCGCCGGTTCGTCCATGGGTTCGCCCGTCGTGCCCCTCGTGCCGGTCCTTCGCCGGTTCGCCTCCAGCCCGTCGTGCCGGTCCTTCGCCGGTTCGCCTCCAGTCCCCCGCGCCGGCTTCGGCTCGTCCGGCCTCCGGCCGCGGCGCGGGCGGAGCCGCAGCCGGTCATGGTGGGACGGCTGCGTCACCGGGCCCGGACGGACGTTCTCCGGCCCTGTGGCGAGGTGCCGGAGGGGGCCGGAGAACGGGGAGCGGCTCGGGAGTTCGGCGCGGCGGCCCGGTACGAGGGACGGGCCCGGCGCGCGCGGGAGGACCGTCAGGTCCCGGCCAGCGGCAGGATGGCACCGACCAGCAGGCCCTTGGCAGCGGCACGGTCGAGCGCCTGGCGCAGCAGGTCCTCGCGGGGCTGGCG
Organism: Kitasatospora sp. NPDC001175; assembly: GCF_053598215.1. Taxonomy (NCBI): domain Bacteria; kingdom Bacillati; phylum Actinomycetota; class Actinomycetes; order Kitasatosporales; family Streptomycetaceae; genus Kitasatospora; species Kitasatospora sp. NPDC001175. Next base: position 102,224 of record NZ_JBSFJU010000018.1, on the reverse strand, counting down.
GCCGACGGTGCCGGCCGGAACCGCGTACATCGTCACCGTGGCCTGGGCGTTGGCGGCCTGCCGCCAGGCGTCGGTGACCTGGAGCGGCTGGTGCGCCTGCCACCAGGCAGAGCTGCCGCCGGTCGCCGAGGGCTGCAGGATCGCGTGCAGCTTGCCCATCGCCATCAGCACCGACCAGCCGGGCAGCGGTGAGTCCGGGGCCCTGTCGACGTCCGTGACCTGCTGGAAGTGGTGGTCGGTCAGCAGCGAGAGGAACTCGTCCTCCCCGGAGGTGTTGCCGGGACGGCCGACCGGCCCGGTCGGTTCGACCACCAGTGCGGCGTGCGCGGTGTCACCGCACATCACCAGACCGCAGGTGATCCCCAGGACGGCGGGCTGCCCGGCGGCCGGCGGCGCGGGCCGTTCGGCCTCGGGCGCCGTCTCCGCAGCGGCTCCGACGCCACCCCCGGCACCACCCCCGCTCCCGGGCGCGCCGACGGCCGGAGCGCCGCCCTGGGCCTGGTTGATGCTCTCCACGGCGCCGCGCAGCTGAGCCTCGGAGACCGGTACCACCTGCGAGGGAATGCAGCGGGCGTGGGCGAAGGCGAGTACCGCCGTCTCGTCACCGACGAACAGCACGGTACTGGTGGCCTCCTGGGAGGAGTCACCAGGGGCGCGGCACGAAGTGCAGTCGTAGGTTTCGGGTGCGTGTGCACCGGCGAGCAGGCGGTCTGCCTCGTCGTCGCCGATCTCGGCTCGGACCTCGTCGCTGACAGCGAGCATGCGCGGCAAGGGGGACTCCTCGGGTCGTCAGGTAATGGCGGCCGGGCGCGTCCGACCGCCATTACCAACGGGCCGCCCGGCCAGGGGTCACGGGTGAACGCACCCGCGACGGGAATTGCCGCTAATCCGACTGCGAGCTGTGAACACCTGAACGCAATGTGTCGACGCCGTATGCGAGCGCACCGGGTTCCGCCGTTGTCGGGGCGCCGGCCGCCGGGCTGCCGGGAGCCCCGTCGGTAGGTGACCTGTGGGGTCCGGGGTCCTTCATCGCCAGCGCAGTTCACCCATGGCGACCTTGGTGCCGAGTTCCACCGCGAGTTTCAACCCGGCCTGCGGGTAGTGCCGTTCCAGCGCCTCCTGCGCGGCCGCCGCGTTCTCGGCCTGGCCGACCTCGGTCTCGAACGTCCGCAGGTAGTCCCGGGTGTAGTGGATCGCCGACACGTCGGCGGGTGCGCCCGCCCTGCGGTGTCCGGCGGCCACGAAGGACGGGTCGAGGGCCTCCATGCCGTCCAACAGGTCGATCCAGGCGCCGCGCCCGGCCTGCGTCGGGGTGTCGGCGGTCCACACGTGCAGCCCCTGGAACAGCAGCACGCCACCGAGGACCACCCGCTGCCGGTGCTCCCACAGATAGTGCCGGTCCGGGAGGTGGAAGTCCGCGCCGCGCAGTTCCAGTCGGTGGCCCTCGAACTCGATGGCGTCACCGGCCAGCGGCTCGGGCAGGACCAGCCGCGTCGGGAGTTCGGGGCCGAGCCGCGCCCAGGTCTCCAGTTTCGACCGGTACGTCTCCTTGATGTGCGCCACGATCGCCGGGGCGGCGAGGAACCTGGCCTTGGGAAAGGCGTGGTGGATCGCCTCGGAGCCGAAGTAGAAGTCGGGGTCGCCGTGGCTGATGAAGACCGCGGTCAGCTGCTTGCCGCAGACCCTGACCTCCTCCGCCAGGCGGTGGCCGTCGGAGCGGGTGAAGCCCGCATCGACCAGGAGTGCTTCGTGCCGGCCGGTGACCAGCACGGCCGACTTGCCGAGGGAGGACTCGGGGAGGTCGATGATCTTGAAATCCAGGGTCTTCATGCTGGCTCCTCGGCATGGGCTGCCCGGCACCGGCTTCTCGGCGCCGGTGCCTCGGCCGGACCTCGGTCGGGCTCCCGATCGGGCTCGTCGGTCGGCATCCCGATCGGGGCTCTCCGGTCGGGGTACTCCCAGCTCAGCCCTGGACCCGGCACGCTGCACCCGCAACCGGTCAGGCGTGCGCCGAACGGCTGACCCCGGGGCCGCCGCCGCCCGGCCGGCGCGGGCCGGACTGCTGCGAGGATGGGTGCATGGACGGCGAGACGTTCCCCCTCTTCCCCGCGGAGTCGCTGTTCCCGCCGGAGCCGCGCGAGCGCTCCGAACCTGCGCCGGGCACCGTCCATGTCCCCGACTGGCTCTCCCTCCCCGAGCAGCGCGGACTGGTCGAGGCCTGCCGAGCCTGGGCCCGCCCGCCGGCCGGGCTGCGCACCGTCCGGATGCCCCGCGGTGGCGAGATGTCGGTACGGATGCTCAGCCTCGGCTGGCACTGGTACCCGTACGGCTACGCCCGCACCGTGGTGGACGGCGACGGCGCGCCGGTCAAGCCGTTCCCGCCCGAGCTGGGCGCGCTCGCGGTCCGCGCACTCGCCGAGGCGTACGGTCCGCGGCTGCCCGAGATCGCCGGGGCGGTCGGCTACCGGCCCGACATCGGGGTGGTGAACCACTATCCGCACGGCGCGAAGATGGGCCTGCACCGCGACCGCGAGGAACGCATCGACGCCCCGGTGGTCTCCCTCTCGCTCGGTGACAGCTGCGTGTTCCGGCTGGGCAACGCCGAGACCCGCACCCGCCCCTGGACCGACCTGGAACTGCGCAGCGGCGACCTGCTGGTCTTCGGCGGCCCCTCCAGGTTCGCGTACCACGGAGTGCTGCGGACCGTGCCGGGCACCGCCGACCCGGCACTCGGGCTGGTCGGGCGGCTGAACATCACCGTTCGGCAGTCGGGCCTGACGTGAGCGGGGGCGTACGTCCCGGGTAGGCCGGTACGGCGGGCCGGGCGTCGGGGAGCCGGTCCGTACGGCGAGCCGGGGGAGTTCGTCCCTACGGCGAGCCGGGACCCGGTCCGTACGGCGGACCGGTGGCCAGGAGTACCCGCAGGCCGTGGGGCGAACGGGGCTGCCGCCGACCTCCATCCGACGCGCGCCCGACGCGCGCCCGACGCGTACCCCCGGGCGGCGGGAATTACGGCGGGCCGAGCAGACTTCTGTGTAGACGAGGCGGTCGTCGGGTGAACCGTGCCCCACGAGCCCGTCGAGAGAGGAAGTGTGGCCATGGAGACACCCGTCGATCACCTTGTCGACCTGCTCGACCTGGAACAGATCGAGCACAACATATTCCGTGGCCGGAGTCCCGAGGAGGCGCTGCAGCGCACCTTCGGCGGCCAGGTCGCGGGGCAGGCCCTGGTTGCGGCGGGTCGCACGGTGGAGGGTGGCAGGCCGGTGCACTCGCTGCACGCCTACTTCCTGAGGCCCGGCGTTCCCGGCGTGCCCATCGTCTACCAGGTCGACCGGATCAGGGACGGCCGCTCCTTCACCACCCGGCGGGTGCTGGGCATCCAGCAGGGCCGCAGCATCTTCGCCCTCACCGCAGACTTCCACCAGCCAGAGCAGGGCGGCATCGAGCACCAGGCCCAGATGCCCGACGTGGCCGACCCCGAGGACCTGCCCAGCGCGCTGGAGGAGGTCGGCGCCAAGCTCGGCGAGCTGCCGCCCTTCATCAGCCGCCGCCAGCCCTTCGACATCCGCTACGTGGACCGTCTGCGCTGGAGCAAGGACGAGCTGGCCGACGTCGAACCGCGCAGCGGCGTCTGGCTGCGCACCCACGGCGCCCTCCCCGACGACCCGCTGATCCACGTCTGCGCCCTCACCTACGCCAGCGACATGACCTTGCTGGACGCCGTCCGCGCCCCGATCGAACCGCTGTGGGGCGAGCGGAACTTCGACATGGCCTCGCTCGACCACGCGATGTGGTTCCACCGCCCGTTCCGCGCCGACGACTGGCTGCTGTACCAGCAGGAGTCGCCGATCGCCCACGGCGCGCGCGGCTTGGCACGCGGTCAGATCTTCGACCGGAAGGGCCGGCTGGTCGTCTCCGTCGTACAGGAGGGGCTGTTCCGGCCTCTCACCGGCCGCGGCTGACCGTGGCCCCGAATCACCCGATCCGACGAACGGCTGAACCATCTGACTGTCGCATCGACCGAACCCTCGCATTGACTTGGACCGTCGCCTCGACCCGGACCGCAACATCGAGCCGGATCGTCGCACGCCGACCAGGACCTTCGTGTGCGGATCGTCGTGCCTCGCCCCGGACCGTCGTGCGCCGCCCGTCGTATGCCGACCGTGGTGCACCGACCGTGGTGCACCGACCGGAAAGGTCGTACCGAGCCGTACCGAGCCGCACCGAGTCGAACCGTCGCCTCGAGTCGAACCCTCGTACCGAGCTACCCGGGAGGCACGCACCGTGACCGCCACCGCCACCGAGGAATGGAACCACTGGACCGAGGCCCGCACCGCCTCGGTGACCGCACCGCACGGCCAGCTCGCCCTCACCGGCACCCACTGGCTGGACTCCGAACCCATCGAGATCTCGGGCCTGCCCGGGCTCTGGTGGGCCTCCGAAGGCCTGGTACGGCTGCGCGCCAAGGCCGATGACGACATCCGGATCAAGGGTGCGGAGGCGCCGGTGGACGGCGAGGTCGCGCTGCGTCCGGACACCGCGCGCAGCCCCGACCTGGCCGAGCTGGGGGAGCGGTTGCTGGCCCCGATCGAGCGAGAGGGCGAGCTGGCCCTGCGGGTCTTCGATCCGGACTCGGCACGGCGCGCCGCCTTCGCCGGGATCACCGTCTATCCCTACGCCCCGGAGTGGGCCGTACCGGCCGTCTTCACCCCGTTCGAGGCGGAGAAGACGGTCAGCGTGCCCAACGCCGACGGGCGGGAGCGCCCCCTGGAGGTCACCGGGCAGATCTCCTTCACCCTGGCCGGTGAGCCGCACACGCTCACCGTCAGCCGCGCGGGTAGGTGGCTCAGCGGCGTGATCAGTGATGCCACCAGCGGCAGCGACACGTACCGCTTCCGCTTCATCACTCTGCCCGAACCCGACGAGAGCGGGCACACCGTGCTCGACCTCAACCGGGCCCACCTACCGCCGTGCGCCTTCTCCGACCACTACATCTGCCCGTTCCCGCCACCCGACAACCGGTTGACGATCGCGGTGGAGGCCGGGGAGAAGCAGGTGCTGAGCCGGTGACCGCCGACGCGGCGAGCGGGGGCGGTGGCGACGAGGGCGGGGTGTGGCCGAGCATGAGTTCCCGTGTCGACTAATCCGCCTCCGCCTCCGCCCTCGTCCCTGTCCGCATCTCCGTCCCCGTCTCCGTCCTCCTCGGCTACGGCCTCCGCCTCCGCCCACGATTCCGATTCCGGCTCCGGCTCCGGCTCCGATGCGTCAGCGTCCGTCCGGGACGCCGGTCCGGCCGCAGGCCGCTCTGGCGGGCGGCTGCGGCGGCTGACCAGGGGAGCGCTCGCCGACCTCACCCCGCTGCGGGAGATACCGGACTACCGCCGGGTCTGGTTCGGCCAGTCCGTCTCCTCGGTCGGGCAGCAGATGACCGCCGTCGCGGTCTCCGTCCAGGTCTATCAACTGACCGGCTCCAGCTTCGCCACCGGCCTGGTGGGTCTCTTCGCGCTGGTGCCGCTGGTCGTCTTCGGTCTCTACGGCGGCGCGATCGCGGACACGGTGGACCGGCGACTGCTGGGACTGGTCGGCTCGGGCGGTCTCGCCCTGGTCTCGGCGGTCCTGGCGGCGCAGGCGGTGCTCGGCTCGCACACGGTCGCGGTGCTGTACGCGGCGGTGGCCGTGCAGGCGGCCTTCTTCGCCCTCAGCTCGCCCGCCCGGTCCTCGATGATCCCCCGTCTGGTGCCGAGCCGTCAGCTGCCCGCCGCCAACGCCCTGAACACCATCAGCATGAACCTGGGCTCGACCGTGGGCCCGATGCTCGGCGGCGTCCTGATCGGCGCGTACGGGGCCCGGGCCGCCTACCTGGTGGACACCCTCGCCTTCGGCGCCACGCTGTACGCGATGTGGCGGCTGCCCGCGATGCGGCCCGGCGGCGACGGCGAGCGCAGGCGGCGCGCCTCGGTGCTGGACGGCCTGCGCTTCCTCCGCGAGCAGCCCAACCTGCGCACCAGCTTCCTCGCCGACCTCGCCGCCATGATCTTCGGCCTCCCGCGTTCCCTCTTCCCCGCCATCGCGGTCGGCTTCTACGGCGGTGGCCCCGGTACCGTCGGCCTGCTGGTCGCGGCCCCCGCCGTGGGGGCACTGCTCGGGGCCGCGTTCTCCGGCTGGGTCGGCCGGGTCCGGCGGCACGGCGTCGCCATCCTGGCCGCCGTCGCGGCCTGGGGACTGTCCATCGCCGCCTTCGGCCTGGTCCACAACCTCTGGCTGGGCCTGGCCCTGCTCGCCGCGGCCGGCTGTGCGGACACCATCAGCATGATCTTCCGGAACACGATGATGCAGGTGGCCGCCCCCGACGAGATGCGCGGCCGCCTCCAGGGCATCTTCATCGTGGTGGTCGCCGGCGGCCCACGCCTAGGAGACTTCGAGTCCGGCACCGTCGCCTCCCTCACCTCCCCAGCCGTCTCCGTGATCACCGGCGGCCTCGCCTGCCTCGCCGCCGTCCTCTTCCTGGCGGCCCGCCGCCCCGCCTTCCTCCGCTACGACGCCCATCACCCGACACCCTGACCTGCGCCGCCCACCGACCCCCAGCACGCCAGTAGCGACACCTGGCAGCGAGCACCCCCCGTTGTGCTGTATTGTTTTCCACGTCGCCGGGACACCGGGGACAAGGTCAAGAAGCCGAAGACCGGAGGCCGCAGGGCAACCAGTCGGAGGCGTCAGGACCACGGGACGTGGCGCAGCTTGGTAGCGCACTTGACTGGGGGTCAAGGGGTCGCAGGTTCAAATCCTGTCGTCCCGACTTCGGACTGATGTCCATAGTCGCAGGTCAGAGGCCGTATCCGGATTCATGGATGCGGCCTTTCGCCGTTCTCGGGTGCTGCTTCTGGGAGCATCAGGCTGGGAGTGTTGGGAGTAAATGGGAGCGATGTGCTCCCAGTCTGCTCCCAGAGGTCAATGCGACGCCGGTGTACGTCACCCGATCAGGTCGAGTTCGGGAAGATCTTTTCGCGATCGACGGGGGCGCGGGGCGCTTCCTGGGGTGCGTGGGTGTTCACGCGCAACGGGTGGCAGGGCGCCAACCTGCTGCTCCCAGAGTCCTTTGACTGGGAGCAGCGTTACCCGTCAACAGATTCGGACCTCAGGGCTGGGAGCGCCCTTGTCCGAGGGATGTTTGGCGGCTCGTCAAGGGCGGCCTTCTCGGTCCGCTGCCGTTCGGGGCTGTTCGCCGCGGTTCAGCATGTGGCTGCGGAGCGGACTGGGAGTGGGGTTCGTCCGCATGCGGCGCTGAAGGGTGCCGTAGGGAGACCGGCGCTGCTTCGAACAGAGAGTCCTGGACTGCCGCCTGCCCGGCAGCGTGGTCGCCTTGTCCGAGTTCCTGCTTCTGCGCCGGGTGCCTGCTGCCAGACTGCAGCGTGTGACGATTCAAGAGAGCTCGCCGTTCCCGCAGGATGCTGCTCAGGCTGGCATACAGGACTCACGAGCGTTGGCGGCGATGCACTCGCGCCGCAACACGTTCCGCACGTGGGATCTCCCGCGCGAGGCCATGAGCAAGATACCGCGCGAGTGGCGGATTCAGACCGGTCTTACGCAGCAGGTCCCCGGTGACCTTGCCCCGTTCGTGGAGTGGTTCAACAAGCAGCCGGAGGCGCGAGAGCGCTTCCGATGGGCGCTGCGTGACTCCCTTGATGAGTTGCTCGATGGGCAGCGGACGGGGCGCTGGGCGTACCAGCACCTGACGAAGACCGAGAAGACGTATCTCGGCACGGCCGTCGAGGTGAACCTCACCAAGGAGTTCGACATCGCCAACGGCGAGGACCTCGACTGGTCCATCGCCGGCCTCGACATCGACTGCAAGTTCTCAAAGGATCTCGGCGGCTGGGAGATCCCGATGGAGATGTATCTCTGCGCCGACCACGGCAAGCGGGGTGGTCATACCAACCATGCTGCGGTCGTGACCTGGATGAACGACGACACGAGCGAGTGGGCCGCCGGCATCGTGCGGATCACCGATGAGCGCCTGCGCTGGAAGAAGGAGCTGGACGCAAACGGCGACCGCGTCCGTGCATACAACCGAGACAACAAGCGCAAGCTCTCCGACCGCGCCAAGTCTGAGGTGTACTGGCTCTGGGGTGGCCTCCAGACAGATCTGCCGACGAACCTGCTGCGCCACCTGGATCCCGAAGCACGCGAGCGGATCCTCACAGCATCGCTGCCGCGCCGACCCTCGTCGGGCCAGCAGCGGCTGAACCAGCTGTTCCGCGAGGTGCAAGACCGGATCGTCGGCCGACAGACCGTGCTGACCGTCGGCCAGCAGGACGACTCGCCGAAGCGTGCCCGCGGCGCACGGGAGCATCTGCGCCCGGAAGGTATCGTCGTGCTGGGCCATCAAGGGTCACATCCACACGCCGCCCGTGCGCTCGAACTGCCAGTACCGATCAAGGGCGAGTGGATCTCCACCCGCCTCGTTCCTGTCTCCCGTGACGATGCTCGACCGAAGTTCTCACTGGACGGCCAGTTCTGGGCACGCGCTTGTGGGAATGAGCCGACGAATCCTGCGCCTGATCTTCCTGATAGCCGAAAGATCGATGGGCCAATGGATTGAACAAGTAAGGGGCGTTCCTGAGGATCGGGTGTCAGACCTGTTGCCGGGCCGTGGTTCGCGGAACCACACGCTGTGCGCGCCCCGGACCGGGACAGGTGTGGACGGGTCATTTGGCTTGCATCGAGAGCTCCCTGACCAGCACAAACAGGTTCCAGCGCGACCTGGGGCTGTTTGGCGGTTCGTCAAGGGTGGCTTTCTCGGTCTGCTGCTGTTCGGGGCTGTCCGCCGCGGTTCAGCATGTGGCTGCGGAGCGGACTGGGTGCGGGGTTCGTCCGCCTACGGTGCTGAAGGGTTCCGTAGGGAGACCGGCGCTGCTTCGAACAGAGAGTCCTGGACTGCTGCCTGCCTGGCAGGGTGGTCGCCTTGTCCGAGTTCCTGCTGCTGCGCCGGGTGCCCGGGCAGGGGGACGCGCTGCATGGAACCTTCGCAGAGCACAAGGCGGCGGGATTCGCGCTTGTGGTCGACGACGGCGCCGACCCCGATCGCCTCGATGGGGGTCACGGCGATCGTGCGCCCGCACACAGGGCATGCGATCCGTGGGAGTTTCATGCGGACCATAGTGCCGGAAGTTTCTGACAGACCGACAACCGCGCTGATCAGGTGCTGGCGGCTCTGCCCGCGAGGGGCGTGGCGTTGCTATGGACCTGGGTGTTCTGCGCATTCGCCGCCTGCCAGCGGTCGATCAGCGGGCCGAGGTCTGGGTGGTCGCTTGCGTTGTCGCGTGGTTGGTATCCGATGTCATCCCAGCCGGCGTCAGGCCACCAGCGGGCGTTGTTGGCGGAGGTGCCGTAGACCAGGGTGTACGGGTTGGCCAGAGGAGCGGTGGCGGCGGAGCGCAGGAGGGCTGCGCCGTCGCGGGGGCTGAGCCAGGTGTGGCGGTGGCGGGGTTCTGTGGGCTGTTCGCGGAAGGAGCCGATGCGGACGGCAACAACTTCGAGGTTGTGCTTGTGGGCGTACAGGTAGCCGAGGTGTTCCCCGGCGAGCTTGCTGACGGCATAGAAGGTATCCGGCGCAGGGTTGGTGTCCGGGCCGAGCGCGCGGTTGACCGGGTGGAGGCCTACGGCGTGGTGGCTGCTGGCCAGGACCACGCGGGGAACTCCGGTCCGGCGCGCTGCTTCGAGTACGTGGTAGGTGCCGAGGATGTTGTTCTCGCAGAGGTCGGGGAACGGGGCCTCCTGGGTGATGCCGGCGAGGTGGATGACGGCTGTCGCGCCGGCGAGCGCGGCTGTGACCGCCGCGAGGTTGCGGATGTCGACCTGGAGACTCTCCACGCAAGGAGGGGCCTGCTCTGGGACTTGCAGGTCCAGGGCCCGGATCGGATGCCCATCGGATACCAGTGCGTTGATGAGAGCGGTGCCGATGGTGCCTGCGCTGCCGGTGATGACGAGGTACAAGACTGCCTCGCTTCCAGAGGAAGTACTGCTGGCGGATCGGCAAGAGCGGCAGTTCAGTTGAGAGCTTCGTTCCCGTGCTTCGGGTCCCGGCCATCCAGGTACGGCGACGGCGGGAGCGGGGGCCGAGCGTTCAGGGGCGGGATACGCCCTGTTCGAGGTAGTCAGTACGAGAGCTTTCTCTGGCGTTGATCGCTGCATGGACGCGGCGGGCGAGGCGGGGGATCAGGAGGCTGTCGAGATCATCGGCACGGTGAAAGGCGTAGTCGCCAATCTCGGTGGCATCGGGGATGATCTGCTCGCGGAGATCGTCGGCAAGCACACCGCCGTCGAAGACGAACAGCAGCTTGTCGCCCTCTCGCGGGTGAGGCGCCCAGTCGGCCACCAGCAGCTGGCCGATCGGGGGCTTGATGCCGAGCTCCTCAAGGACCTCGCGTGTCGCACCCTCCACGGGTGTCTCACCCGGGTGAACGTAGCCGCCGGGGATCTCCCAGCCCTCCTTGTAGGTGGGCTTGACCAGCAGGACGTGTCCAGATGTGTTGAAGAAGAGCACACCGGCGGCGACGCGGGGCTGGGCGACTGCTTCGGCGGACTGGGTGTCGGTCATCCTTGTGACTGTAGCGGGTCGGGCATCGCTATTCGACGATCTTCAGGCGCTGTGCGAGACCGGCCAACTCCGGTCTCGGCCTTCCTCGCTGGGCACGTATCCAGGTGGCGACCAGTTTCTGGGGGATGAAATGGTGGCGGACCTGGTCGGGTGCGAGCCGCTCGGCATCGAGGAGGATCTGGACGGCGGCATTGACCTCATGGCGGGCGTGATGGGCCCGGGCCAGCTCCAGCCGGTGCCGCACCTGTCGTTCGACGGGGAGGCTGCTCACGTCAATCTGCGGACCGATGTCCAGAGCGACCTGTAGATCGCCGAGCTCCATGGCTGTTGAGACGCGATGGATGGCGACGTTGGTGGGGCCGAAGGCAGTCCAGAGGTGGTTGGCGTCGGTCCCGAGCCGTTCGGCGGCTTGCGACGATTCCGCCAGCCAGCCCCGGACACCGATCCGGTCGCCTGAGCGGGCCGCGGCCATGCTCCCTACGAAGAGGAGCGTGCCGTAGACCGACAGGCCGGCGGGGGAGTTGAGGCCGTCGGCATTTCGCAGATAGCAAGCGGCATCCGTGACGAGGTCCTGTGCTGCGGTGAGGCGGCCGGAGCCGAGGAGGCAGTGCGCCACGGACCGGAAGAGCGAACCGATGACGAACTCGTCGCCGGAGAGGTGTGCAGCTGACAGGCCGCGATCGGCGGCGATCCAAGCGAGCTCCGCTTCCCCGGTCCGAGTCAGCACGGTGGCCGTGAGCTGGTGGACCATGGCCAGGAGCGCGTAGGCGCGCAGCTGTTCGTCTCCTGAGTGCTCCTTCGCCGCGTGATGCGCATCGGCGAGGAGCTTGGCGAGGCCTGGAGCGATCGTTGAGTAGCGGGCGTCCTGGGTGGCGTCCCACGCTGTCCGGAGACGCGTCCCGAGGGTGTTGAGGTCGATTGGCGCCTCGTCCGCGGGACGACGGAGAAGCGGCGAGACCGTGCGGTAGTCCGTGAGGGACTCCCGTACCGAGGCCAAAGCATCAGCCAGGTCTGCCCGTCGGTGGCCGACGGCGGCTTGATCTCCCAGCAGGTCGTGTAGCTGGACGCCGAGCGCGTCGGCCAGGTTCCGGATCACCGAGAGACGATCGAGGGCGATGCGGTTGTTCTCGACCTTGCTGAGCCAGTCTGCGGTCCGCCCGACAAGGCCGGCCAGTGCCTCCTGGGGGATGCCCCGGCGTCGTCGGTACCAGGCGATGCGATCGCCAATGCCTAACTCTGCTGTCACTTCATGAGCCCCCCGGCGTGCCGCCAGGGCCTTGGTGAGGACCCCGGAAGAACTTTCCGGGTCGAAGCCTCCCGTCGGCCGTAGCGTTCTGAATCGGACTTCGGAACTGACGAATCGTTCGCTCTCAGTCTAGGGCGGATGCAGATGGTCGCGTCACTCATAAACGCTCATAGCCGCGAAAGGAGTTGAGAGCGATCGTGATGGGGGCGGGGACACCGTCGGGAGAGCCGTGTCCTCGCCCGCCCCCACTCTTGGGGCGGCCACCGTAATGCGATGAGGAGGCGAGCAGGTGCTGCTGCGAACGACGACCACTGGGTACGGCACCGCTCCGACGCTGTCCCAGTTGCACGAGCCGGAGGTAGAGCCCCTGCTGGTACGGGAGATTCCCGCCGGGCTGGCGGCCGCGCGAACCGCGAGGCTGGAGGCCCGCGGCAGGTTCGACGGGGAGATCTCCCCGGAGGCCGTTGACGACCTGGAGCTGGTCCTCACCGAGCTTGTCTCGAACGCCAGCAAGGTCACGGAGGACGATGCCACGGTACTTCTGCGCATCCGGCCGGCGGACGATGCGCTGCTCGTCGAGGTCGTTGACGGCTGCCCGGCCGCACCCGAGGCTCGCTGTCCTTCCGAGGAGGACGAGGACGGCCGGGGCCTGCTACTCGTGGAACGGCTCTGTACGTCGTGGGGCTGGCACTGGTCGGACACAGGGAAAACCGTGTGGGCAACGCTGCCGACCGCGCCGTGCAAGGTGTCCGGCCTGGACATCGGCCACTGATCTTTCCTTGGCCGGTAGACGTGTGAGGGCGGGCAGGAGAGCCCTCAACGGGGCTCGCTGCAGCCCGTCGCCCCCACCTCGGTCAGTTGAAGGCAGGATCCGGCGCGTCCGTCGTTCGGACGCCAGTCGTGTCCTGTCCCCATCAGCGTCGCGGCATTTCTCGCAAGTCATGAGTGCTGCTCTGAAGCCAGAAAGGACCAGGAAACGTGAGGTTATCGATCATCACCGATGAGATCTCCCAGGACCCGGCGGTAGCCGTCAAGTTCGCGGTCGAGCGAGGGGTCCGGCAGGTTGCCGTGCGCTCGGTCTGGGGCAAGAACATCCTGCAGTGCGACGGCTCGGACATCGAGCGGCTCGTCGAGCTCTTCGGCCGGTACGACGTGGCCGTCACGTCGGTCATGTCGCCCCTCTTCAAGTGCCCGCCCGCGAGCGGCGGCGAGTCGGCGCCGGTGGATCCGCACTTCGTCGGCTTCCCGCCCGTTCTGGAGGCCCACCTGGAGGCCGCCCACCGGTTGCCGGCGATCGCTGCCGCGCTCGGGGCGCCGACTGTGCGGATCTTCACCTTCCTCGCGGCGAGTGCTGGGGACAGCGTGTCCGTACAGGCGGCCGAGCTGATCCGGCAGACCGTTCAGGACTGGCTGGTCTCCGCGGCGGTGGAGAACGAGTACGTCTGCCATGTCCGGACGCTTCCGGAGCTTGAGGACTTCACGGAGGCGCTCGGTCTCGCCGCGATCGTCGACCCGTGCAACCACCTTATTGCGGCCGGCTACGACGGCCTCGACCGGCTGAGCGAGAAGCTGGCCGCTCGCACGGTCGACGTGCATGTGAAGGACCGCCAGGGGAGTCGGTACGTGCCGGTGGGCCAGGGAGACCTTCATTGGGCCCAGATCTTCGAAAGGCTCCGAAGCCTCGGCTACACGGGCACGGTCACGCTGGAGTCGCACCTTCGCGGCGACCTGGAGGGGATCGACCGCTCGATCACCGCGCTGCGCGAGTGGGTGGCCCTGTGACAGCGATCGTGACGACCGCCGAAGTACTCCCTGCAGAAGACACTGCCGCGCCCTTCACCCCGGTGGGGCTGGTGATCGTGGGCTATGGCCGGTGGGGTGCCAACCACGCCCGCGCGGCTTCAGCGGCACACGGCATCGCGCTGCAGGGTGTCGTCGACCCCCGGCCCTCCGCTCGGGACGCCGCCCAGCAGAGCTGCGGAGTTCCGGCGTTCGCAAGTCTGGAGCAGGCCCTGAACGACCGCGGTATTGAGGCCGTCGTGATCGCCACCCCGGCCGCCACCCATACCGAAGTGGTACGCGAGGCCCTGCACTCCGGCCGCCACGTACTCGTCGAGAAGCCGGCGGCGATGAGCCTTGCCGAGGCCCGTGCGATCGCGGCCGAGGCGGATTCACGGGGAGTGCAGCTCTCTGCTGGCCACACCTTCCTCTACACCCAGCCGGTACGGAACCTGGCACGCTGGCTGCGGGAGGCGGCACCCAGCCGGCCTTGGCTGGTGCGGAGTGAGCGGCTCGGTGGCCAACGGCGCGAGGACTGCGACGTGCTGTGGAACTTCGGTCCGCATGACGTGTCGATCCTGCTGCACCTGCTCGCAGAGCCAGTGGCCGAGGTAACGGCCCGAGGGCACCGCTTCCCCGGCGGCCGACACCTCGACGGGGTCACGCTCGACCTCGGTTTCGCATCAGGTGTCCGCGGTGAGGTCTACCTCGGCTGGAGGCACCCGGGCGCCAAGCGGTCGCTGCGCCTCCTGGGCGAGGACTGGGCGATCAAGTACCGCCATGGCCATCTGGACGGCGAAGACACGCTGACCCGATCGGGGCCGCAGGGACCGCGGCAGATCGACGACCTGCTCGCCGAGGGCTGCCAGCAGAGCCCGCGCGGCGGGCTCCACGGCTACCGGGAGCCGCTGAAGGCCGAGCTGGAGGAGTTCGCGCTGGCCTGCCGCAGCGGCAAGCCGACCGTCACCGGACCGGAGCACCTGGTGGCCGTGACGAGCGTGCTGGAGGCCGCCGCCCGCTCCGCCGAGCTCGGAGGCCGCATGCTCACACCTGAACCGGCCCGCAGGCCTCGAAGCGCCAGGTCAGCATCGGCTGCGTTCGAGCCGGCCGGTCAGACCGAGCAGCGGCACTGAGAGGAGATGGCCGTGGACATTCTGGGCGTCAATCTCACCCGGACCTCGACCGGCGTCGACCTCTACGACGGTGCCGCAGTGCTGCTCCGCAGCGGCGTCCCCGTGGCCGCGATCGCAGAGGAACGGCTCACGCGGGCCAAGCACTGCGGCTCCGTCCGGCTGGCCAGCCGGTACTGCCTCGACGCGGCCGGCACCGACATCCGCTCCGTCGACCAAGTCGCGGTGAGCATCTGCTGCGACGTGCCGCCGTCGGCGGACTGGGCGGCGCAGGAGCTGCGGAACCAGGGACTCGACGTACGGGACGACCAGATTGTCGTCGTCCCCTCCCACCATCTCTCTCACGCCGCCAGCGCCTTCCTCGCCAGCCCGTTCCAGCACGCGATCACCGTGGTGGCCGACAACGAGGGAAACATCCTTTCGCCCCGGACCAGGCAGAACTACTGGCTCAACCGCCTGGAGCGGACGAGCGTCTGGCTCTGCCGAGGTGGACCGGACAACAGGTTCCAGCAGATCGCCAGCCATGGCGACGGACCCAACGAGATCTCGCTCGGCGGGGCTTACAACTACATCACCAAGTGGCTCGGCTTCTCCAGCTACCACGACGCCGGACAGACGATGGCCCTTGCCGCTCATTCGACCGGCAAGTGGGAAGGCATTGAGCTCTTCACGTGGGACGAGGAACGGCTGCGATGCCGTTTGCCCCAGCGCCACCACGCGAAGAGGCAGGCTGTCGCCGAATGGCTCGCCGCCGAGGTCGGCATTCCGTACGACGAAGGGCGCGATCCCGGCGGACCGATCACCAACCTGCACCACGAGGTCGCCGGCCTTGTCCAGTCCGCGCTGGAGCGAGCCCTCATCGACCTGGTGCGCCGCTCGGTGGAAGCGACCGGCATCAGAACGGTCTGCCTCGCAGGTGGTACAGCGCTGAATTGCGTTGCCAACCACAGGATTGCCTGTGAGCTCGGCCTCGAAGGGCTCTTCGTCCAGCCCGCCGCATCGGACGTCGGCCAGGCTCTCGGAAACGCTCTCTGGACATGGCACTGCCACCTCGGAAAGCCGCGATTGTGGAACATGTGCAGCACCGAACTCGGGCGCTGGTACTCAGCTGCCGAGGTCAGGCGCGCTGTCAGCGGCTTCGGTGCGAGGGTCCGGGTCGAGCCCTGTGCGGACCTCCCCGGTGCCGCCGCGGCCATGCTTGCCGAAGGGCAGATCATCGGGTGGCACCAGGGCGGCAGTGAGTACGGGATAAGGGCGCTCGGACACCGCAGCATCCTGGGCGATCCCAGGCGACCGGAGACCAAGGCCCGCCTGGACCTCGACATCAAGTGCCGTGAGCCTTTCCGCCCGTACGCTCCGAGCGTGACTGCCGGCGCGGCGTCCGACTGGTTCGACCTCCTGCCCAGCGAGCTCGCGCCGGGCGCTCCCGCCTCCTTCATGCTGCAGGCCACACGCGTGAGGCCCGCGGTTCGGCAGCGAATCCCCGCGGTCGTCCACGTTGACGGATCGGCCCGAGTCCACGTCGTACGCCCGGAGACCAACCCCGGATACCACGCTCTGCTCCAACGGTTCGGGCTGCTGACCGGCGTCCCGGTCCTCCTCAACACCTCCTTCAATGCCGCCGGGAACCCGATCGTGGAGACCCCGGCCGACGCCATCGCCGAGTTCCTCGACATGGGCCTGGACGCCCTTGTCCTCGACGACCTCCTCATCACCCGCCGGTAAATCCGCTCCGCGAGCGAACATCCAGCAGCAACTCCCTTGGAGCCGCCATGGAACCCACATTCAGGATCGAAGCGGACGGATGCGGTTCGTGCACCCCTCCGACCGCCACGACTCACGCGCAGGTGCTCCTCCCGATCCCGCGCGTCCGGCCGGCCACCACCGTAGACACCGACGGCTACGGCCGCGACGGCCTTCCGATCCTCAGCGGCAGCAGCATCGCCACCACACAGGTGTACCCCGGCGCCGACGCCCTTCCCGCCGCGCCGGTCCGCTACACCGGGCCGCAGGCCGAGACCAACACCCAGCTCCTCTACCTCGGCGGTGGAGCCTGGTGCCTCAACAACGCCCTGCGGCAGGAACAGCTGTACGGCGGACGCATCCTGCGGGACACCTTCGAGGACATCCAAGCCGACCGGCAGCCCGCCGACCCCGTGCTCGCCCAGGCGATGCAGACGCACGGCTTCGTCACACCAGCGGGCGGTCACGCAGAGACGTTCCACCGGTCGCTGATGCGGCAGGAGGACAGCAAGACGGAGATGGAGGTCTCCTTCACCCTGCTGCGCATCCTGCTGACGGACGTCTGCAACCTCTCCTGCTCGTACTGCAAGGTCATCCCCAACGTGCTCGCGCCGCAAGCGGAGCCCACCGATGCCGACCGGCTGGCCGAGGTCATCCAGTTCTTCTTCACGCACTCCGAAGTCGACCGGCCGAAGATCATCCACATCACCGGCGGCGAGCCGACGCTGTTCTTCCACCAGGTCCGGCACATCGTCGAGACCGCCGAACGGGCTGCCCGCCCGGGAGAGAACTTCTGGTTCGTCATCGGCACCAACGCCACGCTGATCCGCGAACGCCAGGCCGCTTTCCTCGCCGAACACGACGTCAAGTGCATCGTGTCCATGGACGGCCCGGCCCAGGTACACGACGCCCTCCGCCGCAACCACGGAGGCCGCGGCTCCTGGCGCATGGTTGACGCCGGTGTGCGGCAGCTCAGGAAAGCGGGCGCGGAGGTCTCCCTGTCGATGGTGCTCGGACAGCACAACCTCGACCGCTCCGAAGAGATCATCAGGTGGTTCCTCGACACCTACCAGCCCACTGGGCTCGGCGTGAACTTCATGAAGCCGCCCACCCCCGACCAGAAGGACTTCGACCAGCTGGTCGACCCCGACCGCTACGCCGACCGGATGTACGGCATCCACCAGACCTTCCGGGACCGGGGACTGTTCCTGGAGCTCGTCTACCGGAAGCTCCAGCCGTTCGTGCAGCAGCGCTACCGGTTCCACGACTGCGGCGCGGCCGGCGGCACCAACCTCAACGTCGACGCCAAGGGCAACGTCGGCCCGTGCAAGAGCTTCCTCGTCATGGACCGCCTCTCCATGCGCCAACTCGACGTCGAGGCCTACCGCTCCACCATCGTTGACAAGTGGCGGAAGCGGTCGCCCATCTACTACACGCACTGCGACGGCTGCCAGGCCCGAGGCATGTGCGGCAACGGCTGCGCCTACGACGCCATGGTCCACACCGGCGACGAGATGGCCATCGACCTGCGCAGCTGCCAGTACACCAAGCGCTTCAACCGGCTCTTCATCGACGACCTCTTCCAGCAGGTCAGGCCCCGCGGGTCGATCAACGACACCTGGTGGCACAGGCCGAGCCAGACCGAGCGGCAGCTGCTGTTCGGAGAGGTTTCGGCCCGGCCGCGGACGCTCTCCTATTCCATCGGACACCAGACGCTGGACTGAGCCACCAGGGAGACACAGCCCCATGACCGAAGCACCTGCTCTCGCGCAGCCGACCAGGGACTCCCTGCGGCTGCGCGAGAGCGCCACCGAAGCATTCCGTGACCACGTGCTCCCGGCCATCCGCCGACACCTGCCGGCGATCGAGGACCGGATCGCAGTCGTGATCACTTCCTCGGTCGCCTACGGCGCTGCCGACCAGCACTCCGACCTCGACATGTTCATCATGTTCGAACGCGAGCGGGACTACCTCCGGCATGTCGCCCGCCTTCAGCAGCTGATCGACAGCCTCGACCTCTCCACCCTTTACGGCGAGGTCTGCGACAAGGGCATGCGATTCGAGATCGAGAGCCTTCAACGCGCGGATCTGAGCGCCCTCTTCCACCACCCGGAGCGGCGGGAGAACTGGCACCGGCAGAGTGAGTGGCTCCTCACCTGGTTTCTCGACTCCTATCCCATCCACGATCCGGCTGGGATCCACGCCAGGCTGCTGCGCCGCGCCGGACACTGGCCAGCTGACGTCCTGCAGGCCCGCAAGGACGACGCGCGCACCCGCATTGTCACCTGGAGCGAGACGTCCCGCCGCCTCGCCGACCAGCAGGGGCTGACACTCGCAACCGTCCGCAGTGCTTTTCGGTCCGCTACGGCGTCATTGGAGCTCGCCTACCTGGATGCCGGGCGGTACGCGCCGCACCCCAAGTGGCGGAGTACCTATGCCGAGGCCATGCTGGGCGGCAATCGACGAGCCTCAAGCACGTTCGACGCCCACCGGAGGCTCGCTGGCTACCTCGCCCTGGCGCAGTGGACGGTTCCCGATCTGGAAGCCGTTCTGCTGGAACACAGCGAGTTGCTCGGTCTCGACGGGGCTGGGCCCGCCGTCGGCGGTTGGGCGTCAGCACTGGAGCATCTCGCGACGCCCTACACGGATGACCTCGGCACGATCTGGGTCGCCAAGGACCGGGCACCCGGCAATGCGTTCCACAAAGCTGCTCGCGAAGCAGCCAGGGCCGGTGAGGTCGTCTACCTCGCGTCGGAGCTGGGCTCCGACCGCGTCGTGAGCAGAACATACGACGGGCTCATGCGGACGGCGGAGCCGTTCCGATGGCTGGCTGGCCTCGCCCAGAGGGACAGTGGATCGCTAGGCGTCGAGCTGCAGAAGCGTAGGTGGCGGTTCGTCAACTTCGTCATCTGGAGGAAGCTGCGTGTGGTCGACAAGGCGGCCAAGCGGTGCCAGGTCTTTACCTGCCGGTGGTACCAGCTCCAGGTGATCGACCAGCTGCTCGAAGCCCTGGCCATGCTGGAGGACGGCCACCTCCCGCCCCTGCACCGTTACGGATCCTCGGGCCTGGCCTTCCTGAAAGCCCTGCCGTTCGAGGATGCCGTCTTGCGGCCAGCAGCTCTGGTCGCCGACGTTCGGGAGTTCCTCACCTGGGGGTGGCGGGAGTTCGGCAAGCTCCAGGACACGCTGGTGGAGCGCGGACTGCTGAATCCCGAGGCAGCGCAGGATCCGTTGGCCACGCAGTGGGAGATCCAGTACTGGAAGTACGAGAACCTCTTCATCTGACCTCGGCGAGAGGAGCCGCACGTCATGAAACGGGTCGCCATCCTCGGATCGCCGATCCGCGGGGCGTTGTCTCCCGTCATCCACAGGGCCGCGTACCGGGCGGCCGACCTCGACTGGACCTATGAAGCGATCGAATGCAGTCCCGAGCAACTCGGAGGCTTCCTCGCCGCCCTGGACGACACCTGGGGCGGCTTGTCCCTCACCATGCCGCTCAAACGCACCGCGCTGCCACTGCTCGATGAGCTCACTCCGCTCGCACGCGCCGTCGGTGCGGTGAACACCGTCATCGTGAAGGACGGGCGCAAGGTCGGCGACAACACGGACGTGCACGGCATGGCTGAAGCCATCCGCGAGTCCGGCGTCGAGCGGCCTGCCACGGCGGCCATTCTTGGAGCAGGTGCCACGGCGGCGACAGCACTCGCAGTACTGCGAACACTTGGGTGCTCTGGCGCATCCGTTGTCGCACGGGATCACTCCCGAGCTGGTCCACTTCTGGAGGCCGCTGACAGGCTTGGGGTCTCCGTCGACCTCAAGCCGTGGAACGAAGCCCCTCGGCATCTGGAGGCGGACCTGGTGATCTCGGCTCTACCACCTGGGGCCACAGACGGACTGGCGCGCTGTCGGTTTCCCGCGCCGAAGACCTTGCTCGACGTGCTCTATCAGCCGTGGCCGACACCGCTTGCGCTGGCCGCGGCCAGAGAGGGCACACAGGTCATCGGAGGGCTGCCAATGCTGTTGCACCAGGCCGCGCGCCAGGTCGTCCTTCAGACCGGGTGCCGCGAAGCCCCGATCGAAGCTATGCGCGCTGCCAGCGCGGCTGTCCTCGGCGCATTGAGTTGTTGATCTGATGATCAATCAATCTCGAACATCCGTAGGAGCTGTGGTGAATATTGATGTCACCAGACCGGCGCCAGGTCACTACAATGACCAGGGTGATTGATCTGAAAGCCGCTCGCAAAGCGCCCGACTTCTTCCGCGCCGCCCTCGCCCGGCGGGGCGCGGCTCAGGACTTCGATGACCTTCTCACGGTCGACGCGTCCTGGCGTGAACTTGTGGACCAAGTCGACCGGCTTCGATCTCAGAAGCGCCCCAAGGGCGCGCCGACGCCGGAGCAGATTGAGGAGCTGAAGAAGCTCAAGGAGGAACTGGGCACGGCGGAGGAGGCGCTGGAGAAGCTGAGCACCCGGCGTCAGTGGCTTCTCGACACGATTCCGAACCTCCCGCACCCGACCGCACCTGCCGGGGGTGAGGACGAGGGCGAGATCGTCCGCACCTGGGGCGACATCCCGGAGTTCTCGTTCACGCCCAAGGACCACCTCGAACTGGCCTCGCGCACAGGATGGGTGGACATGAAGCGGGGCGCCAGGCTTTCCGGAGCGCGCTTCGCGTACCGGGTCGGTGACGTCGCTCTGACCGAACAGGCGCTGTACCGCTTCGTGCTGGACAAGGTCATCAGCAAGGGGTTCACCTACCTCCTGCCGCCGGTGCTGGTCAACGAGCGCGCCATGTACGGCACCGGCTACCTGCCCACCGACGAGAGCAACCTCTACCGCCTCGACAAGGACGAGCTGTACCTCAGCGGCACTTCCGAGGTCGCTCTGGGCGGCTTCCACATGGACGAGCGTCTGGAGGAGCACGAGCTGCCGGCCCGCTACACCGCCTTCTCGACGAACTTCCGGCGCGAGGCGGGGTCGGCCGGCAAGGACACCCGCGGGATGTTCCGCGTCCACCAGTTCGACAAGGTCGAGATGTTCGTTTTCTGCCTCCCCGAGGAGTCGGAGCAGATCCACGACGAGATCCTGGCGTACGAGGAAGAGATCATCCAGACGCTCGGCCTGCCGTACCGCGTCGTCAACATCGCCGTCGGCGACTTGGGCAACCCAGCCGCGAAGAAGTACGACATCGAGGCCTGGTTCCCCGCCCAGGAGCGGTACCGCGAGGTGACCTCCTGCTCCAACACGACCGACTACCAAGCCCGTCGGCTCAACGCTCGCGTACGGCGCGAGAACGGCACGGAGTTCCTTCACACGGTCAACGGCACTGGGATCACTGCCAGGGCCCTGCTCGCGGTAATGGAGAACTTCCAGGACGAGCGCGGCGTCGTCGCGGTCCCAGAGGTGCTCCAGCAGTACGGCGCGCCGGCCACGCTCGGCAAGGCCGGCTGATCGGCCCGGAGAGTGCGCGCGCGCAAGCCGTCCACCCGAGCACCTCAGCTCGGGCGGACGGCATTCGGGCCGAGTTCGGCCTCCAGGGCGTCAAGGAAGGCGTGTGCGTAGGCCCGGCGCTCGGCAGCCACGCGTTTGCCGGCCGCGGTACGGAAGACCGGACGGTTGATGAAGAACCTGGCGCGCTCGATTGTCTCCTCGTAGTGCTGTCCTCGGGCGCCGCCGGTTGTGAACGCCTTGGCGATCCCGAAGGCCCCTACTGATTCGAGGTAGTTGGCATCATGGACCAGTTGCTCTTCGATGAGCTCGGGGTCCTCCAGATGGCGCTTAAGGCACGCGAACGCCTGGCTGATCTCGTCGGGTTCCCATCCGAGTGCGTCTAGCGAGGACGCCGTATCCTCACGGAACCCTGAGTGATCAAGCTGTCGGGCAAGCCCGTGGTAGCAGGCCAGGAAGTACAGCAGGTCGAGGCGGAGCTCCTCCCCGTCGCGCAGCAGCTCAAGCCGTTCCAGGATCCTCCGGATGTGCACGAAGTCGTGAGCGGGATCCTTGGCGGCGTAGTACGGCTCGGCCTGGGTGGCATACGGCTCCAGCTGGTATCGCCTGGCCACCCCTGAGAAGGATGTGTCCATCCCGGCCTCCCACGGTGTGGACGAAGCGGTCGGCGCGATCCGTATGCGCGAACGCAGCTCGGACGGGGCCTGACTACCATCCGACAAGATCAACCACGGACGGGCATCGGGAAATACGCCGACTGGGTGAACGTCGTGCGGCCCGCGGGCCCGAAGCGCCTCCAGCTGCCGCCGCACCCGCCCGATTCCAAGGGCTGGCCATGGGGGTCTGTTTATCGCACGAAATCACTTTGGCGGCTGTGGCAGTCTGGACTCAGCGGAGTCATCTGGTCACGTACCGAGTGGGGTGGGACGTGGAGAGTTTGCGGCAGCGCTGCACAGGGTGCGGCGCGACCTTGAGCCGCTACAACGCTCAGCGGCAATGCGCAGCGTGCGGGCGCGGGACGGCGGCGAAGGTAGACGGGAGTTTCTGGGAGCTGCCCGAGGTGGCGGCCGCTCTGCAGCGCTGGGACTTGGGCGCGGTCGTCCGCTCCTACCGGCGGCACACGGGCCTGTCCCAGGCAGCGGTCGCCCGTCTCGTGAGCATCGACCAGGCCGAGGTCAGCCGGCTGGAGAACGGGAAGAAGGCGATCCGCGACCGGCACCAGCTGCGGCAGTGGGCTGCCGGCCTTGGCATCCCTGACCAGTTGATCGCCGCGTTGCCGACTGCCCTGCCCTCGCTGGGTCGGAGTGAGACCTTCGGGCGAGACAGTGAGGCGTCCCTGCCGGGCTGGGACGATCCGGCGACGATCGCAAGTCAGTTGAGTGCGATCACCGCGGTGAACGTGGACCTCGCGCACCTCGAGCGGCTCGAGCACTCCATCGACGTCCTTGTCTCGTCCTACGAGGCGAGCGGACCGCAGGCCCTCGCGCCGGTCGGCTCGAAGTTGCGGGCGTCGGTGCACGACTTGCTGGCCGGGCGGCAGCATCCTCGGCAGCGCCAGTCCCTATACGTCCTCGCTGCTCGCGCAGCCGGACTCCTCGGCTACATGGCCGTCAATGCTGGCCGCCCCGCTTCCGCCAAGGCGTACCTGACCGAGGCGTACGAGCTGGCTGATGTGGTCCAGGACGCCGAGTTGATGGCGTGGGTCCGCGGGACGCAGTCGCTGGAGGCCTACTACGCGGGCCGATACCAGGAGGCGAACGATCTCGCGGAGGTCGGCGTCCACGTTGCGCCCGCCAGCCCCCAAGCGATTCGGCTACTGGTCAACGGGCAGGCACGCGCCCTTGGGAAGATCAACGATCGACAGGGCGCCGAGCGGGCCGTCGGGCAGGCCCTGATACTGGCCGAGCGGATAGGCACACCGCCGGGCCTCACCCCCTGCATCTCCTTCGAGCCCTACGGTATGGCGCGGATCCTGGCAAACGCGACGACGGCCTACTTAGCGCTCGGGGATACCCCCAAGGTCGTCAGTTATGCCGAGCAGATCGATCACTACGTTCACGAGGCCGATTCGGCATGGAGCCGCGCTCTGATCACCCTCGATGTCGCAGCTTCCCACCTGCAGCGCTCGAACCCGGATGTCGAACGGGCGATGGAGCTCGGCAGAGCAGCGCTCCGGTCGGGAGAGGCGAACCCGATCCGCTCTGTCGTTCAGCGAGCCCACGAACTTCGTTCACTTGCCGAGCCCTGGTCCGGGCTCGACGCCGTGGTCGAATACGCTGCGGAGCTTGCACAGTGGAGGGCGGAGAAAGCCGCGTACGTCATCGAGGCGGTGTCCTCCGATTCCGCCGCCCGCACACCGTAAGCAAAGAGAGACTCGATGCACCCGAGCGCGCCCGCTGCGGCCTCCGTCTTCCCAGCTGACCAGCCACCCTCGCTCACCGACCCTCAGGTCATCGCGGATCATGACTGGAAAGCCTTCTCGGAGGTGACCACGATGGTCAACCACTGGGACAGGCCAGCGTGGGCGCCCGGCCGGCGCCGCCTCTACTGGTTCATCACGATGGACGATGCGCGGTCGGTGCACGCACTGACGGCTCACTGCCAGAAGCACCTGTCCAGACCAGAGCTGGACCTCACTCCCGTCGACGGCTTGCACATCACCCTCAGCCGCGTTGCGGTGGCTGACGACAAGGAGGTTGAGTCCCTGGTGGCCTCGGCCCGGGCACTTTGTGCCGAGCTGGAGCCCTTCGCGCTCCAAGTCCTCCCTCTCGCAGGCTCGCGTGGCGCCGTACGTTTCAGCCTCGCGCCTTGGACACCAATCCTGCGCCTTACCGACGTGCTGGTAGAGGCCGGAGCTGCTGTCGGCGCGGAGGTGAGGACAACGGCGGATCAACTGAGGCCGCATCTGGGCATCGGCTACTGCAACCAGGAGGCGCCGGCCGAACCGCTAAGGAAGGTGATCGCGGGTCTGCGTAATCTGGAATCAGTGGAACTCGCGGTGCCCAGCGTCGAATTGGTCGAGCTCCGGCGGGATGGTCGGCGCTATTGGTGGACGAGCCTTGCGCGGGTGCGACTCGGCGGGTGATCCGGGCCGCGCTGGAGGCCTTCCTCGCGAGATAGGCGAGGCTGAGAGGGGAGAGCGAATGTCAGACGCTGACGAGCTGATCCACGACCACCTGGTGGATTCAGCGGCGGTGCGCGATGGCGGATGCGTCGTGGATCTGGGTTGCGGAACAGGCCCTACCCTGGCGGCCTTTGCCCGTCGGGTCCCCAGTGCCCGCTTGATCGGCTTCGACCGATCGGCGGAGAGCGTCGAGGCCACCCGGGGCCTGTTGGCAGACCACAAGGGTGGCGCCGAGATCGAGGTGGCAGATCTGGCCGAAAGGCTCCCGTTGTCCGATGGCAGTGTTGATGCCGCGGTCTCGTACAACGTCCTTGAGTGTCTTCCGGATCCTGCTGCGTTTCTCGCGGAGATTGCGCGCGTTCTCAAGCCCGGTGGCCGGGCGGTGGTGGCACACGTCGACTTCGACTCCCTCGTGATTTCGGGCGCGACCCGCGACCTCGACAGGCGGATCTGCCACGCCTTCACTGATGACCAGCAGCCGTGGATGGACTACGCGGACGGAAGGATCGGGCGGAAGCTGCCCGGCTTGGTGAAGGACTCGCCGTTGCTGGTAGAACGGGTCCACCCATGGGTGACGAGCTCGACCGAGCTGAGCGGTCATGCCGGCCGCCGGATCGAGAACATTCGGCAGGCGCTGACCAGTGCCGCGTCGAAGGGCCGGGGTTCTGTGTCTCTTACGGAGATCGAGGCCTGGCACGAGGCGCTACGACTCGCCGCAGATCACGGACGCTTCTTCCTCGCCGAGACAGCAGTGGTGGTGACAGCCCGAGCTTGACCCCAGCCGCAGGGTGGGTCTCTGCCGAGCGATTCCGATCGTCAGAGACTGCCTGACTCCGGCTGGCCAGCCAAATTGGTCCTGCCAGCACCGTTAGAGCCAGTGGGCTGTCCTTCGTGTCCGTGAACGACACCTTCACCCAGGATTGTTCCGATGCTGTCGTGGCTACACCCGAAGCGAGTCGGGTCGTCGCCAGCAGGTTCCTCGGACACCGAGGAGGTTCGCCTGGTGGTGGCTTGTCCAATGCGATGGCATTTCGTCTGATTTCTCACTCATCGGTGTGAATGCAGACGATGGTTGCATCCGAGTGAGCCTGGCGAACGTTTAGTTCAGTGCCCTCGGGTTCGCACTGGCGATGGCTCCAGCGGATCAGGTGGCGGATTGGGAGGCCAGGGAACGTGATGAGGGTCTGCGTCGGCAGTCGGCGGCGACGGATGGCAGCGGCGGCGTTCGTCCTCGTGCTCGGATGCGCTGCTGGTTGTCAGGGTGCTGCCCGGATCAAGGACGCGGACGTGAAGACCTCGTCGTCGCTGGGAGCACCGATCTCCCCGTCAGCGGCCCAGACAAGTCCGACGAATGATGCCGCGCCGTCCTGGTCGGGAGTGCCGGCGCCGCCGGAGGC
The DNA here is from genome assembly GCF_053598215.1 of Kitasatospora sp. NPDC001175. Classification (NCBI taxonomy): domain Bacteria; kingdom Bacillati; phylum Actinomycetota; class Actinomycetes; order Kitasatosporales; family Streptomycetaceae; genus Kitasatospora; species Kitasatospora sp. NPDC001175. The sequence goes on along the minus strand of NZ_JBSFJU010000018.1, from coordinate 75,758 downwards.
CTTGGCCGCGTACAGCGCCATGTGGGAAGACATCATGGCGGTGGCTCAGACTTCCGCCTATACCGATCCCCGGATCGCGAAGCACATGATGGGCAAGCCGCTGACCTTCTGGACGGAGCAGCTTGCCAAGGACCAGAGCAAGGGGAAGGTCAGCAAGGGGCTGCTGACCTCGAAGCCGGTGGTCACATCCGTATCGCCGCAGGATTCGCCGAACCGGGTGGAGGTCACCGACTGCCTCGACTCCAGTCACTGGCAGCACTTCACCGTTGACGGGCAGTTGGCCGCGGACGCAGGTGGTGGCCGCCACCGGTCAGCCGCAGCGATCACGAAGCGCTGGGACGGGTCTTGGGTGGTGTCTGAGCAGCTCATCGGCGAAGTGGGAACGTGTTGATCCCCGGAGCGCTGCTGGGCCCGTCGATGCTTGCGCTTGCCCTGTTGGCCCCGGTAGCCGACGGCGGCCAGGATGACACCTTGACGACCACGGGAGCCGCACTGTGCAGCGCCACCCGGTGCGACCTGAGCGCTGCTGCGCAGGGCGGCGGTGCTGCCAATGGCCAAGGCGGTGCTCCCCACGTTGCGTCACCGGGTTCCGGCACAGATGGTTCCAAGCCAGTCTGCTCCACGGTGTTGACCTCCGAGGTCGTGCCCCTGCCCTCCGGCGAGCGCGGGCAGTGGTACCTGCTCGACTGCGGACGCGGCTTCTACGAGGGCGCGGCAGGTCCCGGGGTCCCGTCGGACGTACCGCTCTGGGCAGGGCTCGGCACAGGGACGGAGCTTGCGAAGGCAGTCGATCCCAAAGTGCTTGCGGAGAAGGCTGTCTCCTCCCTCGACCTGCCGAAGCCGGAGGTTCGGCTCAGCCCGGGCGCTCAAGGGCCGCAGGTGGTGCGGGTTCCGACGTGGCTGTGGGTGGAGTCGCGGCAGTGGAAGCCGGTTCAGGCGACGGCCGAAGTGCCGGGGGTGTCTGTCGTGGCAGTTGCCAGCCCCGCGTCGGTGACGTGGGCGATGGGGGACGGCTCCACAGTGGAGTGCAAGGGAGCGGGCACGCCCTATTCGGCCACCTTCGACGCGGCGTCGCCGTCGCCTGACTGCGGCTACACGTATCTGCGGCCGTCGGCCGGGCGGCCGGATGGGGCGCTCACGGTGTCGGTGACGGTCCACTGGTCGGTGAGCTGGTCAGGTGCAGGACAGGGCGGAACGTACCCGGATCTGGCGACGACGTCGGAGCTGACCGTGCGGGCGGTGGAGGTGCAGAGCCTGGTGACGAAGTAGTCGGCCAAGGAGTGTTCAGGACGGTTCCGGATGGCAGCAGGAGATGGCTTTGGCGACGACGGTAGTGCCGAGCGCGCGGGGTCCGAAGGTCGGCGGTGATCCGCTCGGCCGTGGACGGATCGGCGTTGTGCGGCGCAGACATCGCATGCGGATGCTGGCGGGCGCCGGCGTGATGGTGGTGTGTGCAGCGGGGTTCTGGGTGACGGCGTTCGCATCGAGCGATCAGGCATCGGTGGTCACCCTGGCCCGGCCAGTGTCGTACGGTCAGGTGCTGGCCGCGGGCGACCTGCGGGTGGTCACGATCGGGAGCCATCTCGAGGTGCCGGTGGTTCCGGCGTCCCAGCGCGCCGACCTGGTCGGCCGAGTGGTTGGGTCGGCGCTCCCGGCCGGATCGCTGTTGTCGGAGGGCGTGCTCGTATCGGCGGTGCCTGGGCCAGGGCAGGCGTTGGTGTCGGTGTCGGTCAAGGCCGGCAAGGTGCCTCCGATGGTCAACCCAGGTGCGCAGGTGGTGGTTTCCGAGACGAAGGTCTCCGGCTCTGGTCCTGCTTCAGGGGCTGAGGCCGGTGTACGTGGGACGGTGCTCGATGTCCGGCCGGGTGCCGGAGGTGCGGCTGTTACCGCGGTCACGGTGCTGTGCGACCAGGGGCAGGCGGCCCGTGTCGCACAGCTGCAGGAGCCAGCTGTGATCGTGCTGCCTGCACAGGCTCCGGGTCCCGGGAGATGACGGCGAGATGGCGTTGATCGTGGTGTGCTCGGCCAAGGGATCACCGGGTGCGAGCGCGGTTGCGCTGGCCCTGGCCGTCACCTGGCCCGGCCAGGGCCCTGGGTTCGGCAAGCCCGTGGTGGTGGAGGCCGACCCGGCAGGTGGTGAGGTGATGCTCCGCTTCGGCTTGCCCGATTCGCTGTCCCTGGTCACCTTGGCGGCTGCTGCTCGCCGGACTGGCTTGAGCGAGGAGGTCGTACGCGCGCACGCCCAGCGGCTGCAGGGCGGCGTCTTGGTCGTACCCGCCCCCGCTGCGGCTGAGAAAAGCACTGCGGCGCTCGCTGCCCTCGAGTCACTCTGGGCCGAGGGCGAGTTTGCCTCCGGCACGGTCGTGGCCGACATCGGGCGGCTCGGCGCACCGCTTGGTCCGGTGGGAGAGCTCGTAGGTGCCGCTGATGCTGCGGTCCTGGTCACGTGCGGCTCTGTTGAGGAGCTGGCGCATGCGGAGGCGGCCGTGGGCCGTCTACGACCCGGAGTAAAACATGTGGTCGTGACGGTCGTCGGGCCGTGCGCGTGGCCACCGCAGGAGATCGCCCACGTGCTCGGCGCTGATCAGTGCCACCTTCTGCCGGTCGACCATGCGACCGCCGGGGTGCTGCGGGGAGGGCCGTCGGTCCGGCCCAGCTGGCTGAGGCGACGGCGGCGGCCGAACCCGCTGTTCGATGCCGCTTACCACCTTGCTCTGGGCCTCTCCCAGCTTCTCCCACAGCCCGACGAGGCGCGGGCGGGGAACTCTGGAGAGCCGGAACGGTCGGGGCTGGCAGCGATGTTGGGAGGTCATAAGCCGTGATGGCCGCACAGGCTGGTCTCGGCGAGCACGAGCTCGTCGACGCGCTGCGGGCAGAAGTCGGGCAGCTGCTGGTTGCCCACACGCAGGAAGCCGAGACATCCGGCCAGGCGCCGTTGAGCGGGCGCCAGCGCCGCGCACTGGGGGAGCGCTTGATCTCGGAGGCGCTCGAACGCTACACCCAGCGGCTGCTGTCCACGGGGCTTCCGGCATTCGACCCATTAATCGAGCAGCGCGCGGTCCGAACGGTGCACGATGCGCTGTTCGGCCTTGGCGGACTCCAGCGGCTCCTGGATGATCCGAACGTCGAGAACATCGACGTGAATGGCTGCGATCGCGTGTTCGTCCGCTACGCCGACGGCCGCAAGGAGCAGGCCCCGCCGATCGCCTCCTCGGACAGTGAGCTGGTCGAATTGATCCGCACGGTCGCGGCGCGTGGTGGTGCCGAGGAACGCCGCTTCGACCGCGCAGTGCCGAGACTGAACGTGCAGCTCCCCGACGGCTCACGCATGTTCGCGGTGATGGCTGTCTCAGATCGCGTGTCGCTGTCGATCCGCCGGCACCGGTATCCGCGCGCGACGCTGCCGCAGCTGAGGGGTCTTGGAGTGTTCGACCGGGAAGTGGAGTCCCTGCTCCGCGCTCTTGTCCAGGCCCGGAAGAACATCATCGTCGCGGGCGGCACGAACATGGGCAAGACAACGCTGCTGCGCGCGCTGGCGTCGGAGATCTCGCCGGCCGAGCGGCTGGTGACCATCGAGGACACCTACGAACTCGGGCTTCACCAGGACGGCCTCCACGGCGACGTCGTACCGATGCAGGCGCGCGAGGCGAACATCGAGGGCGAGGGCGCGATCGACCAGGCAGAGCTCGTACGCTGGGGCCTTCGCATGGCACCGGACCGGGTGATCGTCGGCGAGATCCGCGGCGCCGAGGTCGTGCCGATGTGCAACGCCATGTCGCAGGGCAACGACGGCTCCCTGTCGACGATCCACGCCTCCACCTCCCGCGGAGTGTTCACCAAGCTCGCGGCGTACGCCGTGCAGGCGCCCGAGCGACTCAGCTTGGAGGCGACCAACCTGCTGGTGGCGTCCGCGGTCCACTTCGTGATCCACCTGGCTCGGGACACCGAGGGGCGCAGAGCAGTGTCATCGATCCGGGAGATCATCGGTGCGGACGGCGCCCAGCTGATCTCGAACGAGGTCTTCCGGCCGGGCCCGGCCCGGCGCGCGGTCTACGCGACGCCGCTACGCACCGAGACCCTCGCCGATCTGGAGGCAGTCGGCTACTGCCCGGGCCCGGCGGACGGGGAGTGGTCGCCGTGATCTCCGCGGCCGTCACGCTGCTCGGCGCCGGCTTCGGCGCTGGGCTCTGGACCGTCTGCACGGCCTTTCGTCCAGGCGAGGTGAGCACCGACTCGGCAGGACCCGCGGCGTGGCGGCTCAGAATCAGACCGAGTCGGCAGCTGGTTGTCTCCGCGGTGGCAGCGGCTGCCTCCCTGGCGGTGACGGGCTGGCCCGTGGCGGGCGTGCTTGCCGGGCTTGCTGTGTGGGCACTGCCGGGATTGCTCGGGCGAGACCGCCAGGGACAGGTCGCGATCGAGCGGATTGAGGCGATTGCCTCCTGGACGGAGCAACTGCGCGACACCCTTTCCGCGGCTGCTGGCCTGGAGCAGGCACTTCTCGTCACGGCCCGCACCGCGCCCGCATGCGTTCGCGGCCAAGTGGGCGCGCTGGCCGAGCGGATCCGGCGCGGGCAACGCCTACCCGACGCGCTGCAGCAGCTGGCGGCAGACCTTGCCGATCCGCTCGGCGACTTGGTCGTCCTGGCCCTGCTCGGCGCGAGCACCAGACAGAGCGGTCGCCTCGGCGATCTGCTCGCAGGGCTGGCCGCTTCGGCGCGCGAACACGCGGCGATGCGCACTCGGACCGCCGCCTCCCGCGCCCGTGTCCGAACCTCGGTACGGATTGTCGTCGGTACCACCCTGGCCATGGCGGTCGGGCTCGTCGTTCTGAACCGTCCGTACCTGCAGCCGTTCGACAGCCTCGAGGGGCAACTGGTGCTGTTCCTGGTCGGCGGCCTGTTCGCGGCGGCGTTCGTGTGGCTGCGCAAGATCGCCGCGTTCAGCGAACCTGCCCGGCTCCTCGCGCCGCCAGCCGAAACGGAGGCAGCGTGATCGCCGCCGTCATCTGCGGCGCTGGGTTCGGTGCAGGTGCGTGCGCACTCTGGCTTGGCGCGCGCCCGCCTCGCCGGGACCTTGCCGACGCCCTTGCCCCGGCCGCTGCTACACCTCAGCGTCCAGTCGCGCGGCCTGACAGTGAAGGCTGGGCCGCGCGGGTTGGTACGGCCGTCGTCCCCCTTCTGCGACGCTGCCGGCTGCCCGGCGCCAAGCTTTCAGCCGACCTTTGCGCGCTGTCGATTCCCGTCGAGCGGCATCTCGCGGAGAAGGCCACGGCGGCACTGGCAGGCCTGCTCATCCCACTTCCGGTCACCGCGCTGATGGCGCTCGCAGGCGCAGGCCCCGGCTGGGCGGTTCCCGTGTGGGCCGGGATGGTGCTCGGCGCAGTGCTGTTCTTCATCCCCGACCTGACGGTCAGACAGAAGGCCAGCCGGCGGCGAGCCGAGATCCGGCACGCGCTTTCCGTCCTGCTGGACCTGACAGTCGTCGCGCTGTCCGGAGGTGCCGGCGTCGAGCAAGCCCTCGCCGACGCCGCCCGCGCCGGGCAAGGGGAGGGCTTCGCCGCCTTCCGCCGAGCCTTGCAGCAGGCGGAAGTCACCCGAAGCGCCCCCTGGGGACCGCTCGGCGAACTCGGTAGTCGGCTCGGCGTCAGCGAGCTGACCGAGCTCGCGGCGACCGCAGCCCTCGCCGGAAGCGAGGGAGCACGGATCAAGGCGTCGCTCGCCACCAAGGCAGCCAGCCTGCGCGGCCACCTTCTCGCCGAGACCGAAGCAGAGGCTGCCTCCGCCACCGAACGCATGAGCTTGCCTGTGGTCACGCTCTTCGCCGCTTTCCTGCTCTTCCTCGGTTACCCGGCCCTCACCCATGCCCTCACGGGCCTCTGATCCCGAGCCACCCAGAACTGGAGACCTCAACGTGCGTACCGAAATCACCGACGCGATCCACCGCACCTGGCACCAGGTGCGCAGGCACCTCAAGGCCCGGTATGGACGCGAGCGGTCCGACGCCGGCTACACGACGGAGACCGTCATCATCACGGCCCTCCTCATCGGCCTCGGTATCGCAGCTCTCGGCATCCTCGCGGCCAAGGTCACCGACAAGGCGAACGGACTGACCTTCTGACATCCGTTATGCGCCAGCTCTCCAACCGGAGGGTGGCACCGGGGCGGGACCGTGGCGCGGCGAGCGCCGAACTCGCCATTGCTGCCCCGCTCCTCATGCTCCTGCTGATGGCAATCGTGCAGTTCGCGCTTGTCGCTCACGCCCACCACATCGCCCAGGCCGCCGCTGCCCGGGCACTGGCTGCGGCACGGGTCGAGGACTCCGATGCCGCAGCAGGCCGCAGCGCTGGTGAAGAACTCCTCGCACAGATCGGCTCCGGGAGCCTCCACCAGCCCACCGTGACCGTCCAACGGACCGCGACCGAGGCCACCGCCGACGTCCGGGGCACCGTCGTCGCACTCCTGCCCTTCCTGCATCTGCCGGTGCAGGCCCATGCCGCTGGCCCGGTCGAGCACCTCGCAGGCTCCTGATCCGGCATCGTCCAAGGAGGTAGCACCGTGTCAATCAGTAAGGCGGCAAGGCGTCGTTGGGCGTCGGACGCGGGCTCCGTCGCCACTGAGCTGGCCCTGGTCGCGCCTCTGCTCCTTGCGCTTGCTCTTCTCGCTGTTGGACTCGGGCGTCTCGCCGGTGCCCGCCTCGACATCAATGACGCGGCGCACCAGGCAGCCCGTGCCGCATCCTTCGCCCGCACACTGGAAGAGGCGAGAGCCAGCGCCAGCCGGACGGCCTCAGACGCTCTCGCCCATGCCGGGACCTCGTGCCCTGACCCGCGCACCAGCACAGACACCTCCGGATTCCGCGCAGGCGGCCAGGTCACCGTCACCGTCAGCTGTGACGTCGCCCTCGCGGACCTGGGCGCAGTACCGCTGCCCGGCCAACAGACCGTCACGGGAAGGTTCACCGCGCCGGTCGACACCTACATTTCGGACCGCCCATGACCTTACTCCGCCGCCCGCGATCCGACGCGGGAATGGTCTCGGCCTTCACCATCGCGATCGCCGCCGGCCTCCTCGCACTGCTCGGTCTAGTTACCGACGGCGGACTCGTCCTCGCCGCCAAGGTCGAGGCCTCCGGCCAGGCGCAGGAAGCCGCCCGTGCCGGAGCCCGGAATCTTGACCTGGCCAAGCTCCGAACCGACCGCACCATGCAACTCGGCCCGGGGGAGGCGCAGTCTGCGGCCGACACCTATCTGCGAGCAGCAGGTGCCACGGGCCAGGTCCGCGCCACCACTCAGGAGGTAACAGTCACGGTCGAACGTACCCAGCGCACGCAGCTGCTCTCCCTTGTCGGTATCACTTCCCTGCGAGTCACCGCCACGGCGACTGCCCGTGCCGCCTGGCAGGAGGGCACCTCATGACCTTCGCGGCTGTTCCGGTCACGGGCCGACTTCGCGCCGTCGTCCGCGCGTTCGCTGCAGCATTCCTGCTTGCCGCGCTCCTCGTCGGAATGCCGTACGCCCTCACCGCCTGTGCCGCACCGCTCGACCTGACCCATGTACCCAGCTGGGACGAGCTGGATGCCGAACTGTCCGGTGCACCCTCGGTGTTCACGCTGATGCGGCTCCTCGTCCTTCTCGGGTGGGCCCTGTGGCTGACGATCCTGGCCCAGACCACTTACGAGATCGTCTGGTGCGTGGCGAGACTCCCAAGTGCGTTCCACGCAGGACCGGCCGGCCAGCAGCTCCTGAGCGCACGTTCCACCATCACCGGAGCCCTGGTAGTCAGCATCGCTCTCGGCGTTCTGTCTCTGAACCGGCCGTCGACGGCGCTCGCCGCGGGCTCACTCTCTGGCAGACCACTGCCAGTCGCCACAGCAAGCGCAGCTGCCGGCCCAAGCCCTCAAGGCGCAGGCACCGACCGCACCGACCAGAGCCCGGGATCGGCTGACGACACGATGGTGCAGGCGGGTGACACACTCTGGGGCCTCGCCGACCGCCACCTCGGCAACCCGCTGCGCTGGAACGAGATCTACGACCTCAACGCCAGCCTCCTCCAAGACGACGGTGGACGGCTGACCGATCCCAATCGCATCTACCCTGGCTGGACGCTCCACCTTCCCACCAATGCCCAGCAGGCCACCGTCCGTCAGCCCGCGCCTGCGGTAACTATCAATCAAGCCCAGCGCGGGAACTCCGCGCTGCCAGCCACCCCGAATATCCCGCCGTCACCGGCGCCGCACCCGTCGTCGTCACCCGAAGCCCAGACTCTCGGGCAACAACCGGCAGACGAACGGGAGACCGCTACGGCGCCCGGGATCCACCTTCCTGGAGCAGCCGGGTTCCTGGCCCTGTCCGTTGTCATCGGACTCGGTGCGGCTGCCTCTGCCCGGATGCTCCGACGCCGCCGCACCTACCGCCCGGGCGCGCCCACCCAACCGGACGAGAGCGAGCCCCTCCGGCCAGAGGACTCTTCCCTGGCCGCTGCCTTGCGACGCACGAGCCGCCTTGCGTCCGGGCCCGGAACCGAGGCAAACGCCGACGTCCCGATCGCGACACGAGACGGGGCCCAACTCGGGCTCCTGGAGCTGCTCACCAGCCAGGATCAGAACACCCTCGCCCTCGACGGCCCTGGCGCGGAGGACGCACTGCGGTCGTTGCTCGTCGCAGCCGCGACGAGCCCCGAGGCAGCCGAACTCATCCTGCCCGACCTGCTCGCCGCACGGCTTGCCCCGGCGCTGATGCACCGCCGCCCATGGCCGGGCTGCGTACACACCAGCGATACCGAGGAGGCGTTCAACATCCTGGAAGAACGCCTCCTCGCAAGGGCGCGAGCCCAGCGCGGCGGGGGGAGCCACCCTGGTCAGCCAGCGGGTCAACAGATTGTTGTGCTCGCTCTCGGCGATGTCGAGCAGCATCAGCTGCCGAGGATGTCCGCTCTTCTAAAATCCGGACGAGCCCGGAGGCTGGCTGCAGTGCTACTGACCAGCACGCCCGCACCCTGGGCCGTGACCGCGATGGTGGAGGCCGATGGCACTGCCACACTCAACCCGCCCGTCGGCAGCGCCGCCAGCACCACCGCCCGATTCTTCCATCTGAGCACCGCGGCCGCCGACACCTTGCTCAGCCTCCTGCCCGACGGTGCGGGACAAGTCTTCAGTACCTCCGTCGGCGCACTCGTAGATGAGCACGGTCCGGGCGAAGGAGCGGAAGAATCGGAAGTTGGCCTCTGGCGCGTAGGAATTCCAGAAGAACCACCGGAGGAAATCCCGGCAAACCCCGCAGCAGAGGAAGTCGTCGAGTCGGCAATCAGTCGGCCGACTCCTCTGCCAGCGGACACGGTGGTTGTCGCGCCGCCGCGGATTAGCCATGTGCAAGACAGCGCAGATTGCGCCACGGTCCGGAAAGAAGGAAAAGCGTCGGATGACTCGGCAAAGCGACCAGTTCATATCAGTCTGCTTGGTCCCCTTACTGTCACAGTGCGGGGCGAAGTCGTCACGCGAGGCCTCATCGGCTTTGCGGGGGAGCTCCTCGCCTACCTCGCGGTCCACCCAGCCGGCATGACCAAGGACGCGATCCTGGAGGCCATCTGGCCGGAACGGCCGCCACAGGCCGGGACGCAAGCCTTCAACACAGCGAAGACCAGCATCCGTACCGCCCTCCGAAACGCACTCGGCGCCACGAGCTCCGTCAACGCCATCCTGACAACCGGCGACCTGACCCGCCTGAACACTGAGCTCATCACCACCGACCTCGCAGAGTTCTTCGCTGCTTCCCGGACGGGCGCTGCGGCTCCAGACGCGGCAAGCCGCCTTCTCGCCCACCGGCGTGTCGCTGACCTCTATACGGGCGAGCTCTGTGCGGGAGCCGCGTATGAGTGGGCTGAGGCCACTCGTGAGGAAGCTCGCCGGCGCGCTCTCGATGCCTTTGGAGCAATGGCAGCCGCTGCTGCTCCCGACGATCCCGCCGCGGCAATCGCTCTTCTCGACGAGGCGATTGGCCTGGACCGCTACAACGAGCAGCTCCACCTCCGTCTTGCGCAGCTCCAAGCTGCTCTTGGCCGCCTCGACGCGGTTCGCGCCACCTCCAAACGCCTGGCCTCCAGTCTCGTGGAGCTCGGAGAGAAGCCCACACCGGCCGTCGCCAAGGCGCTTCAGGAACTTCTCCATCCAGTCTCCAGGCCGGCGTACGCAGGGCCGCGGGCGCGATCGGCACACCGCGCCGCCGGTCCGTTACCGGGCCAGGCAGGAAGGCCCTGAGCGGCCGAGGACCTGGGTAACCGTGTAGCGACTTCGAACTGAATATCTGGCAGGCAGGGTGTCCGTTCATGGATGTCCATCCATGGGTGTCCACTCGGGTGTCCGCCTAGTAGAAGGACGGGCCCTTTGGCGCTGAACCCGCAGGTCAGGGGCCGAACGGAGCCCGGCTGGAAGGCCAGACTGCCTAACCGGGGCAGGTATCTCCCGGTCTCCACACGCGCGTGACGGCGGCCCGGCTCCCGCCGTGCTTCCCGGAGCCCCCGCCAGTTGTCGTAGGTCTGTCGCTGCTTCAACTACGGCTCTTCATTGCTCGTACTTTGTCCGAACCCGTACAGAACTCGGACTGGGACCTGCTGCTGGTCCCGGGGGGCGCGGGCCCCCGCGAAGCGGTGGGGTGGCGCCTGCCCGGGGCCGCCTGTTTGGGGCCGCCTGCCCGGGGCCGCCCGCGAACATCGCCCGATCGGGTGATGTTCCGGCCGCGCTACGGGGGCATTTCCTGCGAATCGGTCGTGCAATCTGGAACTCACGACAGGAGGTGTCGAGAACGCTGTATTTCACGACGCAAGGCGTCGTGAAATGCCTTGAATTCCAGCATTTTCCAGCCTTGGTTTCGGCTTCACATGCCCCCGCGGTCGAGCTATCTTTGAAATGTGCCCGGAGGGATCGGGCGGCGGAAGTTTCATCAAAACCCTGAAATTCCTTTCGCGGGTCAATTGTGCCCAGTGATTGCGGAGGGCGGGGAATTGAGGAGTCTGGCCTGGAATGGCCGGGCATCAATAGCCGCCTGCCTCCGCACGCCGACGCGACAACGCGTCACCTGACCTGCCGACTGAATCCAAAGGAGAGCTCCGCCGATGACCGACACAGCCGCCGCCGACACCGCCGCCGAGGCGCCGCCCGAGTCTCCCGACATCGCCGAGACCGCCTCGGTCTACGAGTCGGCCAGCCGCCCTGACGGAGAGGTCCTCGTCAGCCCCCGCTACCTCGCCGGAGGTGGCCTGGAGGCCGATGACGCCTTCAACCCCCTGATCAGCCAGGCCGGTTGGCACCACTGGGTGGACGAGCTCGCGAACTGCGACCTCACCAGTCCCTGCGGACGCGGCTACCTCGGTTTCCTTCCCGAGCCCAACCCGGAGCACGTCGGACTCTGGAAGGCCTGGGTCCGCCCGAGCCACCACGGAGCCCGCACCTGGATGGCCGCCTTCGGCGACGAGGCCCCCTACGAGTTCATCCAGGCTTTCACCACCGCCTGGGCCGCCAGCTACAACGCCAACGACGACGGGTTCGCGGCGCCGGGCGACACCGACAGCCAGGCCATCGACAAGGTCCTCAGGGTCGCGGGCGACGCCGGGTGGGAGCACGACTACTTCGCCGAGAACGGTCTCAAGCGCCTCACCGCACCCGACGGCCGTGCCGCCATTGAGTTGCGTACCTGGGTGCGCAACTCGCCGGAACACGAGACCCTCCAGGGTTATGCCCGATGGACGATCTGGGCGGCCCCTGCGCCGTACCGCCGCCCGGTGTGGGAGGCGACCTTCACCACCGGCACGCCGGCCGACCTGGTAGCCGCGTTCGTGAAGGCCCTGGTCGCCACCGACCCGCTGATGCGCGAGGAACACATGATCCCGCGTGCCGCCTGGCAGCACGTCACCCGCACCTGACCTCGGGCCAGGCGGTACCGCCCCCGCTCGAATCGGGGGCGGTACCGCCACCAAGCCTGCCACAACCGCCACTGACTGGAGGAAGTGCACCCAGGCCGACTGGGCGAGCCACCTCCGGTCCCTGGACCACCGGTCCCGCCGCCTGCTGCCCACCCAGCACCGGCTCGCTAGACCCGGCGGCCGCAGGCCCGCGCGCCCGGCCGTCAGGGCGTACCACCAGCAACCTGCGATCACCTCCAAGGAGCACCTGCTGTGACCACGAGCCCCAACCCCGGCCCCGACGCCTTCGCCGCGACCACCTCCACCACGGCGGTCCCCCCGATGTCCTGGCCGGGTCGCGCCACGGTCCTGGCCCTCATCGACACCCACCACTCCAGCCGCCCGCACGCGGGCACCGACCGGGGCGAAGCCCTCGACGAGCTCGCCCTGATCATCGGCAGCACCGTCGACGAGCTCGACCGCACCGTCGCGGACAGTGAGCGCCTGCTGAATGCCGCCCACAAGGACCTGGACACCATCGCGGCGGGCGGCGCCCTCACCCCGTGCCACGCCCAGCCGGCCCTCGCCGCCACCGGCGCCAGCCTCGACATCCTCGCCGCCATCACCGGCACCCTCACGCACCAGCTCAGGTTCCTCGCCCGCGCCTACCAGCGGCTCAACACCGCGGCCCCGGCCGAGGGCAACGGCACCTCCGATCTCTGACGGCTCACCACAACCCATCCCGCCTTGGCGGCCGTGCACCCGCCCGGCTGCCGGGGCGGGGCGGCCCATTGCCCGCCATGCGAGCCGATCCCCAGGTGGACCGGCTGCAGAAGACTCCCGGACCAAATCTCCAACTTCCCGGACTTGCAAGGAGGATGACGCCACCATGGTGCAGCGCCACCTGACCGTCGCCGACCTCATCACCAGCCTGAAGGCATTCGACCCCGGCACCCCGGTCCGTCTCGCCCTGTCCCCCGAGTGGCCGTTCGAGCACTACGTCGGCCCGGTTACCGGTACGCCGCACATCCAGCCCAGCACCGGGCCCGGCGACGACCAGCCGCTGCCCGGCCCCAGTGAGGAGCCGAGCGGGGTGGTGTGGATCAGGGACGGCGGCCAGATCGGCTACCTCCCGCCCGAGGCCTGGGTCGAGCTTCACCACGACCCCTACGGCGACCTGCCTGGCGCCGCCTGAACACGGCCTCCGCCGACGCCCGACCCTCTACCCAGGAGCGACCGGCCATGCACCACAACCTCCGAGAAGCCCTCGCCGCGGTCATCCAGCACTTCGAGAACGTCACGGGCCTCGCCAAGGGCGAACTCCTCGCCAGCGACGACACCAGCTACTTCGACCTGATCGCTGCCCTTCACACCTTCACCCAGAGCATCCGCCACATCCTCGACACCCTTCAGGCCGACCGCCGCCCCGAGACCCTTGCCTTCCTGCGCCTGGAACTCCAGTACGCCGAGCAGACCGCCCGTGAAGCCACCGAGACCTGGCTCGATGCGCTCTTCGCGGACAACAGCTCCGGCCCGGACGGCACGCCCACGTAGCTACCCCCAACCCCCAGCACCGGCCGGCCGATCTCGAATGTCTGCCGACCGGACACGCCCGGCCGGGGCGACCCCGCCCCGGCCCCAACCCACCTGCCCAGTCGGGAGACCCCACCATGACCACGCAGCCCGGCACGCCCGCCGACCTCCACCACCTGCGCGCCCTCACCGCAACGACCCTGGCCGCCGCCCTCACCCACGCCCTGACCACGGGCGACCGCTTCGCCGACGCCCACAGTGCCATCCGCCCCGCGACGCCCACCGGCGACCAGCCGCCCGGCCATATGGACCTGATCCGTCGCGAATGCATCTTCAGACTCGCCCACGCCGCCCAGCTCTACCCCCACGGCCTCCTCGCCTCCGACCCCATGCCCTCGCTGGAGAGCCGCGACCGGCTCTGGCCCCGCCCGGTTCGCCGCGACGCCCTCCTGTGCGCGGCGGCTCAGCTGCCCCACATCCCGAGCCGCACCCTGCGCCCCACCACCCACCCCACCGCCACGCCCGCCTCCGTCACCGACAGACTCCACGGCTCAATCCGCGCGGCAGCCCAGGTCGCTGCCATGCAGCTGCGTAGCGGCACTGTCTGCTCGCTCACCAAGACGATCAACATCGGCGCCCGGGATGCCGCCCGTTACCTGCCACCCGGCTACGACTCCCTGATCGAGCGCGAGATGACCCTGCGTCTCGCCCTTACCCTGAACCTGCCCGCGAACGGAGCGCTGACCCCTGGCCTGGACTTCGCGCTCGCCCACGCCACCTGCAACGTCAGCCGCTCCGACCTCGCCGACCTGATCCTCGGCGCGCTCCGGCCAGTGGCCACGGGAGCCGCGACGTCGGCCACCCAGGTTGCCCGCCGCCTCACCAGGGTTCCCCGACAGAGCAGCGGGGCCTGCGGCTGCGCATGTTCGCGCGGAGGGTTCTGCGGCGGCTGCGGCCACGCGGGATGCGTCGGCCGCAGGTAGGACCCGGCCACCTGGGTCGGCCGGGTTGCCCGGGGTCCCAGATCGCCTGCTGGCGGTATGAAGCCGACTGTCCCGCCCTGAATCGACCTGCTCGAAGAGACAGATCACCAGCACGACTCAGCCGCCTGGTGGGCCTGCTGCCCGCCAGGCGGCGAGCAACTCGCCAGCCGAGCTGTACCGGAGCTCTGGCCGCGAGTCGGTGGCCTTCACGACGACTGCCAACTGTGCAGTGCTGCCGCGCCAATGGCTCTCGGTGTCCCCTGCGTCGAGCAGTAGCCTGGCCGCCCTGCCCAGGTTGAAGACCGTCGTCCGGGCGTTGATCTCGGCGCCGCGCCGGAACTCCTCCGGTGCCATGAAGCGTTTCGAGCCCGGCAATCGCTCGCCCTCCACGGTGAACGGTCCTGGGCGGTACTCGTCGAGGTCGCACAGCCGCAGTCGGCCTGTCGTGAAGTCGTATAGCAAGCAGCCGTCGTAGAAGTCGACCGCAACGAACCCGGCCTCCTCTACTGCGAGGTGGGCCTCCAGCACCGACTCCACCGCGTCCAGAACACGTTGCAGCGGCTGCGTCCGAAAACGCGCCATGGCACTGCTCGGCGCCGTCCGGTCCTCGCCTCCCGTCCGGGTGGCCGCGTAGAGGACCTCGCCTTCGAACCACGGCATCACCACAGCCGGAAGACCGCCCACCGTGAACTGGTGCAACTGCGGCACGATCACCTCATGCCGTACGGCCTCGTGGAACCGGTCGGCCCTGCGCAACGACTCGGCCGAGCTCGCGGTAGTGGCCGCCTTCACGAACCACCTGCTCCCGTCCCCGACTTCGACGCCGTATGACACACACTGCGAGTCCTGATCGGTGAACGAGGCGAACACGCGCCCCGCCTGGTCCAGATATGGCCGCAGGGCCGGCACGGCGTCGACACCGAGGAGAGGATGGGAGGCAGTCACCTGCCCATCCTCGCCGAAACCGCGGTAGATCACACAGAGAAAGGTGGCCGACCGAGCAGCAGGTGCTGCTCGGTCGGCCACCTGGGGCCTCTTACTCAGTGGTGGTGGCCCGGTATCGCCGGGGCTTGGCACTCGTCAGTTCCGCCTCGCCTCGGTTGACCATGGTGGCCAGCGCATTGGCAATCGCCCCGGCGGACCGGCCGAGCGCGTTGCTGATTCCCGTAGGGGACCAGTCCTGCTCGGTGTTCGCCTGCAGGTGCTCGAGGATCATCTGGTGCAACTGCCCGGACCCGAGCCGGGAACCGGTGCCGACGGCCGCGGGCCTGCGGGGCGCAGGCCGCCGCTGCGCCCCGCAGGCCGGGCACACCGCCGGGACCGCGCTAACGGGCGTGTCGACGGCTTCTGTGGGCGTGTCGGCCGCCGCAGTAGCAGCCACTGCCCTGCCGGTTGGGCTGGGGTCGTCCGCCGGTTGCGGAGTGTTCGCGCTGGTCTCCGGCAGCGCCGAGGTGGTGCCCACAGCCGGTGCCTCGCGTGTGAGCTTCGTGGCACCGCCGCTGTCTTCAGCGGCCGCGGTCGGCTGATCGTCGTCGAAGTGTGCCTCGAGCTCCGTCGGCGCCGGGGAGTCGCTGCCGTCACCGTCGGTCATCCTGGACTCGGGCTCGGAGGCGTTGGGCCGGTCGGCGTGTCCGCCCTCCGCCTCGGCCGAGCGGCTGTCGGCAGACGCGGCGGGGGCCGAGCGGTCATCGGCCTCGGCTGACTTCGGGGCCGTGGCGTACCAGGTGTCGGGCAGACGTCGCGTACGGTCGTTCCCGCCCTGCGTGCGCTGCGCGAGGCCACGCTCCTCCAGGGCCACGAGGGCCTTCCGCGCGGCGGAGGGGCTGACCCCGGCGGCGAGGGCCAGGGCGGCGGCGGTCGCGCGGTCCTGGCCGCACAGTTCGGTGTAGATGGCGGCCACGGCGCCGGTCACGGCGGTCACCGGTCGCCCGATGGGGCGGTTGATGCTGCTCAAGGTGTCGGACATGAGAGGGGCCTCCAGGCTCCGCAAGAACGGACAAAGGGTCCCCGGCCGGGAATGGGCAGCGGCGCTGCCCGGCCCGCGCAGTGCGCATCCGCGTCGTTCGGGCCAGCTCCATGGACGCTTGGTCGGTGCGGACAAGTCAAGCGGGTTGCCGTGCGGGAACTCAGATCCGTGACGTGCCCGTTGCGATATTGGGGTGGCCCCGGCCGCCATCCCGAAGGCTTTCACCAGGTGTCCTGACGTGCCGAACAAACCGGCCACGCCGTTGAAGAACATCCGCGTTCCCGACGATCTCTGGAATAGCGCCAAGGCGGTGGTCAAGTCCGAAGGGTGCAGTCTCTCGGAGGTTATTCGGCAGGTGCTCGCTGCGTACGTCGAGAAGAGGCAGGAGCCGGGGGGAAGGCCGGTCTATAATCTGATCCCGTGGCCTTTGCCCGTCAATTGCTGAAGTCGGGAAAAGGTATCGGTGCTAGACGCAGAATGCGCGGCGGGCGCCGGTCACTTGGTTATTTCATGGCACCTGGGCCTTTCTCAGGCGTCCTGGGGGTATCCGGACCTTCGTCCATTGCGGTCCAGACTTTGCGGACAAATGCGGGGCTGCGGTGGGCCCGGCGAGCGGTCTCCCGCTGACTGAGACCGTCAAGACGGCCTCTGACAATGCGAGCCCGGGCCTCCTGCGCATTGGCCGGGGGAGCGGCATCGACAGGGGTGTTCAGGGTATGGGTGCGCACTCGGCTCGCGGCTGTCGGCAGAGACGCGTCCGCATGGCGGTTGCGTTGGGTTGACGAGTCCGGCCGGGTGGGCACTTCAGGCTGGTCGTCGGTGTCGGCATTGGAGACTGGCAGACCGGAGGTGTGCAGGTGTGCACGGGGCAGGGCTGAGCAGCTGTCAAGGAGCCGCGGGGGCATTCGGCTGAGGCTAACCAGTTGACGGCGCCAGGCAGGTCCGGCCTCCCCGAGTACGAGGAGCAGGGCGGGGGCGATGAGGTGGACCAGGATACCCACGGTGTCTCCCCCGAGTGCGGCGTCGCCGATGTTGGCGAAGACGGAGAACCCGCCGGTGAGCCAGCGAAATGTAGTGGGCCAGCCGCCTCCGTTGGAGCCGTAGCGGGCGAGCGTGGCGTCGGCCTGGAGCGCCATGACGAAGGCAATGTCGATGGCGCCCGCGAGTGTCCAGCCTGCCCAGGGCTGTGGGGTGTGCGCACCGATGAAGTGGGCGCCGGTCATGGCGGAGAAGGTGCACACCGCACCGATGAGAACCCACGTACCCGTGGTGAGCACCCTGCCGGTTCGGCGGAGTTCGGAGTGGGTGGGCGGGGTGGCGGGGAGGGTACTGTGCACGGGTCCTGGGCTCCTGTGAGTTCGATCGCGGGCAGAGCGGTTTTCTCCTGCCCGGGCGCGCACCGGCGGCGCTCGCCATCCCCGGTCCGATCACAAGTGGGAGCCTTCGGCTGGGCGCGGTAACGGGGGGTGCCCCGGTGTTCATCGGACCGGCCTTGTGGCGCCGACGAAGCTGAGGCCAGGAGGCCGGTAGGAGGCTTGGCGGACGGGGATGCCAGTGCGGGGTGCCTCGATCATCTGGTCGCCTCCGACGTAGAGACCGACGTGAGTGATGTCCGTGGTGGAGGTGCCGTAGAAGACGAGGTCGCCAGGGAGTAGGGCGCTTCCGGGTGGGAGCTTGGTGGTGGCGTTGTACTGGTCCTGGGCTACGCGGGGGATGGGGATGCCGGCGGCGGCGTAGGCAGCCTGGGTGAGGCCGGAGCAGTCGTAGCCGTGGCCATCGGTTCCGGTACCGCCCCATTCGTACGGGGTGCCGATCTTGGAGCGGGCGAAGACGACGGCGGTGGCTGCGGCCCGGTTAGGGGCGGTGAGGATGAGCGGGTCGGCGCCGGCGTACTCGCGGGCCTGGACGAGGACTTTGTCGACGTACCAGTTCGCGTGGTTGTAGGCGAAGACGGCGGCGCGGATGTCGCTGCCGTTGCGGGCGCCGCTGGCGCAGAGCAGACGGGCGGCGGCGTGCACCGCGTCGACTGGGTCCCAGGGGGTGGGCGGGACGGCACCTCCGGGAGGGACTGGTTCGGCGTACTGGGCGAAGGTGCTGGGGAGGAACTGCATCGGGCCGACGGCCCCGGCGGTGGAGGTCTGGTTCGCCGCTCGGCCGTGGTCGGTCTCGATCTTGCCGATGGCGGCGAGGATGCTCCAGGGCAGTCCGGGGCAGGTGAGCGCGGCTTGCTGGTAGAGGGGCGCCATGCCGGGCGGAATGTCGGCCAGGGCATTGCTGCTGGCCGGTTTGTCGTCGGTGAGGAGATCGAGGAGGCCGCCGGTGGCGGCTGACAGTGCGGCCCCGGCGGCAGCGGCCAGGAGAATGAAGGCGGCGAGGCAGCCCGCGGTAGCTGCGGTGGTCGCGCGGGCCGCCGCGGATTCCATCGGCGCCGTTCATTCAGGCGCGGGCGGGGTGGCCGGGCGGTAGTGGGTGGGGCGGTGGCACAGCTGGCCGGCTGCCCGGGTGGACGGTGCCGGTGGCGGCGAGCGGGGACATGGAGGGACAGCGGTCGGCTGGCCAGCCGTCGGGGAGCTCGGCGAGGTGCAGGCGGCGCGAGAGGGCGCTGACGGGCAGCCAGACCGGTCCGGCCGGGGTGGTGAGCTGGTCACGGCTGAAGGTGGCGGCGGCCAGGTAGTCGAGGGCGGCGTGGCTGGTGAGGCGCTTGTGGAGGTTGGCCTCGCGGCGCTGGCTGTGGAGGGTGAACAGCACGAGCGGTCGGCTGCGAGTCGCGATGGCGAGTTCGGCGTAGTTGTCGAGCTTCGCGGCGAGGCGGGTGAGGGACTCCGTGCCAGTGTCGTGTTCGAGGAAGAAGGAGATCTCGCCGCCGGAGGCCGTCCACGTGGCGTAGGCGTCGGGCTGGGCGAGGTCGCCCCACTGCTCGCGGCAGCGGCGCTCGGACCACCAGGCGCTCAAGTACCCAGTGGGAGCGGATCCCTGGATGAGCTGGGTGAGGGACGTGGCCACCCCGAGGTCATGGGTGAGCGTGGGGGAGAAGGCGGTGCGGGTGCAGTGGTCGGGGTGCCATCCGAGCGCGGCCGGGGTGGTGGCGTGGCGGGCGGCGAGAAGGGCAGCGCCGGTGGGGCCGAGGGTGTGGTGGGCGGGGGAGGAACCGATGGGCAGCTGGGGGCGGAACGAGGTGAGCAGGCCGAGGCCGGTGAGGGTGGCAAGGCGCCGGTTGGCCGAGCGGCGGGAGGTGTAGGAGAGGTCGGTGATGTGGGTGGTGGTCAGGACGGAGTGCTCCAGCAGCATCTCCAGCAGCCACAGGTCGCGGGCCGTCAGGCGGGAGGCGAGGGCGTACAGCGGCGGCTGGCGGCGGGTGGTGCGGGGGCGGGGGCTGGGCACGAGGGGGCTGGGCATGGGGCCTCACTTTCGGGTGGCGGGGCCGTACGTGGTGCGGGAGGAGCGGCGGACTTCGGTGGCGCGGCCGGGGATGCTGGGCGGCAGCGGAGTGGTGCGGAGGGTGAAGGCGGGGGCGTCCGCGGAGCGGGCGACGAGGCGGGCCGCGGCCTGGTAGGCGCCAAGGTGGGAGAGGTCGTGGGCGGTGAGGTTGGGGCGCATGTGGCGTTCCAGGTCCCGGGCGTCCTCGGGGGAGGCGTTGAAGACGACCTTGGAGCGGGCGTTGGCGGAGATGCCTTCGCGCAGGTCGTG
Source organism: Kitasatospora sp. NPDC001175 (assembly GCF_053598215.1). NCBI lineage: Bacteria > Bacillati > Actinomycetota > Actinomycetes > Kitasatosporales > Streptomycetaceae > Kitasatospora > Kitasatospora sp. NPDC001175. Next base: position 55,698 of record NZ_JBSFJU010000018.1, on the reverse strand, counting down.
CGGGAGCTGGGCGAGGTGCTGGTGGGCGAGGACGAAGCCGAGGCGGTAGCCGCGGGCCTCGGCGAGCATGTCCTCCAGCGGGTAGGGCAGGGTGAGGAAGTTGTGGCACTCGTCCATGTAGAGGGCGGCGTCGCGGCGGGTGTCCTCGGGACGTGCGGCGCGGCTGGTCGCGGCCTGCCAGGTCTTGGCGACGGTGAAGGAGCCGAGGAGGCGGGCGGTCTCCTCGCCGAGGACGCCCTTGGGCAGCCGGACGAGGGCAATGCCGCCGTTGAGCACGCTGTCGAGGTCGAAGGTGGAGGGCCCGCCGGCGATGGTGTTCTGGACGAACGGGCGGAGCAGGAACGTACGGAGCTTGTTCATGAGCGGTCCGATGGCGGCTGCCCGTGAGGGCTCGGACAGTTGCTCGTACCAGTGCCAGAATCCGCGCAGCACCTTGTCGTTGATGCCGTGGGCGACGCGGCGGCGATAGACCGTGTCCGTGAGCAGGGGCGGGATGTCGGCGAGCGTGACCGTGCCTCGGGTGGTCGTGCTGGTCATGAGGGTGAGGCAGGCAGCGCGCATGACGTCGTCGGTACGAGGGCCCCAGAAGGCGGCGAAGATCCGCCGGAAGATGCCGACGAGGTTGTCGACGACGACATCCGCGTCCGCTCCCTCCAGGACGTTGAGGCGGGGTGGCAGGCCGCGGTCGTCGGGGTCGATGAGCACGGTGCGGCCGAGCGCCGACTCCGGCATGCGACTGAGCAGGTCGAGGACGAGGTCGCCCTTCGGGTCGATCACCAGCGCGCCTCGCCCGGCCTGAGCGTCGTCGAGGATCATGTTCGCCATCAGGGTGGACTTGCCGGAGCCGGTCGCGCCAATGATGTGGACGTGGTGGCGGCCGTCTGCCACCGACAGGCCGACCGGCCGGGCGAGGCCGGTGTCGGCGGTGCCGAGCGGCTTGACCGACGGACCGGGCACGGGGATCGCAGTGGTGGGCTGCACGGAGTGCGCGCCGGCACGTTCGACACCGGGGGCCGCGGGGTCGGCGGGCAGGTGGGCGACTACGGCGAGTTCGGTGACGGACAGGAGGTCGCCCCGCGGTGGGAAGTGCCGCTCGTCCGTCGTCTCGGCGGGCCGGCGGAGGCGGTGACGGGCATACCAGTTGCGGCCGGAGTACACCGCGAACGCCGACGCCACAGCATGCGCCCGGCTGCGGGCCTGCGTGCGGGCGGTGTTCAGGGCTGAGCGCTGGGCCGCCTTGTCGCCGTCCGGGGCGTCCGCGATGGGCACCGTGACGCAGTAGCGGACGCAGGTCTCCCACTGCGGACCTGCCGCTTTGGCCAGTGCGGTGCGCAGCTCGCCGCTCTGCTCGGGGTCCCGGGGAGCGGGTGTGGTGCGCGACGGCTGATGGGTGAGCAGGTCGAAGAGCCGTCCCGCACGGCTTGGGTGTCCGGAACCGGTTCGCAGGTGCTGGAGCCGGCGCTTGGCCCGGCGGATGCGGGCACCAGTGGCGGGCCGGGCGAGAACGCTGACGGTGATCTCCTCGCCGGTCTCCGCGCCGAGGCCTGCGCCGAGCAGGGCGCGCAGCGGGTCGGCGGCGTGGTCCGTCTTCAGCGGGAGGATCTCCGGCCGGGCGAGTCGCAGCCGGCCGCCGGTGGAGTACTGGGTGCCCTTGGCGAGGCGGGGACCGGGGTATTCGAGCCTGGTGTGGGCGCCGGGCCAGGCGGCTTCGACCGCGCGCCGCAGCAGGATCTGCGGCACTGAGGCCGGTGCCCAGAGGCGGATGCGCAGTCCGTCGGCGGTGAACCGGTATTCGAAGGCGAGGTGTGGCTGGCCCTTGCCGACCCTGCGCCACCACGGCCGCAGCAGGCCGACGAGGTGGCTCCAAAGCGCCTCGGCCGAAGCCGGCTCGACGGTCGGCGGGACCAGGATCGCCAGCACGGTGCCCCCGGCGGTCAGCCAGCTCTGCCGCGCACGGTGGGCCCGCACTCTGGTCGTCTGCCAAGTCACGGCTGCCGCTGCCGCCGCCACGGCGAGCAACGGCCAGCTGGTAGCGACGGCGGACCAGACCGCCTCGGTGGCGCCGTGCCACCAGCTGGACGGATCGATGAGAAACGGGGCCAGTGGGCCGCCCGGTTGCTGGCCGCTCACCGCTGTTCCTGAGTGCCGTGGGCCTGGTGAGGGTCGGGGATTTCGGCGGGGTTGGTGGTGATCAGCCTGTGCTCGGTTGAGGAGGCCGTGGTGGTGAAGGCGGCGCGCTGGCCGGGGCCGGCGCAGAGCAGGGCTTGGCCTTGGAGGGCGGCGAGGAGGTAGGCGGCCTCGCCGGCAGACAGGCGGAAGGCTTCGGCGACCGCGTCGATGGCCTGCGGTGCTTGGCGGAGCAGGATCTGGGTGGCGGCGTTCGCCACGATCGCCTTGCCCAGGTCGGTGGCCAGCAGATCGGCGGTGTCCTGGGTGATGACGGACAGGCCTGCCCAGCGCTTGCGCGAGGATTTGGCCATGCGGTAGAGGAATTGGGCGCCGTGCTCGTCGCGCATCAGCAGCCAGGCCTCGTCGACGATGATCAGCCTCGGTCGTCGATCGCCTGGATCCGTGACGACCCGCCAGATGGCGTCGAGCGTGAGCATGGTGGCTGCGGCTTTCAGCTCGTCGGGAACGTCCCGCAGCGAGTACACGGTCAGATGGCTGCGCCCGGTGTGCGTGGTGCGGCCGTCGAAGAGCCTGCGGTGGCTGCCCGTCGCGTACGGTGCGAGGCGCTCGGCGAGCCGCTTCGCCGCCGGATCCTCCGTGTCGGCGAGGGTCTGGGCGAGGTCGGACAGCAGCGGTGCCGGGCGCGTGTGCGTTCGCGGATCCGAGGTGATCCCGGCGCGGCGGTACGTCGCGAGGATCGCCGTGTCCATCAGCGCTTTGTCTGCGCTGTCGAGTGCCTCGCCGAGCAGGACGGCGAGGAAGCTGTGCAGGAACAGTGCTCGGCGCGTCAGACCGTCACCCGTGCCGGGATCCGCGTCGGCGAGGTCGAGCGGGTTGATCCGCACGCCGTCGGCACCGAGGCGGACTGTGGTGCCGCCGACGGCTTCGGCGAGGCGGGTGTACTCGTCCTCTGGGTCGATGACGAAGACCTGTACGCCTTGGTAGAGCAGCCGCAGTGCTTCGAGCTTGGCGAGATAGGACTTGCCGGCCCCGGACCGCGCGAGCGTCACCGAGTTGTGGTTGTCCTGCGCGAACCGGTCCCACAGCACCAGACCGGACGCGGCGGCGTTCAGCCCGAACAGAACCGGTCCGACCCCCGCCCCCGCAGCAGAGCTGGTCCCGCCGGAGGGAAGATCGGGTGAGGCGAAGGGGAAACACGCCGCGAGGGCAGCCGTGTCGAATGTGCGCTTCGTGTCCAGCTGGTCCACGCAGAGCGGCAGGCAGGTCGTCCAGCCCTCAAGCGCTCGCCAGGTCGCGGTGTGGCAGCGCAGCAGCATTGACTCAGCGATTGCCCGCACCGCGGACAACTCGTCCGCGAGCTGCTCCCGCGTGGTGGCATAGATCGTGAGGTAGAGGCCGAGGCGGAAGAGCTTGCCTTCGCCTCGCGCAACGCGCCAGGCGAGCTCGGCGGCATCCTGCGCAGCGGCCTCCGTCTCCGGGTCCTCCAAGCGTCCCCGCTGGTAGCTGGTCCGGCGCTCGGCCTCCAGCCGGGCGCGCTGCTTGCGCAGCCGCTGGCCCGCGATCGCGGGAGGCAAGGGTTCGATGTGCAGGCTGACGTCGAGCCGGCCCAGGTAGGTCAGCAGGGGTTCCAGCCAGCCCGGTCCGACCTCGGCCGGGTAGCCGGTGACGATGAGCGTGGTGGCGAGCAGGTCGCCGACCGACAGGACGCGGGGCTCAATCTGGATGCTGTCCGGCCCTAGGCCGAGTCCGGTCGGCTCGTCGGCGCGGAGGTCATGTCGGCGCTTCACCAGGCACTCCCTTCCTCGGAATAGGTGATGGGCATGTCAGGGAGTGCGGGGTTCGGGTGGAGCGGGGTGTCCGGCGCAGTGGCGGCAGCCAGCTGCGCGAACGCCTCGTTCCCGGTCAGCACCCGTACCGGGATCTCCGCTGCGGCCAGCAGGCCGGCTGTCTCCTCGGCGCGACGCAAGGACCGCAGGGCTGCTGCGCGGTCGAGGCCCGTCTCGCGATGTGCGAGCAGCACCTGGCGGGACAGCAGGTCCTGTTCGGCAGCCAGGTCCGCGAGGAAAGCAGCGTGCTCAAGGCATGCAACCTCCAGGAGCGGGTGCGGAAGTTCCGGGGCGGAACGTTCCAGAGCCGCCACGGCTGCTCCGGTCTCCAGCCGCTGGGTACGGACCAGGATCTGAACCGGCTCGGTGAGCGCGTTCAGCCAGCGGGCGAACGCGGACAGGAGCACCTGCTGCTCGCCGCCCGTGCGCAGAGCGAAGTTGACGGTGCCTGCCCGGCTGAGCGCAACACGCCCGGCACCGGCAACGTCCAGCACCCCGTTCTCGCCGACTGCAGCGACCGGCAGGACGAGCCTGGTGGCGCGTGCCGGAGCCTGCTCGCCCAATACGAGGTCCTGCCAAGGCATCGACGCGGCGTTCGGAGCGGAGTGAGGGGAGAGCCGGCGAGGCGTTCGGCGGTGGCGCCACGCGGCCAGCAGCCACCGGTCCAGCGGAAGATGGTCGCGCCGCGTGAGGACGGCGAGCGTTGCGGCTGTGGCGATAGGCAGGGCACCAGCGAGGTAGAAGACGGGTGGCAGCACGTGCCTGAACGCTCGGTAGCCGAGCCACAGCATGATCGCGACTGCGGCCAGTTGAAGGGCCTGGCGCGCGGTGAGCGGGCCAAGGACGGTGTCCTCTCTGTCCACGTCGGCAGGGATCTTGACGAGCGAGGGCCAATCGCCTTCGTCGCGGGAGTACTTGCTCACTCTTGAGGTTCAGCTCCTTCCCGGGCGGCGGCTGTTGCCGCCGTTGTCGTCGAGCGGTGGGCGAAGCGGTGCCGGGCGGGGGATCGGCGGCGGGAGATCGGCTCGGGCGGGTCGCAGGTTGGCCGCCGACGAGGAGCGGTGAGTGGATGGCGGGGCGCTGGGGCCCGGCGGCGGAGTGCTGGGTGAAGGGCCGGACGGTTTGTCGTGCGGACCGCCTGATCCCTTTGGCGCGCGGCCTCCACCCGCTCCGCCGGTCCCGCCGCCGGGCGCCTGGGGGGCCTGAGCCGGCCCGATCGCGGCCCCTGTCGTGCCGGACTGCGCGGTGTTCGGCGGGCGGGAGGCCGTCTTGTACGGGGTGCCCCACTGGTACTGCGGGACCGAGCCCGAGCCGCCGCTGCCTCCGCCGGTCGGCGAGGAGCCGGGAGTAGAGGGCCTGGAAGCCGAGGGGCCGGAAGCAGAGGGGCCGGAGCCCGATCCTGGCGACGGAGGAGCGCCCCTGCCCGGGGCACGTCCGGCGGTGCGACCACCAGGTCCTGCCCCGGGAGGTCCACCTCTCGGTCCGCCAGGGCGACGAGGACCGGTGGGTCCCGTCGGACCGCCGGGTGGCCGACCTCCTGCCGGGCTGCCACCCGAGCCTCCTGCGCGGGAGCGGCCCATGCGGGGGACACTGCGGGCCGTGGAAGAGGCTGCCCCGGTGGCGCTTCGAGCAGCGCGGAGCCTGCCGGCGAGCTGGGCACCGAACGCATACGGACCCATAGGCATCCCAAGGGCGCCAAGAGCGATCTTGCGCACGGTACGCAGGCCCCCGATCCTCGGGCCGCCTCCGCCTGTGACCGTTCGCGCTGGCGTGGTGACGATGCGACGGATCCAACTGGGGATCTTGATCAGGAGGTAGAGCGTGCAGCACAGCAGCATCAGGTTGATCAGCGCGGCGGAGTCCGGGACGGGCACGAGCCCGTAGTTGCCCGGGTCCAGGAGGGCCTTGACGCAGACGAGGAAGACGATCGCCTGCGCGATCTCGGTGCCGAGGCAGCCAAGGTAGGCACGCCACCACAGCCGGGCGATGCCGTCGCTGAGCGGGTGCGCGTGGCAGGCGAGCATCAATGGGGCCGCGACAGTCAGCACAATCGTGGCGGCGGTGCGCACCAGTGCGGTGATCAGCAGCGCCGAGCCGAGTACGGCGACGGCGAGTGTGAACACCAGCAGGTACAGCGGCGCGGTCGGAGAAGAGATCTGGGCGAGGAGCAGCCCGATGAAGGTGCCTGCGACGTCCTCGGCTGTGATGCCTTCGCCGAAGACGGCCGCCGCGACCGCGTTCGCCACGCTGAGGGTGGTGGAGCAGATCGTCAGTGACAGGTTCGAGGCGGCGATGCCCAGCAGCAGTCGCGGGATGACGTCCTGCGCTCCCCAGCGCTGCTGGACACTGCCGTGGGTCATGGTGGTGATCCCGGCGGCGAGGACGAACAGCCCGTACACGCCGAGTGAGACCAGTCGCATGCTCTCCCATAGCTCGCGCACCCGTGGTTGCTCGGCCGGATTGGGCGTGGTGAGCAGGGCTCGGACCATGGAGTTGATCAGCGGGGTGACGAACGGCCGGATCAGGTCGGCCAACCAGTGCGTGATCGCCTGGCGGATCTGGCCGGGGATGTCCCAGAACGACACCGATTCCCCGCCCCCGCTGCCGTGCTCGGGCGGAGGCGTGGGCGAGGGACCTGGCGACGGAGCCGGTGTCGGCATCGGCCGAGGCGGCACCTTGGCCGGAGGAGAAGGAATGAGACCGGCATCCTGGCCCGAAGTCCCCGGGTCCGCCTTCGGCGGCGAGGGAGAAGGCGCGGACGGCCCGGCGCCGGGAGCGGGACTCGGGTCGGCGTGAGCCCGCGGCGACATGACCAGGACGACGGTGAGCATCCCGATCGTGGCGACGGACATTCCGATCCATGGCCACCAGCGCCAGCCCGGTGTCTGAAGCGATGTCACGTCGCTCCGACCAGACCCTTGAGGATGTCGAGGATCACCGGGGCCAGGATGGCGATCATGTAGCCGATCCCGGCGGACTGGAGGGCAGTCTTCGCCTTCTGGACCTCACCCGGATCGCCTCCGGCCAGCAGATATCGCAGGCCCCCGATGGTCAGGAAGGTGGTGGCGACCGCCGCGATGATCCCGGTGATCCACGTGGTGATGTTGCCGAGCACCTGGTCGAGCGTTGGTGGCTTGGCCGGCGGTTCGGCGAAGGCTGATCCGGCGACCAGGATCACCAGCAGCGCGGCGAGGGCGAGCACGGCGGGCAGAGCGTAGGGCGAGGCGGGTGGACGGCGCGATTGGGGCGGACGAGCGGACACGGGGACTCCCGCATGGGTGCGAACATCGGGCAGAAAGGCGAAGCGGCTGGGCCGCGGAGAGAGGGGATGCGGTCGGTCGGGCACCTGGCCGGGGGCTCCATCAGGCCGTCACCTCCCCTCGCGGGTCGGGCGGCGGGTGGCAGCGGTGTCAGCGTCTGCGGCGGAGTCCTCGGGACTGACGGATGCCGGCCCCGCCCGTGGATTGGCGAGGCCGCATCCCCTTCTCACCTGCTCAAAACGCCATCAACTGGCGTTTTCTAACGCTCGATCATCAGATCGACCGTGGCCGTACAGTCGAGCCTGCCGCTGCGGATGGCCTCGGCGAGCTTCACCTCCGCCCGGCGCCGCCTCATCCCCAGTGACTCCGGCGTGCACCCCCGCTGCTCGGCCAGCACCCGGACCGGCATGCCCTCCAGGCGGGTGCGGGCGATCAGCTCGGCCGCGTCCCGCGACAGCACACCCTGGCCGATTGCCAGCTCCAGCACGGCCTCCGGGTTCGGAGTCGCGGCATGCTGCGCTTCCTGCTCGCCAAGGTCAGCCGTCCTGCGGATGTGGCCCGTCTCCTGGTTCCGGAACGTGCGCGCCGCTCGGTCCGCAGACCAGCACAGGGAAGCCGGGATCGTGCCCGGCGCCGTCATCGCGTGCGCCCGCTCCCGCAGCGAGATGAGCGCCTCCCAGAACCCGGCCAGCATCACCTGCTGCACCTCCACCGCCAGCTCCGGCACCTCCCGGCGCATCCGGCCGGCGATCCGCCACAGCCCCGGCAGGGCCATCCCGCACGTCGCCACCCGCCAGTCCTCACCGGCCTGACCGTCGGCGCGGGTCAGGTGCAGCAGCCGAAGCCACACCGCTCCGCGCGCCTGGAATCCGACGGACGGGCGCAGCAGCAGCGCCCGCAGAGCCGCCATGTCCAGCCAGCTGTCCGGCAGGCCCTCGCCCAGGTCGCCGACGTACAGGGCCAGCGGCACCGGCCGCTCCACCAGGCGCTGCATCTCCAGCTCCACGAGCTGCAGCGGCTCGACCGGCCGGTTCGAGATCGTACGGAAGTTCATGCTGGTGCTCCTTCGGTCCGTTGTCGTCGGCGGTGATCGCCGAGTGGACCGAGTGCGCCAAGGCCCGTAGAGCCGCTCCGGAGCAGATCTCCAGACGGTCCAGAGACGGCAAGGCGCCAGCACGGAGGTCACATGTAGGCGAGGCGGAGTCGACAGGCCTCCACCTCACCTCCATTACTGCGGTGACCTGCGAAAACGCTGTCCGTGACCGCCTCGAAAGCCCCGAGGTGACGCCCCAGGAAATTCCTCAAAGAAATCTCTCCAGGCCTCTTCCCCTTGCAGCAGGGAGACAGACTCAATGCCGGGAAGCGCCAGGTCACCGAAAAGCTCGGGCGGGCGTTAGAAAGCCGCCCTCTGCCGCGTTTCTCTGGATGTCAGCGTCCTGCGGCGGCCATCAGGCCGAGACCCATGAACCACCCCGCACCTGAAGCTGCCGCCAACCCCCAGCAGCCCAAGATCACCTCCAGCAACGCGAACAAGGCCGTTCCACTGTCGGTCTGGCTCACCGAACCGCCCGTCGGCTGCTGCCCGACCTGCGAGAACCCCACCAACGCGGCGTGTGCCCAGCGGATCCCGTCCGGCCTGGCCAGGCAGATCGTCGTGGCCTTCTCAGCCCGCGGCGATCTCGTCTTCATCCCCGATGTCGGCAACGCCGCCGCCCTCGTCGCCGCCGTCCAGGCAGGCCGAAGGGTCCGCGCCCTCGCCCCCAGCCACCAGAGCGCGAACCTCGCCTACGACACCCTGCACAGCACCGCCCCCGCCGTGGCGTCCCTCGCCGTTCTTCAACGCGGCACCCCGGGGCATCCCTCCGGCAGGGCGGACAGCCACCAGAGGCGCGCCCGCCTCGCGATCGCCGCACCCCACGACTCCGCCACCCCCGGACAGCTCACCGCACTCGCCGAGACCTGCACGCGCGCACTCCGGCCGGATGGCGTCCTCGTCATCTGCACGCGGCAGACCAGCGGCCAGGAGACCGCCGGCCACGTCGTCGCCCACGCCCGTGCCGCAGGCCTCGTCTACCTGCAGCACATCGCCGCCGTCGAAGCCACCGCCCACGAGGCCGGCCTCGTGCCCTTGGCACCCGTCACGCAGCATCGCCCGGGCTGCGCCTGCCACCACCCCCGGCCCGGACCGGGCCGCCACGCCCTTATCCACAGCGACCTCCTGGTCTTCACCAAGCCCTGAAAACCGGCCAGCCCGCCGCCCGTCCGAAGCCCACGAGGAGCGCCCGCATGACCACCAGCCCCGACACGAAGCCCGCCGTCACCCCGCCCCGGTCCCCGTCGGCCGCACCCGGCGCGGTGACGCTGGCGCAGCTGCCCACCTCGGTCTGGGTCACCGCACAGAAGGACGCCCGCAACCAGCGCCGTGGCCGCTACAGCCCCGCCTCCGCTGCCCACCCCGCCAAGATGCTCCCGGCCATCGCCGCCCATGCCGTCGCCACCTACACCGCCCCCGGCCAGCTCGTTCTCGATCCGATGTGCGGCATCGGCACCACCCTCGTCGAGGCCGTGCACCTCGGCCGAAACGGCCTCGGCGTCGAACTCGAAGCCCGCTGGGCCGCCGTCGCCCGCGGAAACCTCAACCACGCCCGCGCCCAGGGTGCCGTCGGCCACGCCCGCGTCAAGACCGGCGACGCCCGTCGCACCCATGCCCTCGTCGGCCCCGACCAGTACGGCCGGGTGCAGCTCCTGCTCACCTCCCCGCCCTATGGCGCCTCCCTGCACGGCCAGGTCGTCTCCAGCCGCGAGAGCGGCCAGCCCGGAATCGCCAAGTTCGACGGCACCTACGGCAACAACCCCGCCAACCTCGCCCACGCCGCCACCGACGACCTCCTGGAGGCGTTCACCACCATCCTCACCAGCTGCCTGCCGCTGCTTGCCAACGGCGCGTACGTCGCCGTGACCGCCCGCCCCTGGCGCCACCACGGCGAACTCGTCGACCTGCCCGCCGCCGTCATCGCCGCCGGCCAGGCCGCAGGCCTCACCCCCGTCGAGCGCTGCGTCGCCCTCCTCGCCGGCGTCCGCGACGGACAGCTGGTGGCCCGCCCGTCATTCTTCCAGCTCAAGAACATCCGCGCCGCCCGCGCGGCCGGCGTGCCGATGCACCTGATCGTCCACGAGGACGTCCTCGTCTTCCAGAAGCCCAAGCACCGTCCAGCCCCGGTCCGCCCGGACTGGCCGGACGCGGCCGCCTGGCAGGCGTCGTGACCCGCCGCCTGTTCCCGTCCGCACAGGACGCCTCCGACCGGTCGTCTCCGTGCCCTAGGCAGCAGTCCCAGCCGACCACTGACATCGGGACCGCCGGGCAGCCCAGGGACTACAACGCCTCGCAGGCCCCGGAAGCAGCAGAGCAGGGCAGCAGCCTCGCCGAACTTCTCGGTCTCCCGCCAGCCACCACTGACACTGGCCACCCCGCCCCCCGGGACCGGCAGCGCCCCAGGCGTCGCAGGACGCCTGGCAAGTCCGGCGACCTGTCCGACGCTGCCCGGCCCGACACCGTGCACGCTGCGGGGGATCGCCTCCTGCATACTCCGGAGCAGGCTGCGGCCCTCCTTCAGGTCCCTGCCTCCTGGCTGCGTAAGAAGGCCGCCTCCGGAGCTGTCCCCTCAACCCGCGTCGGCCGACACCTCCGCTTCAGCCGCCAAGATCTTGACGACATCATCAGAGTCGGCGCGCGGTCCCCGAGTCCCAGGAAATGACCACCTCGGACATGGCCTGACCAGCGCAGATCTGCTCACGGCGAACATCCGCCGACGGTCTTGCCCTCATCGCCGCCTCCAAGCGTCCATCGTCGTCGCCGGCCCGTGGAAACGCGGGCCGGCGGCAAACCCTGCCGACCCCGATCTGACAGGAGGCACCCGTGGCCTGGATCGAGAAGCACGGACGCGGCTGGCGCGTCCGTTACTGGAACAGCGACGGCACCGCAGCAACCGTCCCCGGCACCTTCCCCACTGAAGAAGAAGCCCGCGCCCACGCCGCCACCCTGGGCGGGACCCCCGGCCCGCCGCCTGCGGTCTTCCTCGCCCCGCAGCCCCAGACCCCGCCACCTGCCATCCCGGCGGACACGCCTGCCGTCCAAGCACAGCCCGCACACCCGGCCGAGGCAGCCCCGATCACCGTTGCGCAGTGGATCGAGGAGTGGTGGGACACCATCGACATCGGCGACAACACCCTCGCTCAGTACCGCAGCATCACCAAGAACCACATCCTGCCCCGCTGGGGCACGACGCCGATTGCCGACATCACTGCGGCCGACGTCGCCAAGTGGACCAAGCAGCTCCGCGAGAACTACAAGCCGAGCACCGTCACCGCCATCCGCAAGCTCTTTTCCTTGATCATGGCGGACGCCGCCGACAACGGCCTGCGCGATGGCAACCCGGTCCGGCGCCACCGCGGCCGCGGGCACGCACATCCCCGCACCGAGCGCGTCTGGGCCACCGAGCAAGAGGTCAACGAGATCGCCCGCCGCATCCTCACCCTCGCCGGACCCAACCAGGCCCTCCTCATCATCACCGCCGCGTACACCGGGATGCGCTGGGGAGAGCTCGCGGGGCTCCGGCGGGAGCGCTGCCACACCGGGGCCCTCAACCCGCGGATCGTCATCGACCCCGAGGTGGGTGCCCTTCACGAGATCAACGGCCAGCTCTCGTACGGCCAGCCGAAGACCGCGAGCAGTGCCCGGACCGTCACTCTCCCGCCGTTCCTCGCGGCACTCCTCGCCGCCGAACTCATCCGCTCTCGAGCCAAGCCCGTCTTCACCACCATCACCGGCAAGCACCTGCGCCGATCTGGCTTCCAGCGCCGACTGTGGGCTCCGGCTGTCAACGGCACCACCCTCCCCGACGGCACCGTCTGGAAGCCGATCAAGCCCGGTCTCACCTTCCACGGCCTTCGTCACTCCCACAAGACCTGGATGATCGAGGACGGCATTCCCGATGTCGCCCAGGCCCGCCGACTCGGCCACCGCCTCCAGGACAAGATCGACGACGTCTACTCCCACGTCGCCGCCAGCGTCGAGCAGCGCCTCCTCGGTGCCCTGGAAACGCGCTGGCAGCGCGCCCTGGACGGCGCTGCCAGCACCGAGATCACTCCGGAGGACGGCGAGTGACCCCCGCGGCTGTTGCCGTTGCACGCTTCCGATCCGGGATCTGCTCACGGCAGATGTGGCAGATGGGGCGCCGTGCGTGTCCCGCTGCGTGGCTCTGCGTTGTACAGGGGCGGACAGCCACCATGAGTCGACCCCATCCGGCCGGAATGTCTGAGTCCGCAATTAGACTGGCCACTTCATGTAGCCCGACCGCACACGGCACTTCGTCGGCCAGGTATTGGACCGGCAGAGGCTGTAGTGGCAAGGTCGTACCCCGAAGGGAGGTCGCTAGCTTGTTCGATATTGTGTTCGCGCTCTGCTCGGCAGCCGGCGCCCTCCGCTACGCAGGCTCGGCGCGCGCTGTACGGAGGAAGAATGTCTGCCCTTGAGGTTGTCGAGATCTGCGCAGGAGCAGGCGGGCAGGCCTTCGGCCTTGAACAGGCAAAATTCAAGCACCGGCTGGCCGTCGAGCTTGACTCGAACGCATGCGCGACGCTCAGGCTCAACCGTCCGAAGTGGAAGGTCGCGGAGGGCGACGTCGCGGACGAGTCGGTCTGGAACCCTGACGACCACAAGGGCGTCGACCTGCTTGCGGGAGGTGTGCCCTGTCCGCCGTTCACCATCGCCGGGAAGCAGCTCGGTGCCACTGACGAGCGCGACCTGTTCGCCTGGGCAGTGCAGCTGGCAGGCCGCATGAAGCCCAAGGCCCTCATGCTGGAGAACGTGCGAGGCCTCAGCGCCAACCGCTTCTCGGCGTACCGGCAGCACGTTCTTGATACGCTCCGTGATTTCGGCTACGTGGGCGAATGGCGTCTGCTCCAGGCCTCCGACTTCGGAGTGCCGCAGCTCCGTCCGAGGTTCGTTCTGGTCGCGCTCCAGGATGAGTTCGCCGACTACTTCCACTGGCCGGAGCCCCACGAAGGACCTGCGCCTACGGTTGGCGAGACGCTGAAGGACCTCATGGCGGCAAACGGCTGGCCAGACGTCGAGGCATGGGTTGCCAGGGCCAACGACATTGCCCCCACGATCGTCGGTGGCTCCAAGAAGCACGGCGGGGCTGACCTCGGCCCGTCGCGGGCTAAGGCAGCCTGGGCGGCCATGGGGGTCGACGCCTGGGGCATCGCCAACGAGGCGCCGGGGCCGGACTTCAAGCCGGCAGTGAGCAAGAAGGGAGAAGTCCGGGGTGGCCCGAAGCTGACCAGCAAGATGGCGGCGCGGATCCAGGGCTTCAGCGACGACTGGCAGTTTGCGGGGGGAAAGACCACCGGATACCGCCAGATCGGAAACGCCTTCCCGCCGCCTGTCGCCAAGGCTGTCGGGCTGTCCATCGCGCGGGCACTCCGTAAGGAGGGCACCCCCCGCGAGCGGGTCGAGACCACCCACGACCCGGTGTACCGGTTCCTTCGCGGGAAGAACGAAGCCCTCACCGCAGCGCAGATCGTCACTGAACTCAGCAAGCTCGAAGTCGTTATGGGCATGCACGACGTCGAGCGCCGCCTCTCCCACCTCGGCCGCGACTTCCACATCGAGGAGACCGAGGCCGGCCAGGACGGCGCCATGGCTTACCGGCTCGGCGACTTCAAGGCCTTTGTCGGACAAGAGGGCCACGAGCGGCACGAGCTGTTCAAGGCCAACAAGGCCAAGATCAGCTGAGCGCGATCGACTGCCACCGCCCGCGGGTATCGGCCCACGGGCGGTTCTCAGGGCAGAGGGCTCTGGTTTGCTGATTGCCGCCCGACAGCGCTCACGTCCTCCGTGTAGCCTTCGCGCGGCGCTGGCGGACAGCGTCGACGACCAGAGCTGCGCACTCGGCTGGTGGCTCGTGCTCCCAGAAACGGAGCACGAGCCAGCCAGCCTCGGCCAGTTTCGTGTCGGTGTCACGGTCCCGGCGGACGTTCCGGTCGATCTTCTCGTTCCAGTAGCCCGGGTTGGTCTTCGGCCGCACGAAGTGCTCGGGGCACGCGTGCCAGAAGCACCCGTCGACGAATACAGCCACCCGGGTGGGACGGAACAGGAGATCAGCCGTCCGCCGCATGCCAGGTAGCGGCTTTGCTCCCACCCGGTACCGAAGTCCCGCTGCGTGGACAAGGGAGCGAAGCGCGAGCTCGGGCGAGGTGTCCCGGCTCCGGATCGCCTGCATATTGCGCCGCCTGCCAGCCGACGAGGCCCACGACCCTTCCGGGGCAACCCATGCGGCAGCATCTGCGCCTACCGTTCCCGCGGCTCCGGGAGCAGCGGTGCCTCGACGACCGGGTCGCTTTCCCGCGCCACTACCCACTTGGTGCCCTCCAGTTCCACCCAAAGTGCGTCCACGTGCTCTGGAGTCCAGGGTGCCAGCCGGACGCTCACAGACTCACCCGCATCTGGCACTGGCAGGTCGAGGGCCTGGGCTACCGCCTGGTGATTACCGTACTGGCCGAGGATCACGATCCCCTCCGGGCGGAGTGCCGAGCGGGAGCCACCGTTGTACCGGACACGCTTCATGAAGTCGTCCTGCTGCGCGACCGTGGCGACCACACCGCGAGAAACGATACGGCCCTGGGTACGCCGGAACAGCTCGTGCACCCGCTGGGTGCCGTACCGCGACGCGAAGATCGCGGCGATGTCCTCCTCGGACAAGCGCAGCAGGATGTTCTCGGGGAGCGGCGCGTCCTCGAAGAGCCAGTGCACTGCGGTCTTGCGGGCAGCGGCGGTCAGAGACCGCTTGCCGTCCCGGTTCCCATCTTTCTTTGTAAGCACCTCATCGGTGACCCGGAACAGCCCCGCCGACCAGAGCCCAGCGTTGTCATTGGCCCACACTCCGAGGCACAGATGTCCCATCGCCTCCGGCGGGATCATCCAGCGGCCCAGGTCCTGGGAGTACTTGCAGTCCACGTCGATGCCGTCGATCGAGTAGTCCATCTTGTCGCCATCAGCGAAGTCGAAGGCGCGCTGGAGGTTGATCTCTACGAGGGTGCCGGCGTGCGTCTTCTCGGTCTTGTGGAGATCCTCCCAACGGAACCTGCCTGTGTGCTGGCCGTCGAGGAGCATGTCGAAGGTGCGGCGCAGTGACGCGGCGAAGATCTCGCCTTGCGGGTCGGCCGCCAGTATCGCGGCGCGGACGCGGATCAGCTCCGCATCAAGGGGCAGAGTAGGGGAGACAGAGAACAGGGTGTCCGCTGGCGCCATGTCAACTCAATTCTCTTGGATCGATAATGTGGAGACGTCGCGAAGTCGACCCGGGCGCGGAGCCACGTCAGTCGGCTGTGGCTGCCTCGCGCTCGGCGGCCTTGCGTTCCTTGCGCCTGCGTTCATACGCGGCAATCGCGGCAGCTGCGCCGTCCGCGGGCCAGGCCTGGGAGCTGATCAGCTCGTAGGTCACCTCGGTGACGCCGTCAGTCTTGCTGCGGTGGGCGACGATGTCCCAGCCGAGGACGAAGCGGAGTTCACGCAGGCGCTTCTTCGGGTCGCCCTTGTGGGTGTCCTGCGCGACCAGTTCGATGAGCTCGACCGGCGTTGGCTTCCCCATCTCCTGGAAGGCGACGAGCAGTTCGCCGATGCGCTCCCAGGGATCACCGCGTAGGAGCGCACGTCCGATAACTGGGCCGACGTCGTCGAACGAGGCGAAGAACGCCTGCTTCCCGTGATTGTGCTCCTCACAGAGCGGCTCCAGGTTCGAGAGCTCCGTTTTGCCGCCCCACGACTCGGGCACCTTGTGGTCGATCTGCAGCCGGACACCCTCCTTCGGGCCGCGCCCGCACATCTGGCAGAAGCGGCCCTTCTTGCTGAAGACCTCTGCCTGCAGCCGCGGCGAGATCTTCACGGCCGTATAAGCTTCCTTCTTCCACCCGAGCAGCTCGTAAGCCCACTCACCGTCAGCAGTACGGCGTCGGCTTTCCACCACGAAGTGGCTCCGGACCTCGCGCAGCCGACGCTGACTGTGCACGTTGGACTTGCCGAAAACCTGCTGCGACCGAGCCAGCCACTCTGTCATCGTCGGGGGGCTATCCCGTCGCATGAGGAGGAACCGGCAGGCTTCTGCAGTCTCCCGGCTGCTGAAGAGTTCGTCGATCGACGGGTCCTTGGGATCGGGCAGCTGACGCTCGCTGTCTAATTCGGCGTGTGCCATCTCGTCCTCTTGCTGATCACGTCGGATCGGAGGAGCCCTTTCGACTCGTAGGTCACCGTAGGCGGCTTGACATTGATCCACAAGAAGGTTTCTCATGCCGCCCATTGAAAAGGTGTAGATTTGTCCGCATATGCCCTGCGTGATTTCTGACCGTCGCCGTCAAAGTTGACTCATCCGTTAGACCTCATGGGACGGCAAGGATCCCGCCGCGATGGCTTCCGAGGTGGACACGGCAGCCCGTCCCAGTGTGCCGCCGGGACCGCTCGACGCGCTGGTGGGCTTCGCCAGGGCGTTGCCACCCGCAAGGAGTGCCGGGCGCGGAGGCACGCCGCCGCTTGCGGAGGCCGCCCGCCGCCGGTCGACGACGGGTGCAGCAGGCGGTGTCCAGCCGTAGCGCGGGGCCAGCGCTTGAGTAGGCCAACTATGGATGCCCCGGCGGAGCTGCTTTACCTCGGTCTCCGACTTGGTCGATCGCTGGGGAGGGTGTGCAGGCTCCGCCACGTTGAAGACCACGGCAAGAGCAGCGGTGCGGAATTCAGCCTCGAGCCTGGTAACCGCCTGCTTCCGTACAGCGATGCCCGCATTGTTCTGCGCGTCCAAGCCAACGTCATCCAGCACCTCCTGGTGAACGGGACTTCTGAAGCGCCTCACTGGGTGTGTTGCGGCATACCGGGGGCCCCGGCTCGGTCCGGAGCCCGAGCTACACGCGGGCGGCCATCTTGTCGATGTGGCCGAGGAGCGCCCGGACATCGGC
This sequence comes from Kitasatospora sp. NPDC001175, assembly GCF_053598215.1. Lineage (NCBI taxonomy): Bacteria > Bacillati > Actinomycetota > Actinomycetes > Kitasatosporales > Streptomycetaceae > Kitasatospora > Kitasatospora sp. NPDC001175. The sequence continues at coordinate 38,477 of NZ_JBSFJU010000018.1, read as the reverse complement.
CATGTCCATCCCCCCGGCCACGGATGGCTCCTCGACCAAGTCTGCGAGTTGCTGGACTGACGGGTCGTCCAGGATCCGTCCCATGAACTGCAGCTTCTCCTCCAGCCGCAGCGCCACCACCTCGTCGATCGTGCCGGACGCAGCGAGGACTGTGGCCCGCGTCTCCGTCCCCGCTGCGAGCCCGAGGCGGTGGATGCGGTCGAGGCTCTGCAGGAAGCGTCCGGCCATGAAGTCCCGGTCCACGTAGACGGCGTCGTGGCAGACGTGGTGCAGACTGATGCCTTCGCCCAGAGTGGCCGGGTTAGAGAGCAGCACCCAGCAGTCTGGGTCTTCCCGGAACCGGCGCAGCTGCTCCTCGCGGTCCTTACTGCCGCCGTGCACGATGGCGGGACTGTAGACAGCAAGCAGCTGTTCCAGGGTGGCAAGGCTTCGGACGAAGGTTGTCCAGACCAGCGTCTTCCGCCCGGCCGCCGCGTTCGCGGCCACAATGCTCAGTGTCTCCTGGTATTTCGGCGACAGCTCGTACCTGGGGAGGTCTCGCAGCAGGACATAAAGAGAGTCGGTTGGCGGAACCTGCAGGGGCGGCACTCGGTAGGTGAGTGGCTCGTAGCGGCTGGTGGCCTCAACTAGCAGCGCTGGGCTGGTGGCAGCCATCAGCAGGCGCAGCATGGCCTTGCCGAGGGCGTCGAAGTCGTGGCGGGACAGCTCGGCGCGGGCTGAGTACCGGCCGACCAGGGCGTCGTAGATTTCCCGGTGCAGTGGGGGGAGATCGACATAGCGGATCGTAGGCTCGAACGGCGGTAGGTCCAGTTCATGCTTGGTGGTGCGGGTGAACAGCGGGCGCAGCACTGCGCTCGCGTACGCGAGATCGCCGCCGGCGACGGCGCTTGTAACAACGCGGCGCCCGTGCCCGGGCCAGACGAAAGACAGTAGGTTCTCCAGGTCCCGAGCGCCGTTCGGCGCCGGCGTGCCGGTGAGAATCAGACGGCGGCGGGCCAGTGGTCCGAGAGCCAGGCATGCCGAGCCGTACGTTCCGCTCGCTCCGAGCTTCATCCGGTGGGCCTCGTCCAGTACGAGCATCGACGGTGCCGCACGCAGCCAGTCGGCGAGCGCGGCCAGCGACCGATCGAGCCGTTCATAGTTGACGATGAGGAGCTCCGCGCCGGGATCCGGCGACCTGTCCATGACCTGGGTGCGGAGCGGCTCCGCGAAGCACGTGCTGCTCTCGTACAGCCACGATTCGTACGCTGACTTCGGGCTGACGACCAGGACACGGCAGGCTTCTCCGCGCTCCCGCACCGCGGAGTACAGCGCGAGGGCGACTCGGGTCTTTCCGGCGCCAGGCACGCTGAAGTTCGCACCGTGGCCCAGGGACAGGAGCCGGGCGAGGTCCCGCCGTTGAAAGGAGGTCAGGTCGGCAATCCAGTCGGGACCGAGCAGCGCTGGGATGTCCTCGGAGGTGGCGTCTCTGTCTGCGTCTCCGTGGTTACCCTCTAGTTGCCGCTCGGCGGCCTCGGCGTCGTCGAGGACCCCGTTAACGAGGTCGAGCAGCGCCGGCTCCCACTCGACGCTCTCCGGTTCCGGCCACATCCCGAGCTCGCTGATCCCCACCAGGAAATCGTCGAGGTCGATCTCGGCAGCCATGGGACCGCGTGGGCAGCCTGCAGGGAAACGGGCCGTCAGCTGGGCCAGGTTGCTCTGGTGCTCGATGGATGCGCGTAGGACGACGCGCGTACGGGTGATGTCAAAGCTGAGCCGCAGCGACGGCTCCCCAGCTGTCACAGCGCTTGCTCCTTCTTCTCGGCGACTGCGTCGAGAAGCCAGGAGACGCCGTCGCCGGGCGCCTTGATGCTGCGGGCCGACTCAAGGGCCAGCTTGCCGAGGACACCGCGCAGGTTCTGGACAGCCTCGTCGTAGGCCTCCTCGTCGAGGCTGTTCGACGCCCGGGCCATGACCAGGTCGGTGATGCACTGCTCGAGATCCTGGCATGCGTCGGTGATGCGGTCGGGGGCGGCCTGCCTGCGCTTGCGGACTCGGGCGTCCTTGCCGGCGCTACCGATCGCCTCGTCGTACGCAGCCCGTGCAGCCGCGATGGTCCGCGAGGACTCCGTCACCTGTGCAGCGGGCACGCGGTCGCCTGCTGCCTCCACAGCCCTGGCCTTGAGGAGAGAGTCAGTGAGGGACTTGGCAGCCGCGACCTCGGCGCCTGCGGCCTTGACCGAGCGGTTCAGACCGGGGATCGCGACGCTAGCCGACGCCGTTGTCTGTGCGGCCTTGAGTGATTCCGGAAGGGTGCGGTCAAGATAACGGCCTTGGAAGTCCGGTTCGATGAATCGGACATCGGTCTTGGAGAAGCCCAGGATGATCGCCGCTAGGCGGCTCTCCTTGAGCATGTCGGCCCTGTCCTTGTTGACCGTTGACTCCTTGACATACCTGCGGTGGAGCTCGCGCAGCTTCTCCTGGTGGTCCTCAAAGTCCAGCAGCCGCAGTTTCGCACCCTCGGTGCTGCTGCGCGCGATCAGATCGCGCAGGCAGGACAGAATCCACAGGTCCTGCTCGCAGGTCGCCGTGCGGATACGGAACTCGCGCGCGATGTCCTCGACCCGCCGCCCGGAGGCCAACTGCTCGTCAATGGCCAGGAGACGGTTGATGTAGGAGTAATCGCGGCGGTGGTCCCTTCGGAGCTGCAGTGAGAGCTCCACTGCGCTGACGTCCATCCATGTGCAGGACTCCGGGAGCACACCGACCCGGATGCTGGACACGCCCAGCTCCTTGAGCGCTGCGCGCCGGCTGTTGCCATTTACCAGGATGCCGTCGCGTGTGATCAATCCGGGGTCGGTCTGCCGGAAGTCTTTTAGGCTCTCAAGGAGCGCATCGAAGTCAGGGTCGCGCAGCGACGGATCCCTCGGCAGCGCTTGCAAGAGGAAGTGCAGATACTCCTGACTTCCGCTGCTCCACGGATCCGCCTCCAGCGCACGGTCGCGCAGAGGGTCGTGGCTTCGTTGCGCTCGGATCCGGTGTGTGCCCGGGTTGTAAAATAGGCCGCTGACCGGCATGTCGATGACCTCGACATGAAGTGGCTGGCCGCGCCATTCAATCGTCAGCGTTTCCTTGACGCCGCCGGCCTCGCGGAGCTCCTTTAGCCGCTCCTCCACCAGCGTCCGGTTGTGCTCAGCAAGGGGCGGCACACCGAAGTCCGTAGCCATTGGTCCTCCACAGTCATTGGTCAGATTGCGATCGACGCGGCACGGCGGCGGGCCGGCCGCCCGGGCGGCCCGCCACCGTATCGCGTGCACTTATGGGAGCCGACACCCCGCCTAGCTGAGCGCGGCACGGACCTGCCCGCGGGAGTCAGCCGGCAGTGTGCGGAACGCTGCCCACACGAGCTCCAGCTCGCTGAAGTCCCGGGAACCCTTCTCAATCCAGCCCGCCAGGATGCCGCGCTCAAAGGACGGCAGCCGATTGATCCGGTCGAGCACGTCCACAAGATTGGCAGTCAGCTCGCGCCCGCCCACCCGGCACCGGTTGCATTCGATGACCAGCTGGGTCTCGGTCGTGCCGTTCGGCAGCCGTACCTCGCGCCGGGCGATGTCGAGCTGCGCGGCCTCGAACGTGCCGGCGTAGGTCTGGCCCGGGGCAATGCCACAGGAGCGGCACATGTGCCCGTCCCGGGTCAGCAGCTCACGCCGCTGGACAGCAGTCAGCGCAGCGCCTGGCTTCTTCGCAGTCTTCCCGGGCTCCCATACGGGCTCGCCCATTTTCACGAACCGCTGCTCGAAAGCCTCCAGGCTCAGGTCTTCGCGGTTCGTGTCGATCCGCCAGCCGAAGTCCCGGAGATCCCGCATGCGACGGTCGATCTGGGCGACATCAGGGAAAGCCTCGCGCAGCTGGGCCTTGGTGAACACGTTGCCTTCGCCGATCACTTGAACCAGCCACAGGGCGGCCCTCCTCATGGTTCCGACCTGCGAGTCCGTCCAGGATGGTGCTCCCATCGCGCCTACCTCCATGTCGTGGAATCCCATAGTCCCATGGCAACTGTCAACGATATTCGTACCGCTGCCCCATTTATCCGGATTTCCCCGTATATCTGATGCGGCATCGGGCGTTCGCATCTTTTCGCGAACGCCCGGCAGTTCGCGAAAAGATGCGAACCTCTAGATGGCGAAATCCCGTTTGACAGCAGACCTCTGATGACGCATTAGAATTGACGGGGGACACCTGTCCTCGTTCTGCCCTCGTAAATCCTTACCCGTGAGGGGTGTTTTCGTGCCGCGCGCAGAGCACATCGACCCAGGCTTCAGCCCTGGGAGCACAGCGGACCAGCGGCAGCTTGCCGCTGCCTTGCGTCTGCTGTGCGCAGTGATCCCGGCGTCGCACGCTTCCATCTGTAAGGAGCTGCACATCGGCAAGTCCACCCTCTCTGGGTATCTCAAGGCCAGTCGCATCCCGGGCGACGGTGAGCTCGAAGCCGTCTACGAGCTCGCCGAGAAGGAAGTCGGAGCCACCGGCGTGCCCATGCCTGTGACCTTGGACGAGCTCTTCAGGCTGGCCCGGGCTGCGCGGGTCCGGCACTGCCTGTGCTGCCCGATTGGGCACCCTGCGCCGGACCGTGCGGTGTACGGCCCGGAAGAACGGCCGGGCGGCACATCCGCACCCCGCGAGCCCGCGGAAGGTGGGTTTCCGGCACAGCGGCAGCACTCGGCGGCAGGGACCGGCACCCCGCTGGATGGCGACCGGCGCCTCAAGCCGGAGCGAGCTCCGATCGCCGCAGTCATGGAACTGGCCCAATACTTGACGGCGGGCAGGCTGGCTGACGCCCGTACGCTCATGCACCATGCGGCGGTGGCCGCCCCCGTCGAAGACATCCCGGAGTTCGTGTCCGGCTGCCGGGAGACTGGTCTTCATGAGGCCGCCGACTCCGTATTGCACTACGCGGCGCGACGCAACGTCGCGGCTGTCCTGGAACTGGCAGCCCGACTTGTCGCCGATGAGTCCTTCACCGACGTGGCGGTACTCCTCGGGGCGGCCATGGATGTCGGCGCCTAACGGTTCGACCTTCGGCTGACCCACCGTCAAGCGGGCACGGTGAACTCGGGAGAGCCTGCGCTCGCAGCATATGAGCGCAAGCCCGAAGGGGATGGTCCTCAGGGGCTCGGTCGCCGTTGGCGGTCGCAATGCGAGACCGCCAACGGCGGTATCAACTGGTTGAAATGAGGCTGGCTCATGCGCCGGGCTTCAGGGGAGGAACGTGGCAACATGGATGCGAATGCCGCCGACGATGACGCAAGCTGGCCCGATACGGATCCGGCAGCAGGGAGCGCACTGCCGGATGGGCCGCCCTGGCGTGCTGCAGGCGGGATACCTGGTCCCGCGCGTGGGAAGAGTCTCAACCCTCCGAACAAGCGGCACTTTCTTGCGGGCGTGAAGCGGGGCCGCATCCGGGAGGCGAACAGTGTCGTCCTCCGGGGCTATGAGGAGGCCGTCGGTGACGACGTGGCCCTGATCGCTGCTGGGCATGCGCGATTTAACGCCTGGACCCATCGTTACGAAATCAACGGTCGCAGCTATGGTGTTGAAGAGAACGGAACGGTCTTCCCGGACGCCGGCGTAGGGATTGTCAACATGAACCGCAACGAGTACGCAGCCCTGGCGGCGCTTGCCAGGGCTGGAGGCGCTTCGGACCAGGTCCCGGAGTTCACCCGGGATCCGCGGTTCCGTGACAACCCGCAGGCCATCGCGACCGCCCAGGCCGTCTACGACGGGACTTACAAGTGACGTACAACCTCCTCCTCACTGGCGAACTTGAGCGGGACCAGATCGTGGCTGCACTCGCCGAGCAGTTCGTCGTGCCGGCCAGCGAGGTTGATGTCGTGGATGCCGACGACCTCAACAGCCGCAACTGGGACGCCATCGTCAGCTGCACGTACGAACAGGTCAATGGCGATGTCACATGGTCGCTCGACATCTATGCCACGGAGGACCACCCTATCCATCCAGATGAGCGGCAGCTGGCTGCCGGCTTGGCTGATCAGCTCGGGCAACCCGTGTTGTTTCCAGGGGAGGAGCGCCTTCCCAGCAGCTACTGGCTTGCGGCGCCGAACGGGATGCTCACCCGTGCCCGGTTGTATGAATCCGACCAGGGCGGTCACGCATACACCATCGACGCGGTAGGGCAGCATATTCCCGAGCTTCCGGACCTTCCGGTGGCGCGCCTACCTGAGGTCATCAGAGAGCATCGCGTTGATACCCCTGTCGCTGACGCGTTCACTGCTTGGCTTGCTGAACAGCGCCTGGAGCCGGACCGCCCCGGCGATGGCAGCGAGGAAAGGGCGGAGTGGCACGCCTGTACTCGATTGGGCGCCTGGGAAGCCTTCGTAGTGCGTTTGTCCTCGGGGTGGCCACCCGACGGCTGGTATCCCGCTAGTTATTACGCAGAGGATCTTGAGATCCGGGACAAGTTGAATATTGCAGAAGGCTTGACGAGTAAGACTTCTAAATGTCTTATCCGGGCGCTTGCGGACATTGATCGCAATTATCGCCAGAATACGATCGATGACGGCGGTCGGGAGCTAAGCGAGGCTCTCGCTACGTCGCATATTGAGCTGTCCCAGCGGAATTGGTGGTGGCAGCGCCGTCCGGAGGAGCTTCCATGGAGCGGCTGAGCCGATGAGGGCTGACGGAGTAAACCGCTGCCTGGTCTTTGACGGATTGTTCTTCTGAGAAGATGGGTACGGCTTCAGAAGCGGAATGCGCACGGCAGACGCTGGTGCGCCGCGTGCCGGCCGAAGCCGAGGCTGGTCCAGCGCGGGCCAGTAGTTTCGTGCATGCTGCCGAATTATCGGAGCGAGTGCAGCACCGGCGGTGGATGGCGAGGCTACCCGGATCGCACAATTCCCGGCTGTCCGGCACTGCTGGTCAAGGAGAGCGCAGTGCTGAGTCCCGTTTCCTTCGTCTTCTTGAGCCGGCCGTCGAGCTTGCGGAGTGGTGCGTCCCGGTTGCCGCGACGATCTGCGCCCCGAATAACGGGTTCGCGCCACACGTAGACAGGCGCAACACCACGCCCGGCGTGTCGGTCTCTCGGCCCATGTGGTTTGCTGGTCGAAGGCCAGAGTGTGCACGGCGCCGTGCCGGGCACAGGGTATGGAGGCGACAGGGGCATGCCCGCGGCAGGCGACCCGTGGGGCGTCAACCACCAGGAACACCCCTGGGCTGTAGGTTCGCTAGTCACCGTCGCTTGGGCTCGTGTGGGCTCCATCCACCCAGGTACGGGCGAAGATCTTCGGGACTGGCCCTCGGGACGGGCGGGATTCTGGGGTACGTGGGCAGCGGATCGATCCGGTCGGCGTAGCTGCGTGCCCAGGTGATCCACTCGCGTACGGCGCAGGTGTCTGCCTCTCCGGCAGGGGCATCAACGAGGTGTTGTTCGAGGGCATCGCAGTAGGCGCGGACACGGACGGCTTCGTGCCATGTCTCGACCTGGTCACGTAGTACATCGCGGCGATTCGCGTCGAGGAGCTTCTGCCGTGCCTGGTCCATGGCTGCTTGCCAGTCGAGCCGGGTCTGTTCTTTTTGACGTTCCCGGGCGAGCTGTCGCTCGTGATCGAGCTGAGCGCGCTGTTCGATCTCGCGGAGGATTTGGGGGAGTGTGTCTTCGAGCCTCCAGCGCTGCCGGTCCCCCCAACGGTATCGACGGCCCCGGTGAGCCCAGGTGGACTCGATGCTGAGTTCCAGCTGGTGGGAGGGCTGTGTGGTCCGGGCGGTCACGCGCTGCCAGGAGTACTGCACGCTGTCGACATCAAGGACCTCGATGGATCCCTCCGCTAGGAACAGGGGGAAGGCTGTGCCATGGGCGGTGATCGCCAGGCTGGCACGGGACTCCTGTCTGGCGGGGCCAACGGTGAAGCCCCGTTGCTCAGCGGCGGTGGCAAGCGCGTGAAGGATGAGGCGGGTGCGGTCCTGGCATTCGGTGCAGACCGACACCTGGGCATCGCGGACCGTCGGGTGGATTTCCTCGGCGGTCAGATCGACGATGACGGGTACTGGGTTGATGTGTGCTGCGGTGTGGGCTGGGTGTTCGCCGACAGTCATGCGGATAACGAGGTCGCCCTTGTCGCGCCCGCTGTAGGAAAGGAAGTGTCCCTCCGGCACCAACTGCAAGGCCCTTGCCGCGTGCAGGGCGCGGCGAACACGGAGACGTTCGGCGGCCGACGGATCGGTAATGCGTAAAACGCCTCCCGCACGCTCAATGTCCGTGATCAACTCGGCCGCTGCCCCAGACTGCTTACTGGGCTCTACGGCGCCTGTTGCAGCTTCGCCGTCACGCTCGGTTGCTCGCGTGCTCGGAGTTGATGAAGCGGCTGATGCGTCGAGTTGGCCCAGGTAGCGATGTCCGGCCGATGTGGGGTTGGTCGTCCACCGGCTGTCGGCCCACGCGGTGGTGACAAGCCCTCGGCTCCGCAGCGCATAGACGGTGGTGGCCAGGGCCCCGTCTGCTGAGGTGACTGGGTTCTGTCCTTCGCAGATGCGGCGGAGCACGGTGAGTTGGCGGTCATTGAGAACTTTGCGTGGCACAGTCCAGGACGCCTCTCAGAGAGCAGGGGCAGGCATTGTCAGTCCTTGGCAGCCGAAGCCTTGCGGAGGAGCTCCAGCGGTACTCCGAGCTGCCGTTCGAAGCGGTCCGCGGCCCGGCCCTGGCCGGCGTCGCGCAGCGACCGGATGGCTTCCTCCATGAGCTTTCCGACGCGGACCACCTCAGCGCGAAGCGCCTTGAGCTCGGCGAAGCCGTCCACTGCCTCGGAGCCGCACCAGTTCCGGACGAGGTCACGGGCGGGCTTGTACTTACGATCCACCTCCGCGCAGGTCTCCGCGCTGACGTATGTGCCCCCACTCTTGCCGCGTCCCCCGAGGTACTGGCCATAGACCGCCTCATGCTGCGACTGTTCCTCCCGCTGAGAGAGAACAGCGACCAGCTGTTCGGCGTGGGCTTTGGCGATCAGGGGCGTGACGGCGAGTGTGGTGGGCCACGGCGCTGTAAGGGTGCCTGCGTCGTCGGTGAAGCTGCGTGGATCAGACGCGAACATGTCCTCGGACACCTGCAGCATCGCTGCGAGAGCGGTGGCGTCGTGGACGTATAGCACGCCGCGTTCGCGGTAGTTCCAGCCCATCGACACCGTCTCGTCCATGGGGCATTCGTCGAAGACGATGCTTGCGGCGACGAACTCGACCACCTCGTCGTTCAGCGGCTCGTCACTGGTCAGCGCATCCCAGCGATTCTGTCTCGAAAGCCACACGTCCTTCTGATCCCAGGGCACTCGCAAGCGGGCCGGCGGAACCCACTCCTCGCGGCCCTCCGCCTCCTCAGCTACGAAGCGCACTCTCACACGCAGCGGCCGTTGGGTGCCAACTTTGAGGACTTCCACCTCGCTGACCGTGCCGTCATATGGCGCCGCCCGATGCGCCCACCTCTCACCCGGTTGCACGCAGGATTCCCTTCCCACTACTTCGTTTCTCTGGAGCACCTCCTCGATACCAGCATCGGAGCATGCTCAGTCCCCGGCGCCCGCGATAAGCGTCGGTATGTCGCAGATCCAGGGGGCTCCGTCCGCGCAGCCGGCGCGCCGCATCGCGAAGGAGGCCGCGGGACGGACGTCCGCTCCCTGATCTGCATACTGTTCGGGCCAGCGTGTCTCGCTGGTGCTGAAGGAAGCCGGTCGGCGTGGCGCGCTCATCGGCCACCCGCGGAGGTTCGGCCTCTTTTTGGTTGCCCATCGGACCATCGTGACAGCGAGGGACTTGCGGCAGCCGGATCCTGCAGCTGACCTGCGCCGCCGACGACCGGCCGCCAGTCAGAGGTTCGGCACGAGCCTTCGGAGTGCTGAGGCCGACCTTGGCATGCGTCCCGGGGCTCTGCGCGGATTGCGGTGCCGCAGGCGCCGTAGCGGTGGTGAAGGTCGCCCGAGTCGGCCAGGTGGTCTGGGGTGGGTGGACTGCGGCGCGGTACAGCGGTGAACGGCCTTCTGGCTCGAGGGGATCGCCGGCAACGTCGTGGAGCGGCAGCGGTGGAATCAGGTTGACCTCAACTGCTCTGTACGGAGCCCTAGACATCTTGACAGGCCTCGGATAGCTTTGAGAGTGGAGAGGTCTGACGGATTGACACGCCGCTGGGGGTCAAGGGGTCGCAGGTTCAAATCCTGTCGTCCCGACTTGCAAAACTGCAGGTCGTAGGCCGTTTCCGCTTCTGGCGGGAGCGGCCTTTTTGATGTTCGGTCAGCTGGTGGTCGCATGGTGGTCTCCGGGCCACATCGGCCACGCGGCTGACGGTTCTTTTGTTCCTGCGTGTTGGTGTGCGGGCAGTTGCCGGTGGGGGCGCGGTTCTTGGTGCCAGGGGCGCCGGGCTCGGCAGGTCGGTTCGCCCAGGATGGCGCGGTCGGCGGTGTTGAGGGTCCAGGCGATGGCGTCGACGGCTGCGCGGGCGGCGAGGTGGGTGAGGTCGGCGTAGATGTTCGCGGTGGTCGACAGGGTGCGGTGGCGCAGGGTCTTGGAAACCACGGATAGGGGCGTGCCGGCGGCCATAGCGAAGCTGGCGGCGAGGTGGCGCAGGTCGTGCAGGGCGATGCGACGGACGCCGGCCTTGTCGCAGAGCAGGTAGAAGCGATCGAGGGCGCTCTTGGGGTGGAGCGGGCGGCCGTGGCGGTGGAAGACGTAGCCGCCGGCGGGGGTGATCTGGCCGAAGGCGCGGGAGCCGGCTCGGTCGTCGAGGGCGTCGGCGGCGCGGTCGGACAGGGCGACCCAGGTTCGGCTGCCCTTGGTCTTCGGCGTGGTGAGCAGGAGTTGGTTGTTGTCGATGACGGAGAGGGTGGCGCGGACGAACAGGGTGCGCTCACGCAAGTGGACGTCGTCCCATTGCAGGGCGAGGGCTTCGCCTTTGCGCATGCCGGTGCCGATCATCAGTTCGGCGAGGTCGGCGAAGAGCGGGTCGGTGACGTGGGTGAAGCGCAGGAAGTGGGCGGCTTCCTCCTCGGTCCACAGGTGCCGCTCGGCGGGGGCGGGGCGTGAGATGAGTGGGGGCTTGGCGGGGTTGCGGGCGAGGCGTTCGCCAGTGACGGCGGAGCTGAGGGCACTGGAGAGGGTGGACATGATCCGGTGGACGGTGACCTTGCCGCGGTGGTGGCGCAGTTGGGTGGTGACGAAGGCGCTCAGGTGCTGGCGGGTGAGGTCGTCGAGGGGGATGGTGCCGAGGGCGGGGATCAGGTCCTGTTCGATGTAGGCGCGGTAGCGGGCGATGGTGGTGGGCTTGAGGTGGAGTTCCTTCTCGGCGAGCCAGGTGATGAGGTAGTCGGCGGTGGTCTGCCGCGGGTCGATGATGACGAAGGCGGGCAGGGACTGGTTGAAGCGCCGCAGCGCGATGCGGGCGTCGACCTCGGTGGGGAAGCCTGCTCGGCGGATTGTGCGGCGGTGGCCGTCGGTGGAGGGGACCTCGACGGCGAAGGCCCAGGTGCCGTGCTCGGGGTTGGCAGCGAGGTTCGGGCAGCGGGTGCCGAGCTGGCGACGCTGGTCGTCGCGGCAGCCACAACGCCGGTAGACCCGTCCTCGTTCAGGGGTGGGTGAGCTGCGCATGGTGATCGCCTCGAAGGGGTGCGCGGGTCGTTCTCCTTCCAGCCAGCGTGCCGCTGGCGACCATCATGCGACCACCAACCCTGGAAGGGGGCTTGTGGCCTGCGGATCTCCCTTGAGCAGGCGCCAAGGGGGAAACGTTGAGTGGTCTCGTCGATTCCGCGTGTGACTATTCTCGCTGGGTGGGCTCTGTCGGGTACCGGGTGCCTCAGATCAGCCGGTCGCGGTTGCGTGCGGCGGCTGCGCGGACGAGTTGGGCGAAGCGTCCGCGGCTGTGGTGCTGGTGCGCTTCGGCCTTCACCGGAACGCTCACCCCTCTCTCTCGGCAGTGGGTTCCTCTTCGTGGGACAGGTGGTATGCCACGGCGAGTCCCCACGGGACACCGAGGAGGAGGACGAGGGCGAGGCCAAGGACGAGTGGAGCCGGGCGTGCTGCGCCGACTCCTAGGCACACGATGGCAACGATGACGCAGATGCCGGCCAGTGGCCGGTAGAGCCTGCGCTCCTGCCGCCAGACGCGCAGCGAAGCCGCCAGCAGCATCGTCGCGCAGAGCGCCGTGGCCGCGCCCCCGCAGAGCACCCAGGCCGTTGCGGCGGGGGTCCGGCTGTCGTGGGCGTGTTCGACGAGGCTGACCATCGCGGCGCCCATCGCGGCCATCGCGGCCGTGAGCGGCAAGTGGACCAGCATCCACTGCACGGTGCTCGTGCGGGTGGGCCTTGGTGGCCGATGTCCGGCGAAGTCGAAGTACGTCCACCAGGCGCCGAAGCCGACGACGACGGCGACGAGTCCGACGGCGACGGTGAGCGCGGTGGTCGGCTCGTGGGCCAGTCCGTCGACGACGCCGGTCACGGTTTCGCCAAGCACGATGATGATGAGGAGGCCGAACCGTTCGGTGAGTGCATCGGTCACGGTGAGCGCGGTGGCCTGCACCGGGGTGGCCGTACCGATCAGGACCGCGAACCCTGTCAGGTAGGCGAGGGCCAGCAGAGCCCATGTCAGCACACGGATGCCCGCCGGCAGGGCGGCGCTCACGGCCGCGACGACCGCGCAGAGGGCCGTTCCGGTGACGAAAAGCATGCTGGGGCGGCGGAATTCGGGGCTGTCACCGCGTGCGGCGAACAGCCACAGCACCGCCAGTACCGCGAAGAGCACCCCCGCGTTCACGGCGAACGCGACTCCGCGCGCGCCGCCCGCCTCGGGGATGCACGCGCCCAGAGGCACGAGCACCAGGATCTGCAGCAGGAACATGCTCCGGCCGCGGGCATCCTCGTACCCGTGCAGTTCGTGGTGCAGGCTGCCGTTGAACCATGCGATCCACACCAGCGCGAAGACGGCGGCGAACTCACCCAGCCCGCTCCAGGTCAGGTGCCCGGCCAGGTGATGGGCGGCCTGGGCCACCAGCACGACGACCACCAGGTCGTAGAACAACTCGAGTGGACCGACCACCCGCTCGCGCGGCTGCTCGCCATGCGCGCGCGGCGGCCGCCACAACCGCCGGCGCAGCCTGGCCCACTGTGCGTGTCGCGAGGTCATGCCCGCAGCGTAGAGCCCCGGGACTGTCCGGGAGATCAAGTGTCCCGTTGAGGTGCCCGCGGCGTAGGGAGCGCATGGAAACGGACCGCGCCCTTGACGCGGCCGCGGCCTCCTTCTCACCAGCCGGTTGGCTGCCCGCACGCCGTCCCGCCGTGCACTTCGGGCTGAATAAGCGCCAGGCCCAGGAGCGCGGAGCCCATTTGGGCTCTCAGCAGTCTCGCGTCGCCGCGGTTCCTGAAGAGGCTGGTTTCGTAGTTGGCGGTTTGGGGGTGTGGACGCGGCCGAACCAGTAGAGGCCGGCCACACCAGCGCGGGCAGGAGAAGCCACAGGGCGTCGTGGTGCCGTCGGTGGTCGGCGGGGTGAGCGAGGCCCTACACGTGCTCGGCCGCCCCGGCCCTCGATTTCGCCGCAGCCTCGGATGCCTTCCAGGCCGCGAGGATCAGCAGGGTGAGCGTTTCGGCGATGAGGCTGAGCAGGGCCTGCGGGGTGGGTTGCAGGCCGTTTTCGGAGAATCCGAACAGTCCGGTGGTGCGGGAAGCGGTGAACCCGGCGAGCGTGCAGATGGCGATCGTTGTGGCGGCGATGCGCAGGAGCGGGGGTGCCGCCAGTAGGAGGAGTGCGGCCACTGCGAAGGAGGTGCTGGCCTGCAGGAGGAACAACGAGCCGATGATGTGGATGGAGCGGTATCCGTCGATGTAGAGCTGGGCGTGGATGTATCCGCTCGCCGCGAGCGTGGCGGCGAGCGCCAGGCGCAGGGCGAGGGCGGGCAGTCTTCGGGTGTTCATGCTCCGGGTGTTCATGCGAGTTTCGTGTCCTTGATGGCCAGTGCGTGGTTGCCCTGCCAGTAGTTGACGGTGCGGATGCCGAGTGCGTCCTTGAGCTGTCCGGCGGGCAGTACCTGTGGGAGTGGGGCGGGGCCCTGGCCGGGTTTGGGGAACGGGTAGCAGGTGGGGCGGGCCGAGTGGAAGGTGATGTTGCCCTCGGTCTTGCTGAACAGCTGGTGGACGTGCCCGTTGAGGCACGTGACCGAGGAGAAGCGGCGGAACATCGACAGCAGCTGCACCGCGTCGTCGGTGCCCCAGCCCCACGTCGGATACATCGCGAACAACGGGATGTGACTGAAGATGACGATGGGGGTGTCCGAGGACAGGCCGGCGATGTCCTTGCGCACGAAGTCGATCTGGTCGTTGCCCAGGTGGCCGAGTTGCTCCAGGTGAAGTGTGTTGACCAGCGCGATGAAGTGCACGCCGTGGGTGTCGAAGCTGTACCAGCCGTCGCCGACGGTGTTACTGCCGAAGGCCTGCCGGTAGGCGCGTGGTCCGTTGTCTCCGATCGAGTCGTGCTCGCCCGGCACGGTGAACACCCGGTCCGTGTCCAGCTGCGACATCATCTGCTTGACCTGGTCGAACTCGTCGGGGGTGGACAGGTGCGTCAGGTCACCGCTGTGCATCACGAAGTCAGGCCTGTAGCCCAGGGAGTTGACCTGGTTGATCGCTGCGGCGAACGTCGCGGTGACGTCCATGTTGGCCGGGCCCTGGAAGCCGATGTGGCTGTCGGAGATCTGCACGAACCGCAGGTCGGCGCTGCTCGCTGGGGCTGCGCTCGTCGAACCGGGGATGTGACTGATCACCTCTCCCGCGACGACGGTCAGGACCACGGCGCCACCGAACCAGGCGGAGTGCCGCATGAGCTGGCGGCGGGTCATGTCGTGCTCGCCCCCGCCGTTGGAGCCGTGGCTGTCCTCGGTCACGGGGTCACCACCACGGTCGCGGTCATGAACGGGTGGATGGAGCAGAAGTACGGGTAGCTGCCGGGGGTGGTGAACGTGTAGCTGTAGGTGTCGTTGGTGGCCAGGGCCGCCGACTGCAGTGGCCCGCCAGATCCTTGCTTGCTGGTGACGGTGTGGGCGTCGGGGTCGGTGTTGGTCCAGGTCACCTTCGTGCCCACCTTGACCGTCAGGGTGGCCGGGTTGAACGCGAAGTTCTTGATCGTCACTGCGTTGGCGGCCGCTGGAGCGGACGCCTGGCTGCTGGCAGCCGAGGGCTGGCCGCTGGTGGCGGACGGCTGCCCGCTGGTAGGTGAGGTCGAGGGCGTGCTTGGTGGTGGGCTGGCCGTGACCGTACCGCTCGTTCCGGAGGCGCCGGGGAATCCCGCCAGGCTCGTCTGACCGGGTCCGGGACTCAGTGCGCCGGAGGGTTTGGATGACGATCCGCCGCACGCGCTGACCAGCCCCACTGCTCCGGCAACGGCGACGGCGACCAGGCACACCGTAGGCGACCGTCGGACCGGTGGAGCGGAGTTCGCATTCATGGCCATCGTTCCTTCTACGCGTCCCCAGCCGCACGGGCGGGTGTGATCCAGGACCAAGCCGGATACCGTCTTCTCGGGCAGACAGACGACCGCGTTGCACCCGCCGGGGGATCCTGGAGGGGTGCAACCCGGTTGGTTACTGTATGTGAGCGGACAGTACATTCCGTGCACCGAACAGCGGAGTCTCGTTGTTTCACCCTGGCGGCGGGCAGTGGAACGCCTCGAGCCGTCACTGGGTGGGGCCAACAACACCGGCATAGCCAGGTGGTTGCGTGTCCGAGCGCGACTGTGGCAGGGACGGTGGCCGCGGCTGTGCGAAGTGCTCCAGTGACAGTGACAGCTCTCTCGTTGGCGCTCCTGACAGAGCCTCAGCCTCGACGAGCGAGAGCCCTTTCGTTGGGATCTACGGGATGTTGGGGGCTACGAGGGCGACGGGCCCAGGCGATTGCCTGCCAGGCTGCGAGGATCAGCAGTGTGCCGCCCTCCAGCAGGAGGCTGAGGAGGGCTTCGGGGGCGGGCTGCAGGCCGCGTTCGGTGAAGCCGAACACGCCGATCGTGCGGGAGGCGGCGAACCCGGCGAGAGCACCGAGCGCGACGCCGGCAGCTGCGGCCCTGAGCAGCACCGGTGCCGTGAACAGCATCAGAGCGGCAACCGCGAAGGCGGCGATCGCCTGGAGCAGGAACAGGGCGCCGACGACGTGGATGAAGCGGTATCCGTCGAGGTAGAGCTGAGCGTGGAGGTAGCCGCTGCCGGCGAGCGTGCCGGCGACGGCCAGGCGTGTCGCGAAGGCCGGACGCATAGCGGAGCCGGGTCCCTTCCTGGCGTTCATGCGGATCACTCCTCCGAGTTGATGCCATGTCATGGCGTGTCCGCCGGCTGGATTGTCAAGGTCGGCGCCTGGCGCCCTGCCGCGCGCGTCCGGGCACTGGTTCATGGGGTCACCACCACGGTCGCGGTCATGAAGGGATGGATGGTGCAGAAGTAGGCATAGGTGCCGGGTTGGGTGAACGTGAATTGGTAGGTGGCGCCGGTCGTCAGCGACGCCGAGTTCAGGGGCCCGCCCGATCCTTGCTTGCTGGTCACGGTGTGGGGGTCGGTGTCCTTGTTGGTCCAGGTCACCGTCGTGCCCGCCTTGACCGTCAGGCGGGCTGGTGAGAACGCGAAGTTCTGGATCGTCACCGCGTTCCCGGTCGCCGGTGCCGTTGTGGCCGGAGGGCTTGCCGGCGTGCTCATGCCGGGCATCGCCGGGGCGCTCGGGGCGGAGCTTGGGGCACCGCCGGAACCGGTGGAGGAGGACTGCGGCGATCCGCCGCAGGCGCTGAGCAGCACCAGAGTGCCCGCAGTGGCAACGGCCAGGCCGGCCGCCACCAGGGGCCGTCGGAGTGATGGAAGGGACTTCGGGTGCATGGCGTGTTGCTCTCTACTGATCAGCCCGCGATGGGGGCGGGCGGGGGTCGGTCGTCCGGTCGGTGTTCCGCGCCGAGACCCGGCGTCGAGGACGTACACGGCTTCCGGGTCAACGCTGCCACCGTGCTGCCGTGCGCGGCCGGCCCGGAGGTGGGGGTGCCGGTAAGCCGGGTAGGTGGCGTGGCGGAGCACGGCGAACGGGGACGTGCGCCGGTAGCTGGAGGCGGGTGACGCCGACCGTGACGCTCCAGTCGCCGTGCGTGATGGCGGGCGCGCCGGGCGGGACACGGGCGGAAATCCGCTGCGCTCGCGGAGCGCGTCGTCGAGCCGCAGCACCTGGTCGCGTCGCGTCGCCGGCCGCGCGGTGGGGGAGGCCCCGAGGGGCGGCGGAACCATCTGGGTCATCTCGGCTCACTCCTTGTGGGACGGGGGGAGGGGCCCGGGGATCGGTGCTCGTCAGGTTCCACGGGTGCCGGGCGTCGTGCGGTTCGGTGTGTAGGCACCTTTTGCGAGATTTCAGTGATTTGAGGCATATGCGATGATCGACTTATGCCGTGGAGTCTTCGGAAACGCGGTCCAGGGAGTGAGCCGGATCGCTCCGGGGACCGTGTCTCTGGTGCGGGGACCATTTCCCGCGCGGACGAGGAACTGCTCCGCACGCTGTACGCGGAGCATGCCGGGCCGCTGCTCCACTTCGTCCTGCGACTGACCTCAGGAGACTGGCAATGGGCCGAGGATGTCGTGCAGGAGACACTGCTGCGGGCCTGGCAGCACCCGGCGGCGTTCGACCCCGAGCGCGGACCGGCCCAGGCGTGGCTGTGCACGGTCGCCCGGAACCTGGTCATCGACGCCCGCCGGGCCCGCCGGGCCAGACCGACCGAGGTCGACGGGGAGGCGCTGGAACGGGTCGCGGCGCAGACGCCCGGAGAAGACGAGATCGAGCAAGCGCTGCAGAGCTGGGCGGTGGCCGAGGCCATCCGGACCCTCTCCCCGGAACACCGGGCCGTGCTGCTGGAGACGTACTACAGGGGCCGGACGATGGTCGAGGCCGCGGAGGTGCTCGGCATTCCGGTGGGCACCGTGAAGTCGCGCACGTACTACGCCTTGAAAGCGCTGCGGCTAGCGCTGCAGGAACGGGGTATCGAGCCGTGACAGCGTCGTGGAGGAGGTGCGGACCATGAACGGCGACCGTGACGCCGTCCGGTTCTCCCTGGGCGGATACGTGCTGGGAACGCTGTCCCCGGCGGAGACGGAGCAGGTCCGCGCCCACCTCGCGGAATGCGCCGAGTGTCAGGCCGAGCATGCCGAACTGGCGGGAATGCCCGCGCTACTCGCGAAGGTCAGCGAGGCCGAGGCCGCAGGCGAGGCAGCGCCCGCGCCCGGCGAGGAGCTGGCCGACCGATTGGTACAGCGGGCCGCCGCACGCGCGCGAGCGCAGCCAGAGCCGCAGCCTGCGGCCGCTGCCGGGCCGGGCGTACCGCAGCAAACCGAGCGAAGCCGGCTCGACCGGCTGCTCCAGCAAGCAGCGTCCCGACGCCGTAACGCCGTGCGGAGGCAACTGGTAGCGGTCGCAGCCGCCACGACGCTCATCGCCGCGGCAGCGTCGGGCGGTACGTGGCTGGCTGCCGTCGTGTCCACGAGCAGCCAGGTCGCGCAGCCCGCACCGACGTCACCGGCCCCGGTCCATACTTTCTCCGGAACCGACCCCACCACCGGCGTGTCCGCCACGGTCGAGGTCTCGCCCGCGGCCTGGGGCACCGCCCTGCAGGTCTCGGCGAAGGGAGCACCCCCCGGGATCACATGCAGCCTGCAAGCGGTCGGGATCACGGGCACCGCGGCGACCGCCGCCACCTGGCAGGCCGGCGAGTACCCGCGTGGCGCCAAGATCTCCGGGACCGTACCCATGTCCCCAGGAACGATCAGTCACTTCGACATCTACGCCGGCAACGGCCAGAAGCTGCTCACCATCCCGGCGTGACGCCCCGGCCAGGTCGGGCGCCTCATGGCCGGCAGCCCTCCAAAGCCGGCACGGGCCGGCCGGACAGGCGGGGCACAGGTCACGCCGCGTGGCACGACGTTCACCGCGGGACGGGGGAAGCGGGTTCGGGCGACGGCGGTCATCCCCGCCCCCCATCGCCGACCGCGCCGGAGACCGAAGGCCATGCCATGCTCATCGCGGTCGCCAGGTGAGCGACGCGCTCACCTGGCGACCAAAGCCTCACCGGGTGCGGTCACGCTGACCACTGAAGGCAGGCGTGGACTTCGCGACCCTCCGGAGCTTGGCGGACCTCGGTCGATTGTGAGAGGAACTCGACGATGCCGTTGCCACGACCGTGTTCGTCAGGGGCGATGTGATGGCTGGGGCGGCCTACGTCAGCTCCGGAGTCGACGACCACGATGTGCAGCACGTGGTGGTCGAGGACCAGCTGCAGCGTCATGCACTCGTGGCCGTACCGGGCGGCATTGGCGGCGAGTTCGTCGACGATGAGAACGGCGGAGTCCCGCTCGTCCTGGGGAATGCTCCAGCTTTCCAGCAGCTCCGCCGTGAAGTGACGGGCGGCGGAGACGAGTGCTTCCTGCGCCGGCAACGTGAGCAGCGCCTGGCGGCGGCAGCAACCTCGCGCAGGCAGCACACCCGTGATGGATGCGAACCGGGGACGCTGCGGGCTTCGGCGCGTGGCGTGGAGCCGAGCGTTGCGGCGGCGGCGGGAGTTCGTGGGGAGTAGCTGGGTCATCTCAGCTCACTCCTTGCGGATGGGACGGGGGATGGGGAGGAGATCTCGTGAATACCAGCGCTTGTCTACTTTCACGTGCGACAGGCGCCATGTGGTTCGGCCCGTTCGTGTCTCCAGAGTTCGCCAGTTGGTGGGCACACGGCGCTCAGCGGAGCCGTGACCTGCGGCGACCTCAAGGGTCGATGTGTGCCCACGAGGCGTCCGGGCAGTTCGGGAGATGGCGCGGGGCGATCACGCTGGTGGCAGCGGTGCGCCTCAGGCCGTGAAGGCCGATCTCGGGCAGGTGGAGCTCGTCTCGGCGCTGCGCCTGCGGACCTGGTCGAGCGAGTTGCTGTCGGAGCACCCGGGTCTCTGCGTTCCCGGCCGCTCATCGCATATGCCACAAATCAATGAAATCTCGCAAAAGGTGCTTACGGGCCGAACCGCACGGACCCCGGAACCGTGGAATCTGACGAGCACCCGATCCCCGGGATCCCCTCCTTCGCTCCATCCGGCAAGGAGTGAGCCGAGATGACCGAGATGGTTCCGCCGCCCCTCAGGGCCTTCCCCGCCGCGCGGCCGGTCCCGCCCGCGTCCAGCTACCGGCGCACGTCCCGTTCACCGGGCTCCGCTACGCCACCGACCCGTTGTTCAGCCGACACCCCACGTCCGGCCCACCCGCGTACGGCAGTACGACGTCCGCGCTGACCCGGAAGCTGTGCACGTCTTCAAGGCCGGGGCCCGGCACGGAAAACACCAACCGAATGACCGACCCCCACCCGGCCCGCCTCGCGGGCTGATCAGTAGAGAGCACACACCCATGTACCTGGACTCCCTGGTCCGCAGCGGCCCACGTGATGCACCCGAGTGGTCCGAGCGTTGCCGCCTGTTGCCGCGACCCGCCACCAGCGAGAAGGAGCCACCGAAATGAGTGGAAAGCAGAAGACACTCGCCGTCCTGATCGGAACGGTGCTGGCAGCCGGACTCACCAGCCCGGCTTTCGGGGCCACCGCCGCCGTCGCCCAGTCGCCGACCACGAGCACCGCCGCTGCGGGGTCCGGCAGGTCGGTCGTGGCGTGGAACCGCGAGCTCATCGGCATCCTGAGCGATCCCAAGGCCCAACCGGCCACCGTCCAGCCCACGCGTAGCTTCGCGCTGCTCCAGGCCGCCGAGTACGACGCGGTGGCCTCGATCACCCACGCGGACCCCGTGTACGCGTTCTCGGTGCCGGCACCTCAGGGTGCACGTGCGGACGTCGCGGCGGACCAGGCAGCTCACGATGTGCTGGCCGCCCTGTACCCCACCAAGCGCGCAAGCGTGGACCAGCAGCTGAGCGGCCAGTTGTCCGCGATCGCCAACAGCGCCGGCAAGCAGGCAGGCATCGGCGTGGGAGCAGCGGTCGCGCGCCAGCTGATCAGCCTGCGGTCCACTGACGGGTCCTCAACCAAGCCGCCGCAGTTCACTCCCGGCAGCCTGCCCGGCGACTACCGGCCCACGCCGCCCGCCTTCCCCATGCCGGTGTTCAGCGACTGGGGTGCGGTCAAGCCGTTCGTGCTGACCAGCGGGAGCCAGTTCCGCCCGGCAGCGCCGCCGGCCGTGAGCAGCGCCGCGTACGCGAGTGCCCTGAACGAGGTCAAGGGCCTGGGCAGCAAGACCAGTACCACCCGCACGCACGATCAGACCGCGGCCGCGAAGTTCTGGGCGGCGGCGCCCGTCTGGAACGTGTGGAACCAGGTCGCGCAGGGCCTCGTCACCTCCCAAAACGCAAGCCTGCAGCAGGCGGTGAAGGTCTTCGCCCGGCTCGACCTGTCGCTCGCCGACACCGCGATCGCGATGTACGACGCCAAGTACGCCTACCACGTGTGGCGGCCGGTGACCGCGATCCGGCTCGGCGACACGCACTACAACCGGGGCATCGTCGGCGATCCCAGCTGGACCCCGCTGCTGCCGACCGCCCCGGATCCGTCATACCCCGGCGCTCACGGCGCGCTCAGCCAAGCTGCGGCGACGACGCTCGCCGGGTTCTACGGCACGCACCACCAGATCACGGTGACGTCGAAAGGTGTCACGCGGACCTTCGCCGGCTTCCAGGACGCCGCCACCGAAGCGTGGCTCAGCCGGATCTGGTCCGGCCAGCACACCGCCATCGACAACCAGGCCGGTCAGCAACTCGGCACGCAGGTGGCCGATTTCGTGGCGCACCACCTCTGACCGCCCGCACCTGCGCGGCGTCAGGGCGCCGTGACCAGGAGCCGGTTGTACCCGACACGTCGGGTACAGCCGGCCGCCGATACGCGCGTACCTGGGGCCTGGCTAGTGGACGAGGGCTTCGGACACGGCCCACAGTCGGGTGGCGTTCTCCCGGTCCAGGGCGTAGGGTGCCACGCCCGCGATGGCACCGGCTCGTTCGGTGACCGTCTGTGCCTGTGCGCAGTCCTCGAAGTAGCGGCCGGTGAGGCCCTCCACCGTCGGCGAGGCGGCCAGCAGCGCCGTAGTCGCGGCGCCTTGCTCGACGGTCTTCTGAGGGGGCAGTGCGAGTCCGGTCGTGTCGATGAAGCCGGCCAGTTGCTCCGCGCCCATGTACCGGGCCAGCGACGTGTCGGCGATGTTGCCCGGCATCAGTGCGTTGGCGGTGATGCCGTCGTCGGCCCACCGCTCGGCGGCCCCGACGGCGAACAGGACGTTGGCGGTCTTCGACTGCCCGTAGGCGGTCCAGGGGTCGTACGGGCGGAAGCGGTAGTCCAGGTCGTCGAAGACGACCGGTGAGAAGAGGTGGCCGATCGAGCTGACCGAGACGATCCGCGCGCCCTGCGCCGCCGCGAGTGCCGGGCGCAGGCCGACGGCGAGCGTGAAGTGCCCGAGGTGGTTGACGGCGAACTGAGCTTCCCGGCCGTCAGGGGTGCGGGTGAGCTCCGGAAGGGCCATCACCCCGGCGTTGTTGACCAGGATGTGCAACGGGCCGTCCCAGGCGGCCACGAACGCCTCGACCGTGGACCGGTCGGCCAGGTCGAGGCGTGCCACGGTCAATGTGCCTGATGAGGTCGGCAGTTCGGCCTCCAAACGGGCCGTCACACGCGCACCGGCGTCGGTGTTCCGCACGGCCAGGGTGACGTCGGCGCCGGCCGCGGCGAGCGCCCGGGCCGTTTCCACCCCGATCCCGGAACTGGCACCGGTCACCACGGCCCGACGGCCGTGCAGGTCCACGCCGCCGATCACCTCGGCGGCGGTGGTGCTCGCCCCGAATGTGCGGGGCGTCTGAGGTACTGACATGAGGGGGCTCCTGATCTGCGGGCGCCGGGTGTCCGAACGTGCGGTTCACGTGCCGATGGTGGTCGGTCTCCCCGGCGTCACGGGTATAGTCGGCGGGTGGCCGACGGGAGTCCAGGTGTACGTGCCGCCGGTCGGCGTGACCCGGCCGAACACGCCGTTGGTGAAGTGCCCGGCGGCGATCACGGTGTCCGGTCGCCGGAGCACGCGGTTGCGCACCGCTCGGGCCTGGTCCGGATTGACGTCCGAAGAGAACACGCAGGCCGGGTCGGCCATTTCCACCGGAGCATGAAAGATGTCTCCCGCGATGAACACCGATTCGGTGCTGGCGCCCGACGGGTCCCGCACGACGACCGCCAGGTGACCGGGGGTGTGACCGGACGTGTCCTCGACAGCGACGCCGGGTGCGATGGTGTCGCCGTTCCCGATGAACTCGACGACACCCTTGAGTGGCTTGATCGTGGCCTCGGCGTCCGGCCCGCCCAGCTCGCCTGCCGCCTCAGTTGTCCAGTGCCGCCACTCGGCTTCCGCCATGAGATGCCGTGCCCGGGCGAAGGTGAGGCTGCTCGGCGTTTTCGGCTCGGGTGCGCTCGGAACCGGCGCGACATCGCTGGTCCAGCCGATGTGGTCGAGATGCAGATGGGTGTACACCACCGTGTCGATGTCGTCGGGGGACAGTCCTTCGGCGGCGAGGCTCTGCAGGAGCCGGCCGCCCTGCACATGGGCGAGTCCGGGAAGATTCACGTCCATCTCGCCGAGACCGAGATCCACGAGGATCTTCTGGTCCCCGGCGCGGATGAGGAAAGCTCCGAACGTGAGGACGAGCTGGCCGTCTTCGAGGGAGCCGGGGTGTGCCGACCAGTCCACCCCCGGCATCATGGTGTCCGGATTGTGTACACCGTGTCCGTCCAGGAGATAGGTGATCGACGTCTCGCCGATGGTGATCCGATCGGCCGTTCGGGGCATGGGAATGTCCTTTCGTGATGCACTGGTGTGAGGTGTCGGCTGCCCACCGCCGCGCGCTTGCGTGAACTCAACCGTTGAGCGTTCGCATCAGCTCGGGCGCGTAGCGCTCGCCGGTGACCACGCCGTGCGGGGCGACCGCCTCGATCGCGGCGATGTCCCGGTCGGTGAGGGTCAGCTCGGTCGCGGCGGTGTTCTCTTCCAGGTAGCGGCGGCGCTTGGTGCCGGGGATGGCGACGGCGCCCTGGTGCTGCACCCAGGCGAGTGCCAGCTGGGAGGGGGTGACGTCCTTGTCGGCGGCGAGACGGTGGACCTCGCGGACAACCGCGAGGTTGCGGTCGAAGTTCTCGCCCTGGAAGCGGGGGTCGGTACGGCGCCAGTCGTCCTTGGCGAAGTCGTCCGGGCTGGTGATGGCACCGGACAGGAAGCCGCGCCCCAGCGGGGAGTACGCCACCAGGCCGATTCCCAGCTCCTCCAGGGTGTCGCGCACCCCGTCGTGTTCGATGCCGCGCTCGAAGAGCGAGTACTCGGTCTGCACGGCGGTCAGCGGGTGGACCGCGTGGGCGCGTCGGATGGTCTGCGCGGACGCCTCGCATACGCCGATGTGGCGGACCTTGCCTTCGGTTACCAGCTCGGCCAGCGCGCCGACGGTCTCCTCGATCGGCACCTTGGGGTCGATGCGGTGCAGGTAGTACAGGTCGACGTGGTCGGCGCCCAGGTGCCGCAGTGAGCGTTCGAGCGCCCGGCGCACGTACTCGGGCCGGCCGTTCAGGTCGAGCACGCGGCCGTCGTCGGTGATCTCCACGCCGGTCTTGGTGGCGACCACGGCTGCATCCCGGCGCCCGGCCAGCGCCTTGCCGAGGAGCTGCTCGTTGACGAATGGGCCGTAGCTCTCGGCGGTGTCCAGCAGGGTGATGCCCAGCTCCAGCGCACGGTCGATGGTGGCGAGCGATTCGACTTCATCGGTGGCGCCGTAGAAGGCGCTCATCCCCATGCAGCCCAGGCCCTGGGCGCTGACGGTCAGACCCTGGCGGCCGAGTGTGTGGCGTTCCATGGGATTCCTCCATAACTAACTGGATAGATACATGACCGTATGGCTCTGATCCACCAATGTCAATAACTAGATAGTTACTTGGTAGGGTGGTGGCCATGCCACGCGACTCCCAAGCCACCAGGGCCCGGCTGCTCGATGCCGCCTTCACCGAGTTCGCCGCCTACGGCATCGCCGGGGCCCGGGTGGACCGGATCGCCGAGACCGCAGGGGCGAACAAGCGGCTGATCTACGTCTACTTTGGCAACAAGGAGGAGCTGTTCGACGAGGTCCTGCGACGGGCGCTCACGGAGGGGGCCGAGTCGGTGCCCTTCGACGTCGACGACCTGCCCGGGTACGCAGGCGCGATCTTCGACCACCTCGTCGCCCGGCCGGACCTCATGCGCCTACGGCTATGGAAACTGCTGGAGCGCCCCTCCGCCACCGGACTCGAGCCCGACGCTTTCCGGCGCAAGGCCGCTGAAGTGGCCGAAGCGCAGCAGCGTGGTGACCTCGCCCGGGAGCTGGTGCCCGACGATCTGCTGACCATGGTGCTCGCCGTGGCCCAGGCATGGTTCTTCGCCGCCGAAGGCCGCGACGCGGGGGAGGGCGGCCAGGCATGGTCACCCGAGCTGCAGGCCCTGCACCGCTCGGCAGTCGTCGAGGCCGCCCGCCGGATGACCGAGCCACGGGCGGCACACCAGTAGCAGCCCCCAGTCAGCGCACGGTCTGACCCAGCTGCGCAGCGCATGGCTCCCTTCACAGCCGGTCTCCTGCCGGACGTCACGCGCTGGACTGCGGGGACTGGGACTGGCTGATCGCCGGGGCGTAGATCTGGATGGTGCCGTCGAGTTCGCGCACGGGGAGT
This sequence comes from Kitasatospora sp. NPDC001175, assembly GCF_053598215.1. Lineage (NCBI taxonomy): Bacteria > Bacillati > Actinomycetota > Actinomycetes > Kitasatosporales > Streptomycetaceae > Kitasatospora > Kitasatospora sp. NPDC001175. Next base: position 12,770 of record NZ_JBSFJU010000018.1, on the reverse strand, counting down.
CGCGGCAGCGTGGGCAGGGGCTCCCCGGCCTGGTGCGGACGCGTCAGGTTCACCCCGGCGAGGCTGAAGGTCGCGCCGTGGCACGGGCAGGCGAGTCGGTCGCGTGCGCTGTCGAGGCCGAGCCGGCAACCCTGATGGGTGCAGATGCCCGAGACGGCCCGGACGCGCCCGTCGGTGCGCCGGACGAATCCGGTCACCGTGCCCAGGTCGAAGGCGACGACGGCGCCCTCGGCAACCTCGGCGGTGCGGGCGACCGGCTGCCAGCTGCCGATGTCCGGGACGATTTCCTCGGACGAGCCGGGCTGCTGTGCCTGCGCGCCCGCGTCGGGCCCTACCAGGAGCTTTTCCGCGGCCATGCCGGCCACGGCGCCGGTGGCGGTGAGCGCGCCCGCGGCCAACACCCGGCGACGCGGCGGGGTGCGCCACGCCGGCTGCGGTGCGGGCGTGGCAGCCTGCGCCTGCTCCTGTTCGCGCAACTGCTGGCGCAGCCGGTCGACGAACGCCGGGGTGGGGCCCTGGGCGTCCGGTCCGGCGGCCGCCAGATCGATGGCGGTGCGCACGACGGCGAGCTCTTCCTCGGTGGCCGCGAACGGCTTGGGGCGGCGCCGGCCGAGCAGCCGTTCCACGTAGCGGTCTACCGCCTGCCGCCTCATGGCGCTTCCCCTTCCATCTCGGCCTTCTTCTCCACGTCGGCGGCCGCGCGCAAGGCGCGGTGCTGGATGACCTTCGCGTTCGCGACGGTGACCCCGAGTTCCGCCGCGGCCTGCCGGATGGTGTACCCGCGCAGGAATCTCAGCACGAGGATCTGCCGGGACCGTTCCGGTAGCGCGTCCAGGATTTGCTGGGCACGCGCGCCGGCGGCCTCGTTGTCGGCCTCCTCGGCGCCGGGCGCTTGATCGGCCAGGTCGGTGGCGTCGGGGTCGATCTCGGTGACCTGGTGGCCCAGCGTGCGCCGCCAGTGCTCGGCGAGCACGGTGCGCGCGGTCGCCGTCAGGTAGGCGCGTACCTGGCCGATCTCGGCGCTGGCGTGCAACGGCCCGAACGCGGCCGTGAACACCTGCGAGGTCAGGTCTTCGGCGTCGGGACGGTTGCCGACCTTCGCGAACATCAACCGGTAGATCCGCCCCACGTTGTCGGTGTAGATCGCATCCCAGTCGGGATACGCCGCCGACGGCAGCACCACCGGGGGGCGAGTCGCCGGCACCGCGGTGTCAGCCCGCCTGGCCATGCCCAGGCCGACCCGTCTGAGCGCTGCGAACCTGTCGCGACCGACCACAACTCATCATAGAGCGCGGCGTACACCAGACCCGTTGCCTCGGCATCGATAGACCCTTCGTCGATTCTTCTCGCCCAGAGATACGGGCCGGGGTTACAGCGGTGCGCGGTGCGGGTGTAACCCCCGTCCGTATCCCCTTTGCGAAAGCGGTGCGGGTGTAACCCCCGTCCGTATCCCCTTGCGACGGCGGCGGGCCGTGGCGCATCGCCTGGTCCACACCCGCCGAATCCAGCTCGAGGTCTTCATCCGCGCCCGTCCAGGGCCGATCAGAAAGCCGAACCATGGACAAGTCCTTCCCCCGGCGCCGGGCCGGCGCCGCGGCCGCGCTGCTCGCGGCGGCGGGCCTGACCCTGGCCGCATGCTCCAGCCCCACGCAGGGCACCGCGTCGGCCACGGCCACCGCCCTCACGGCCGGCTCCGGCCAGTCGAGCCTCGCCGGGATGCCCGGCGCCACCGGAACCGGCGCCGCGCAGCCGTCCACGGCGCCGACCGCAACCGCTTCCATGCCGCCGATGACGATGCCGGCGAGCGCGGCCGCGCAGACGCCGGCCGGGGCACCGGCCGCCACCGACAGCGTGGCCATCAAGAACTTCGCCTTCGCGCCCGCCGCCATCACGGTGAAGGCCGGCACCACGGTGACCTGGACCAACCAGGACACCGACGCGCACACCGTCACCAGCCAGAACAAGGCGGGAGCGTTGAACTCGCAGGCGCTCAACACCGGGCAGAGCTACTCGTACACCTTCACCACCCCGGGCACCTACGGCTACCTGTGCACCATCCACCCGTTCATGACGGCCACGGTGACGGTGACCCAGTGACCGCCCCCATGACCCGACGCCAGCTCGCACGGCACGCCGGCTGGTTCGGCGCCGCCGTGGTGCTGAGCGTCACCGGTGGCGAGGTCATCAGCCGCATCGCCAACACGCGCGACAGCATCGCCTCCGCGGCGACCGGCGATGCCGACACCCTGCGCTTCGTGCAGATCTCCGACAGCCACATCGGCTTCACCGGGCCCGCCAACACGGATGTCACCGGCTCCTTCGCCCACGCCATCGACCAGGTCAACAACCTGGGATTCCGGCCGGACTTCGTCCTGCACACCGGCGACCTGACCCACCTGTCCACCCCGGCACAGTTCGACCAGGTCAAGCAGATGATGAGCGGGCTGCGCACCGAGCGCGTCTTCACGGTCCCCGGCGAGCACGACTCCGTGGACGACCACGGCCGCGCCTACCAGCAGGCCTTCGGGCGCGGCACCGAAGGCGACGGCTGGTACAGCTTCGACACGCACGGCGTGCACTTCATCGCGCTCGTCAACACCCTCAGCCTGGAGAAGCTCGGACACCTCGGCGCCGATCAGATCGACTTCGTGCGCCGCGACGTCGCCGGCCTGTCCTCCGACACCCCGATCGTCGTGTTCAGCCACATCCCGCTGTTCGCCATGTACCCGCAGTGGGGGTGGTCCACCGACGACTCGCTGCAGGTGCTGAACCTGCTCAAGCGGTTCTCCTCCGTCACCGCACTCAACGGGCACGTCCACCAGCTGTTCAGCCGAGTCGAAGGCAACGTCACCTTCCACTCGGCCACCACGACCGCCTACCCGCTGCCCAAGCCCGGCCAGGCCCCCGCGCCGACCCCGCAGGTGCTGCCGGCCCGGCAACTGCACACCGCCCTCGGCATCCGCAGCGTCGAATACCGAGAGGGCACCACCTCACTGGCGATCACCGATCAGGAACTGACATGAACGACACCCCCGCGTTTGTATCCAGGCGCATCCTCGCGATGACCGCAGCCCGCCCGCCCGCAGCGGCGAGAGCGCTCACCGTGGCCGCCGGGGCCACGCTCATCGCCAGCGGCGTCGTCCACGCTCAGCTCTACCTCGACGGCTACCGCTACCTGCACGCCGTCGGCATGCTGTTCCTGCTCCAAGCCGCGGCCTCCTTTGGCTTCGGCCCGCTGCTGGCCGGAGCCCTCCTCCGGCCGCCCGCGCTCATCCAACTCGCCGCAGCTGGCACCGCTCTCGGCGCGCTCGCCGGATTCGCCGCCTCACGCACCACAGGGGTCTTCGGATTCATCGAGCACGGCCTGCAACCCGCGCCGCAGGCACTCATCAGCATCGTCACCGAATGCGCGACCGTGCTGGCGCTCCTCGCAGCCGGATACCTCACCGTGCGGCACGGAAAGCTACCTGCATCCCTTCCACCGGCCGCGAGTTGAAGACGAACGACGCCGCGCAAGACCCTGTTGCAGGCCGCCGCACTCATGAACCGGCTCGCTGCGGGCGCCTCGTGAGGGTCGGCGCTGACCGCCGGAGGCAGTCGGCGCCGACCCGGCGGGAACGGGTCGCTCGTTCCCGCCGGAACGGAACTCGGACAGCCTTGCCGGGCGTCCGCCCGGGTGAGGACTTCGACTCGGCGGTGCGGTGCCCGAATCCTCTGCGCGGTCCGGCTGTCAGACCTCCTCCGTGCGCGCTGCGATGCCCTTGCCGTGGTAGACCTCGTCGTAGTAGTGGATCACCAGGGGGCGGGTGAGCATGGCCTCGAAGGTGGCGGTGAAGCCGTGTTCGGTGCGCCAGGCGAGGTAGTCGGTGTAGTTGTGTGCCTCGGTCCACTGGGTCAGGCCCGCGACATGGTTGGCGTCGTTCTGGTCGCGCAGGATGCGGATGTCTTCGCAGCCCTCGTGCTTGAGGCTCTCTCCCAGGATGTCCAGCAGCAGGTTCGCGACGTCGTCGCCGCGGCCGGGCTGGGAGAAGAGCTCGGTGATGACCAGTGTGCTCATGGATCGGCTCCGGCTCAGTAGGGCGAGGGCTGGTTGTGGATGACGGTCAGGCTCACGATCTTGCCGTCGCGGATGGCGAAGTAGCTGGTCATGACCAGCTCCTCGGGGAGGTTGGTCTTGTCGTAGGTGCCGTCGTACTTGGCCCGGACGATGAGGTCGCCGTAGTGGTCGAAGATCTCTCGGACTTCCATGGTCACGTGGTCCCCGACGAACTCCTTGTCCATGAACGTCCGGATGGCGTCGGCGCCCCAGATCTCGCGCCGGTTGTCGTTGACGTAGGCGCCGGGGGCGAAGGTGCCGACGATGCGGTCGGTGTCGAAGGCGTTCACGGCGGCGATGTGTTCGGCGACGATCGGGGGCAGCTCGGTGATGATCTCGCTCGGGGATGGCTGGCTGGGCACGGGCTCGGTCCTCTCTCGGTCCCTCGTGGTGTCTGCGCCCAGGTTCCGGGATCCCCCGGTGGGAGGGGCAAGGGCCGCTTCGCCGATTGACCCTCCCACCGTGGGAGGCTTCAGACTGGGAGGGTGATCTCCACGCTGGCCATCGGTGACTTCTCACGGGCGACGCATCTGAGCGTCAAGATGCTGCGCCACTACCACGAGATCGGTTTGTTGGAGCCGGTCGCGGTGGATCCGGACACGGGTTACCGTCGCTACGGTTCCGATCAGATCTCCACGGCTCAGATCATCCGCCGGTTCCGGGACCTGGACATGCCGTTGGACGAGATCCACAAGGTCCTGACCGCCCCGGACGTGGAAGCCCGCAACCGGCTCATCTCCGGCCACCTGGCCCGTCTGGAGGCCAACCTGGCCCGCACCGAGGAGGCGGTGTCGTCGCTGCGGAACCTGCTGGACCACCCGGCAGCCGAGGGACCGGTACAGCACCGCTACGTGCCGGTCACCCTCGCTGCGGCGATCACCGACACGGTCGACGTCGGCGACGCCCTGACCTGGTACCAGGGGGCGCTCGGCGAGCTGAAAGCCACGGTCACGGCCCAGGGGATCGCCCCGACGGGCCCGGCTGGAGGGATCTTCTCCAACGAGCTGTTCGCCGACGGCCGCGGCCAGGCCACGGTCTTCCTGCCTTGTGACCCTTCCCCCAGGCTCATGGGCCGGGTCGCACTGCTGGCCGTCCCGTCCGTGGAGCTGGCCACCGTCGTCCACGCCGGCTCCCATGCAGACATCGACCGGGCTTACGGCGCGCTCGGCGCGTATGTCACCCGCCACGCCCTGGCGGTGGAAGGACCGATCCGGGAGTACTACCTGGTCGGCCCGACCGACACGGCGGACGACAGCCTGTGGCGAACCGAGGTGGGCTGGCCGATCTTCCGCACCCGCCCCACCCGATGACCGCCACGAGAAGGGCCTGACCTGGACGCGATACCGGTGAAATGGCAGGCGGCCTGCTCACCGGCTAGTCTTGCCGGGTGGGGAGCGCAGCAACACCGGAAGCAGAGATCGCCGCCGAGTTGATGAAGGCGATGACTCGCCTGCGTGCCCGGCTGCGTACCGAATCGGCGCCTGAGGAAATGCGCTGGACCTGGTCGCAGGTCAACACCTTGGCGCGAGTGGTCGCCGAAGGTCCGACCACGGCAAGTGCGCTGGCAGCAGCGGAGCACGTACGTCGCCAGTCGATGGCTGAGACGCTCTCGACCCTGCGCGCCGATGGCCTGGTTACTGCCAGCGAGGATCCCACCGACCGGCGCAAGGCGCTCATCCACGCGACGGCCGAGGGGCGGGCGCTGGTCGAGACGATGCCGGCGGCCCGTGAGGCCTGGCTCGAGGTGGCACTGAGAACGCAGCTCAGGGCGGATGAGCGCAAGACCCTGTTGAAGGCCGCCGCACTCATGAACCGGCTCGCCGACGGCGCCTCGTGACGGGCCGGTGCTGACTGGCCGCAGGCGTCGGCGTCGTTCCGGCGGGAATGGTCGCTCGTTCCCGCCGGAACGGAACTCAGACAGCCTTGCCGAGCGTCCACAGGTCGTCGGTGTCGATGATCTCTGCCTGCTGCGGGAAGACCTTCTCGATCAGGAGCCGGTGGACCTCCGGATCGGGGTCGGCGGTCGCGTCTTTGAGCACGTAGAGCCGGTAGTCCTCGTCGGCGGCATGCCGGAGCGTTGTCAGGACGACGCCTGAGGTGGAGAGTCCGGCGAGTACGAGCGTGTCGATGCCCTGGGCTTGCAGGCTCTCGTGGAGACCGGTGGCGTCGGAGAGCGCGCCGATGCGGGTCTTGCGCACCACGATGTCGTCGTCCCGCACATCGAGGCAGTCGTGCAGGTCGGTGTCGGGGCTTCCGTCGGCAAGGAAGCCGTGCTGCGCGACGGCGGCGAATGTCTTGTTGCGCCTGGGTACGGCCGCGAAGTCTTCCGGTGCGAAGGCGACACGGACGTAGACGACGCGGACGTCGTGCGAGCGGGCCCAGGCGAGGCCCGCCTGCGCGCGCGAGAGTGCGTGCGCACTGTGGGGGACCGCGGCCAGGACCGCGGGCTGGAAGTCCATCAGCAGCAGGGCGGTACGGGAGGGGATGATGGGCGGGATGGGTGTGGTCATGTCCTGTGTTCCTAAGGGGCGTCGGCAGTGGTGGTTGTGAGCGGTTGAGGCTCCTGGCCGGCGGGTTCTTTACGGGTGGGGTCGGCCAGACGTCGGTCGAGGACCGTCATGAGGAGGACGGCGGCGCCGATGACGACGAGGGCCCATGAGATGTGGTGCAGGCCGGTGTCGTCGACCCGGCTGTGGAAGGCCATGCCGGTGATGGCCGCCGAGGCGATGGAGCCGACGTACCCGAAGGTGCGCAGCAGCCCTGAGGCGGTGCCGATGCTCTCGGCCGGGGCCTCCCGGTACAGGACGGTCTGGTTCGCCACGGTGCTGGCCCCTGACGTGAGGCCGAACAGCGCGGTGACGGCAACCAGGGCGATGATCGGCGTCCCGGTGGTCAGAGGCAAGGTGGCGACGGCTCCCACCAGCAGCAGAGCCGCGGAAGCTATGAGCCAGCCCCGGACCCCGCTGCGGCGGGAGGCGATCCGTGCCGTGATGGCCGACAGGGCGCCCATCGGGATGAGGATCAGGCCCGCCTGGAAGCTGGGCAGGCCGCGAGCGGCCTGGAGCCACTGGGTCAGCCCGTAGAGGATCACGTACGTACCCAGGAGGGTCAGGCCGTTGCGCAGGTAGGTGCTGGCCAGAGCGGGGTTCGAGGCCAGCAGGCGGACGTCCAGGAACGGATTGGCCGCCCTGAGCTCCCAAGCGACGAGCACGCCCGTCAGCACGACGGTCGCGACCAGGAGGACCCAGTTGGGCTGCTGCAGGTCGTTGAGGAAGAGCAGGAGTGTGATCAGGGTGCCGGCGAAGACGATCATGCCTGGCAGGTCGAGGCGCTGGGCGATCGTGTGCGGGGAACGCCCCCGTTCACGGGCGGGGTCCTTGCCGATCCACGCCAGAGCCATCACCAACGCCAGCAGGGCGGCGGGGACGTTGATCAGGAACGCGGTCCGCCAACCGAACCACCCGACGAGGAGGCCGCCTACTGCCGGACCGATCGCCACGGTGGCCGCACCGGCGACCGCCAGGCCGCCGAGAACGCTGCTGGGCGGCTCCTGCAGTCCCGCTGTCGCGGCACGCCGGCGGATCAGCAGCATCGCCGAGGGGTAGCAGGCGGACGTGCCGGCGCCGATCAGAACGCGGGCGACGATCAAAGGGGTCATGCCCCATGCGAAGCCGCCGAGGAATCCCGCCACGAGCACGGTGAGGGTGCCGGCCAGGAATACCCGCCGCGCGCCGAACTCCTCAGCGAGCCGTCCGGCGGCGGGCTGCGCTATCGCACTGGTCAGGTACAGGGTCGAGATCAGCACCGCGGTCTGGCCGACGGTTATGTGCATCGCGGCCGCGATGGGCACCAGCGCCGTCGCGATCATCGAACTGTTCACCGGGTTCAGTGCGGCGCCCACGTACAGCGGTGTCACGAAGCGTGCACCGAAAGGCTTCCGGTCCGCGTCACTTGCCGGGCGCCGGCCCACCGGGTCGGCACTACCTGTGACATTCATACGCGACTCCTCTGTGTGTCCGGGCGGCCGGCTATCCAGGAGACGCCTCACCAAGAAAGTAAGCAGGCTGCCTGACGAACAGGTTAGCAGGTAGCCTGCCTATATTCGGCGCCGCACACGACATGCGGCTGTACGTCGATCGTGATCGTCCACCGGCGAGCGCCGCCGCTGCGCGGCCGGAATGAGATCCGGACGGATGGGTGCAAGACTGAGAAGGCGGAGGTGGTGTCATGGCCGACGAGGACGACCGGGCGGCCGCCACCGGGGCGGACGAGCGGCTGCTGGAACAGCTGCTCGCCGAGGCCAATGCGATCGTCCCCCACCGTCTGCCCGCGCTCGTGGACCGGTGCGCCCAGGCGCTCGGCCTGGACAGTGCCACGATCTACCTCGCCGACCTCCAGCAGCATCTGCTCATCCCCCTCGACGAACAGACCGACCGGCTGCCCGTGGACTCCAGCGAGGCAAGCTGGGCCTACCGCACAATGTCGCCACGGGTCCACGACTCCCAGGGCGGCGGGACGGCGTGGCTACCGATGGTGGATGGCGCGGAGCGTATCGGCGTACTGGGCGTGCGGGCCGGCGTCCTGGACGGGGTGCGGCTGCGCCGCTGCCGGATACTGGCCACGGTGGTCACCTCCAAGCGCACCTACAGCGACTGGCTCGTTGCCCGCACCCGCACGCAGCCCACGACGCTGCCCACCGAGATGCTGCGCGCCTTCTTGCCGCCACGCAGCGTCGGCCGCCCCGGCGTGATCTCCACCGCCGTGCTGGAACCCGCCTACGCGCTCGGCGGCGACGCCTTCGACCACTCGATGACCAGGAACATCCTGCACGCCGACATCTTCGACGCGACGGGCCACGACCTCTCTTCGGGGCTGACCACCGCGATGGTGATGGCCGGCTGCCGCAACGCCCGCCGCTCCCGTGCCGACCTGCCGAACACGATCGAGGCGGTGGACCAGGCGCTCGCCGAATGGCTCCCCGAACAGTCCTGCACCGGCGTGCTGTGCCGGCTGGACGTGGACACCGGCACGCTCCAGTGGTGCAACTGCGGTCACCCGCCGCCCCTGCTGATCCGCAACGAACGCGTGCTGGAGCACGCCCTGGAAAGCCCCCCTCAGCCGCCGATGGGCCTGCCGTTCCGGCTCGGGCCCACCCACCGCGAGGTGCACGAGACGACGCTGGAACCCGGCGACCGGGTGCTGCTCTACACCGACGGCGTCACCGAAGCCCGCAGCGAGGACGGCGAGGTGTTCGGCCGGGACCGGTTCACCGACTTCATCATCCGCTCCTCCACGGCCGGCCAGCACCCAAGCGAGGTCCTGCGACTGCTCATCCACGCGATCCTCGAACACCAGGGCAACGACCTCAGTGACGACGCCACCATCCTGCTCGTCGAATGGCACCCCGACACCCGCAGGTCGCAGGCCGCCTCTCACAACACTCCAGCCGTCCACCCGGAGCGCTTCGGAACACGCGCACCATCCCCCTGGCGCGACCACTTCGCCGCCGAGACGGGCGTGATCCGCAAGGAGGTCGACGAGCATGACGAAGAACGATGACCGGCTCTTCCTGATCACCGGCGCGACGGGGAACACCGGGAAGACCACCGTGCAACTGCTCCTGGAACGAGGGCACCGGGTGCGTGCTCTCGTGCACCGGGAGGACGACCGCTCGCGGCAGCTCGCTGCCACAGGCGCCGAAATCGCCGTGGGCGACCTGCTCAACCTCTACGACGTGAGCTCCGCCATGCGAGGAGTGAGCGGAGCTTACTTCTGCTACCCGATCGCCCCGGGCTTGCTCGATGCCACGGTCACGTTCGCGCAGGCGGCCACCGAGGCTGGCGTCCGATCGGTCGTCGACATGTCGCAGATCTCCGCCCGCCGGGAAGCCGTCAGCAACCAAGCGCGCCAGCACTGGCTCGGCGAGCGCCTGCTCGACCGCACGACGATGCTCACCGCGCACCTGCGTCCGACGTTCTTCGCCGAATGGATCAGCTGGTGGTGGGGCCGTCAGGGAGACGAGGGCGTGCTCCGCCTTCCGTTCGGAAGCGGCCGTCACGCTCCCGTGGCCGGGGTTGACCAGGCGTACGTGATCGCCGCCATCCTTGAGAAGCCGGAGCCGCACGATCGCCAGACCTACCCTCTGCACGGCCCGGTTGAGATGGACCACTACGGGATCGCCATGGCGGTCTCGCGAGCACTCGGGATCCCCGTTACGTACGAACCCATCAGCATCGAGGAGTTCGCGGACGGGTTGGCCTGCCTGGGCAAGCCGTCCCACCTGATCCAGCACCTGAGTAATGTCGCCACCGACTACCAGCACGGCATCTTCCAGGGCACGAACAACCTCATCGAGGTCATCGGCAACCGCTCTCCCATGACCGTGGAGGAGTTCGTCATCGACAGGAGGCACGACTTCGATCGCAACGGTTCGAACTTCATGCCCCCAAAATCGAGCTGACCGCCAAAGGGCCCTGAACAGCCAAGTTGGACCTGCCGATCCACTAGGGCCTGTATCGAGTCCCGATCAATCTGCCCTGTCTGTCCTCGCGGATAGGCTGACCGGCATGTTGCGAACGCTTCCGTCCCTGATCACCGAGAAGGCGGCCCTGTCTGTCGCTGGAGCTGGCCTCCTTCGGTACGCAATGGGGCCGGCCTTGATCGGGGCGGGAGCTGACGCAACCGTCGTCATTGTCGAGTCCGGGGACAATCCGAAGGTCAGCGGCGTCCAAGACTCCCTCTGGGTACTTCTGCGCGGGGATCGGATTCCAGAACTCCACTCCAGGTTCGAGTTCCGAGGTGCCTTGCCCATTCACGTCTTCGCGCGACTGGAAGAGGGCTGCCTCCCGCTCGGCACCGCCCAGTGCAGGGCGATGCCGTCGGCACCGGCTTACTTCGACCGTGCCGAACTGAGGCTCAGCCAACCGCTGACCCGCGAGATGCTGGATGCGGTCCGGCCAGTCCCGTCACCTGGGCCGGTGCCAGGCGTGGACTGGATCGACCTCGTGGAATCAGATCCGAGCCGGGCCTTGGAGTCGTTCGTCCTCGGCTGGTTTCCCGAAGCGGAGTCGGCTGACGACGAGACCACGGCAAACGAACTGGACAACCTGCCAGAGGCGTTGGCCGCCTTCCACCGCCTGGCCCGCCTCCGACCGGCCATCCACAGATTCATCGACCCAGTACTGAAGAAGCCCAGGCGTGCATCCGGGCCACTGGGCGACCGACTGATCTTCGCGATGTGGAACGGGGCCAGCAGGGACTGGTCCATCCCCTGGCCGCTGAATAAGCCGGACGAGCCCGATCCACGTGTGTGGTTCACCGAAGACCCCGATGATCCGAACCCGGAGACGACCCTTGAAGAGGAACCGCTGAGCCGCTTCCTCCTGCAGTTCACCCTCAACGGAGCCATGAGTGTCGCCCCCTACGGCGCTCGCACCTACTGCATGCCGACCGCGCGCCTTGACGCGCTGTGGAAGCTGCTGCGCCCCATACCCCTCAGTCCCTTCATGCCGACCTACGCGGCCGAGCGGTTTTTCGCGGCGCCGGGACTTCTCGCCCGCGTCAGCGGCGACGAGGACGAGGCAATCGTGGGCTTCAGCGCGCTTCACCGCGGGACCCTGACACCGCTGCTCGAACACGGTTTCCGGTGGCACCGGTTCGGCGGGTGAGGCATTAGCCCCCGATGAGGTCGCATGTCTGCCCGTGGGCGGGGCCGTTTAGCGTCGACGGCCACCGGCTCGGTGTCCAGACCGGTGTGGTCGAACGGTTCGTAGACCAGGGCGGCGTCGGCTTCGCCCCGGCGCAGCAGTCCTGGTTGCTCACCCCATCCGCACAGCCGTATCTCCACCGGCACAGCCCCGGGCCCGGCCGCGTAGCGCTCCAGGATCGCCTCCAGACGTCCGGCGTCGGCGTTGGCTTTGACCGCCAGGACCACTTTCGGTTCCTCGCCGGCCGCGCGTTGCGCTCGTCGTGCGGCGGCGTCCAGGGCGTCCAGCGCGATCCGGGCCTGGTCGAGCAGCACGGTCCCGGCCGGGGTCAGCGCGACGCTGTGCGTGGTCCGCTCGAACAGGCTGGCCCGCAGATCGACCAGGTGGGGTGATGTATCGGTCACCGTAACGGGAGCATACCTGCGATTCCGGACAGACCATCCGAATTTCGGCGGGCCCCCGGCCTCGACCAAGTCGTCCTGCCAGCACGGGTCTACGCGGCCAGGCATGCGTTCGGGATGACCGTGGGGGTGCTGTCTGCGTGGTCGAGGGCTTTGGCCAGGGCGAGGACGGCTTCGTCGGCGGAGTTCTTGAGGAGGTGGCCGTAGAGGTCGGCGGTGATGGCGAGATGGGAGTGGCGCAAGGTTTTGGAGACGATGGCGAGCGGGATGCCGGCGGCGATCATGATGCTGGCGGCGGTGTGGCGCAGGTCGTGCAGGCCGATCTTGGGTAGGTCGAGTTCGGCGGTGCGTTTGCGGAGTTGGTCGAGGAGCCACTGGGGGCGCAGTGGGTCGCCGTCGGGGCGGGTGAAGACGAGGCCTTTCAGGCGGCCGTCGGGGTGGGCGGCCATCTGGAGGGCGGCTTGGCGGTGGTGGGCGGCCATGGCTCTGGGGGAGAGGCTGATCCAGGCGCGGCTGGCTTCGGTTTTGGGTTCGCCGAGGTGGATCTTCCCGTTGTTCACGGCCGTC
>NZ_JBSFJU010000017.1:0-146356 GCF_053598215.1 Kitasatospora sp. NPDC001175 | reverse complement strand
GGCTGGTCGCTCGCGCTCTATCCCGCCTACCACTGGGTGTTCCGCAAGTACGTGGGCTGGCCGGGCCGCCGCCGCGCGCCGGCCCGTTCGACCGTTCTCCCATCGGCGAGGAAACAACCACCATGACGCACCCCAACGAGGTTCTCACCCGGATCGACCTGCACAGCCCGATCCCCGAGGCGCTGGCCGCCGAGATCGAGCGCCGACTCTTCTTCGTGTCGCCCGAGATCACCGGCTTCGAGGTGACCGCGGACGGCGGCGAGGTGCGCTCCGTGACACTCCGCTCCGAGCAGCCGCTCCCGCACGACGCCCTGACCGAGAAGGTCAACTCCATGGTGGACAACGACGTCCGGAAGCAGTGGGTGACGCCGGCCAAGGCCGTCTGGACCTCGCCGCACCAGCGCACCCCGCACCAGGACGTCTTCGAACTCCTCGCCAAGGCCGGCGCGGTGACCGAGGTCGGCGAGGGCCAGGTCGCCCTCGGCGAGCCGCTGCTCTCCCTCTTCACCTACTTCGACCGGGCCGTCTGCGACCTACTGGCAGAGGACCACGAGGTCCGGGAGTACCAGTACCCGACCCTGATCAGGACGAAGGCGCTGGAGACGGCGGGCTACTTCAAGTCCTTCCCGCAGCACCTGATGTTCGTCACCCGGCTGCGCAACGACCTGGACGTCTACCGCACCTTCCAGGAGCAGCAGGCCGTCACCGGCATCGACTCCGCGGTGCTGGACTCCTGCGGCAACGTGGACTACTGCCTGCCGCCCACGATGTGCTACCACACCTTCAACCAGTACAGCAATCGCACGCTGGAGGCGGGCCGGCTCCACGTGGTCACCTCGCGCGGCAAGTCGTTCCGCTTCGAGGCGGCGTACGCCACCAGCCTGGAGCGGCTCTGGGACTTCACCATCCGGGAGATGGTCTTCATGGGCTCCCGGGAAGACGTGCTGAACTCCCGTGAGCGCTTCATGCGGAAGGTCTTCGCCTTCGTCGAGGAGCTCGGCCTGAGCGGCTTCTGCGAGGTGGGCAACGACCCGTTCTTCTGCGGCACGGACACCTCCGAGCGGATCTGGTCCCAGCGGCTGATGGAGCTCAAGTACGAGCTGCGGCTCCACGTCGCGCCCGGGCGGACGATCGCCGTCGGCTCCTTCAACTTCCACGACGACCTCTTCGGCAAGGTCTTCGGCATCGACCACGGCACGGACGGCCCGACCCGGAGCGGCTGCGTCGGCTTCGGCCTGGAGCGGCTCGTCTACGCCTTCCTCTGCCAGTACGGCCTCGACACCGCAGCATGGCCCGCCCAGGTCCGCACCGCCGTCAGCGGGAGCTGACCATGAGTGAGAAGAAGGGCCGCGCCCCGCGAGGCCAACAGGAGGAGATCCTCTGCGCGGTGTTCGCCCAGGTGCTCGGGCTCGACCGGGTCACCATCGACGACTCCTTCTTCGAGCTGGGCGGCCACTCCCTGCTGGCCACCCGGCTCGCCGGTCGCATCCGGGCCGCCCTGGACGTGGAGGTCCCGGTCCGGACGGTCTTCGAGGCCCCGACCGTCGCCCAGCTCGCCGAGCACCTGGAACAGGGCTCCGGCAGTCAACGCCCACCACTGCGCCGCCTGGACCGTCCGGCGGAGATCCCGCTCTCGCAGACCCAGCGGCGCCTCTGGTTCCTGAACCGCCTGCACGGCGCGGCCGGGCACTACAACATGCCGATGGCCTACCGGCTGCGCGGTGGCCTCGACCTGCCCGCCCTGCGACTCGCCCTCGACGACCTGGTCACCCGGCACGAGAGCCTGCGCACCGCCTACCCCGACTGGGACGGCCGGCCCCAGCAGATCGTCCTGGACCCGAACGAGGCTCCGGTCGAGCTGCCGGTCGACGGCGTCACCGAGGCCGGCCTGCCCGAGGCGCTGAGCGCTGCGGCCGGTTACGCCTTCGACCTCACCGCCGAGACGGCGCTGCGGGCCCAGCTGTTCCGGCTGGCCGCGGACGAACACGTCCTTTTCCTGACCATTCATCACATCGCCTGCGACGGCTGGTCACTGCTCCCCCTGAACCGCGATCTGGCGCTCGCGTACGCCGCGCGCCGCCTCGGGCAGGAGCCGGTCTGGCCCGAACTCCCGCTCCAGTACGTCGACTACACGCTCTGGCAGGACGAGCTGCTGGGCGACCCGGAGGACCCCAACAGCCTGGTCAACCGCCAGCTCTCCTTCTGGTGGGGCGAGTTGGCGGGAATGCCCGACCGCCTGCGGATCGATGTGGCGGCCCCGCGCCCGGACACCCCCTCGCACCGGGGCGGTCGAGTCCCCTTCCACGTCACGCGGGCGACCCACCGGGCGCTGCACCAGCTGGCGCGGGAGACCGGCACCAGCGTGTTCATGGTCGTGCAGGCCGCCCTCGCGGCCCTGCTCACCAGGCGCGGAGCCGGCACCGACATCGCCATCGGCATCCCCACCGCCGGGCGCACCGACGAGGGCCTCGACGACCTGATCGGATTCTTCGTCAACACGCTGGTGCTGCGCACCAGGACCGACAGCGACCCGACCTTCCGGGAGCTGCTGTTCCGGGTGCGCAGCACGGACCTGGCGGCCTTCGCCCACCAGGACGTGCCGTTCGACCACCTGGTCCAGGCCCTCAATCCGCCGCGCTCCCCCGCGTGGCACCCGCTCATCCAGGTGATGCTCGCGTTCCAGAACAACGCGAGCGCCGAGCTCCGCCTCCCCGGCCTGGAGGTCCGGTCCGAGCGGGTGGCGGAGGGGATCACCCGCTTCGACCTCCGCTTCGAGCTGTTCGAGGGCTTCACCGACCACCGGGCACCGGACGGCATCGACGGCAGCCTCACCTACGCCCTCGACCTGTTCATCCCCGCGGAGGCCGAGCGGCTGGTCCGGGAGTTCACCGAGCTGCTCGACGCCGTGGCCGCCGCTCCGGGTCTGCGGCTGAGCGAACTCGACCGGGCACCCGTCCACGAGCCGGCCAGCAGCCCGTCCGCCGGGCCGGCGCCCGCCGCCGCGGGCGGCCCCCGGATCGCCTTCGTCTGCTCCCCGTACGGCCAGCAGTGGGTCGGCATGGGGCGGACGCTGTTCCGCACCGAACCCGCCTTCCGCTCGGTCCTCGAGGAGTGCGACAGCGAGCTGGCCCGGCACACCGGCTGGTCCCTCGTCCGCGAGCTCTTCCTCGACGAACCCGAAGCCAGGACGGACGACGTCGGCGTCATGCAGCCCATCATCTTCGCCATCCAAGTGGGCATCGCCCGCTGGCTGGAGGAGGCGGGCGTCCGACCGGGTGCCGTCACGGGCCACAGCATCGGCGAGATCGCCGCCAGCGTCATCGCGGGCATCCTCGACCTGCCGGACGCGGTCCGGCTCGTCCACCACTACAGCGATCAGCAACGTCGCGTGGCCAGCCCGAACAGCGGTATGGCCGTGGTGGAGCTCTCGGCCGCCGACCTCTCGGAGCACCTGCGCGGACTCGAGGGGAGCGTGTCCGTCGCCGCGCGGAACGGGCCGCGGACCACCGTGCTGGCCGGTGACCGGTCCGAGTTGGAGGCCATCGTCGCCAACCTCCAGGCCGCGGACGTGCTCTGTGCGATGGTCCGGGTCGACCTGCCGGCCCACAGCCCGGCGATCGATCCGATCCTGGCGGACCTCGAACGGGCCATCGGTGAGCTCACCCCCAGGCCCGGCCGGATCCCGATGATCTCCTCGGTCACTGGGCAAGCGCTCGACTGGCGGCAGGCCACCGCGGGCTACTTCGCCCAGAACCTGCGGCAGCCCGTCCTGCTGGCCGACTCGACCGCCGAGCTGCTGACGGGCCATGACGTACTGGTCGAGGTCAGCGCCCACCCGGTGCTCGCCCCGGCACTGCGGCAGAGCGTCGAGGAGTCCGGCACCGCCGCGAC
Source organism: Kitasatospora sp. NPDC001175 (assembly GCF_053598215.1). Lineage (NCBI taxonomy): Bacteria > Bacillati > Actinomycetota > Actinomycetes > Kitasatosporales > Streptomycetaceae > Kitasatospora > Kitasatospora sp. NPDC001175. The sequence goes on along the minus strand of NZ_JBSFJU010000017.1, from coordinate 142,465 downwards.
CGTCCTGACCACCATGCGCCGTGGCCAGGACGACCGGGCGGGCCTCATCGAGGTGCTCGAAGCCCTCGAACTGCTCGACCTGAAGGTGGACTTCCCGGGCCGGCAGGCTCGGTCGGCGGAGATCGGATGAGCCACACCCGCTCCACCCCGGGGTGGCTCTGCACCGACCGAGGGTGCGCCGTCGGTGCGCGAGGCACCGGCCCAGCCAGCCTGCGCGACCGGCGCGTCGGTCACGACGGACCAGGTACCGGTCACCGGCGGCAGTCAGCAGGGCCCGGACCCGGTCACCCAGGTACTGCTCAACGCGGGTGACCAGGTGGCCGGCTTCGCCACTGCCCGGTCTGCTGCCCGACCCCAAGTTCCTGGCCGGCCTCCTTCGGGCCGACCCGACCCCCGGAGTTGATCTCGTGATCCCTGACGACGAAAGAAGCAGGACCGCCACCATGTCTGGCACGCTCTCGGCCGAGGGCCTGATCCGCCAACTGTTCCACGTCGTGGACAACCGCTGCTGGGAGGGCCTGAGCGGGGTCTTCGCCAAGGATGCCGTCTACGAACGGCCCGGCTACGAGCCGCTCAAGGGCCTCGCCCGGATCAGCCACTTCTACACCCACGAGCGGATCATCGCGTCCGGCCGCCACGCGGTGGACCACGTGACGGCGGGCTACGAAGCCGCCGCTTGCTGGGGCCGGTTCCGGGGTGAATCCATCAACGGCGACCCGCTGGACGAGCAGTTCGCCGACACCTACGTACTCGTGGACGGCAAGATCACGCATCGCAAGACCTTCTTCTACCGGCCCGCGATCTGACCCTGCGGCCCCCGAGATCTGACGCGGATCGACCGCGAGATCAAACGCCGCACCGACGTCGTCCAGGTCCTCCCCGACGACGACGCGCTCCTGCGACCGGTCACCGCCGTGCTGTTCGAGATGCACGACGAATGGATCGCCTTCCCCCACCGCTACCCGCCTCGGCCATCATCATCAGCCCGAGCGGCACCGTGGTGGGCCGCTTCCGTCCGCGCACCGAGCCCGAGTCGGCCGAGCTGGTCGCCGCCGTCGAGGCCCAGCTGCCGGCCTGACCGACGCGAACCCCTGCCGTGGACCGGGTCCACGGCAGGGGTGGCCGTCCTGTACTGTTTCTCTTCGTCCAGCACTGGACGCAGTTGACGACCCGAGGAGGTGGGACCAATTACCGCTGTGTCAGGTCGGGTGCTCCCATCGCACGGCCGCGCGGTCGATCCGAAGCAGAAGTAGCGGACCGCGGGAGCGCCCAGAAGGCTTCCCGAAGGGTTTCCGTGTCGGTCTTCTCGTCAGTTCCGCTCCGTTCCACCATCACCACCAGGCTGCGCGCCGCCGGCTGTGTCTTCGCCGAGGACGAGGCGCGGCTGATCATCTCCACCGCCCGCACCCCGGTCGAGCTCGCCGCCATGGTGGACCGCCGGGTGGTCGGCCTTCCCCTCGAACACGTCCTGGGCTGGGCCGAGTTCCGCGGTCTGCGGATCTCCGTCGACGCCGGGGTCTTCGTGCCGCGCCGCCGGACCGAGTTCCTGGCCGAGCAGGCCACCGCGCTCGCCCGGCCCGGTGCCGTGGTGGTCGACCTCTGCTGCGGTTCGGGCGCGGTGGGCGCCGCACTGCTCTCCTCCCTGGACGGGATCGAGCTGCACGCCGCCGACATCGAGCCCGCCGCGGTGCGGTGCGCCCGGCGCAATCTCACCGGCGCCAACAGCCGTGTGTACCAAGGCGATCTCTACGAACCGCTGCCCGGCACCCTCCGCGGCAGGGTCGATGTCCTGGTCGTCAACGCGCCCTACGTCCCCACCGAGGAGATCCGGTTCCTGCCGCCCGAGGCCCGCGACCACGAGCCGCTGGTGACGCTCGACGGCGGCGCTGACGGTCTCGACGTCCAGCGCCGGGTGGCCGCGCAGGCCGCCGGCTGGCTTGTCCCGGGCGGCAGCCTGCTGATGGAGACGAGCGAGCGCCAGGCCCTGCGGACCGCCGCGGCCTTCGCCGCCGGCGGCCTGACCACCCGGGTGGCCGCCTGCAGGGAGCTGGACGCCACCGTCGTCATCGGCACCAGGCCGTCCGACGCCTGACCTCTGCCCGACCGTCCCGGTGGAGGCCGCTCGGACCTCCACCGGGTGGCGGGGCTCCCTCGGTCATCCCTCCCGCCGCCCTGCCCGAACGGCGCCGATCGGCCATGATCTCGCGACACTTGGCCACGGACCGTTCCGAAGTGGTGACAGCTGTGCAACTAGTCCGTACCCGAGGAGGATCACTCAGCCGATCTGGCCGCACACTGTCAGTGGGGCGGGGAGGATCCGGTTGCCATCGGCACCGGTTCCGTCGAGATGGGAGGGAGCTAGCGATGGACAGTGAGGCAACGCCGTTCGGGGAGGCACAGGCCGTCCACCAGCTGTTCGAGGACCACGCCCGCCGGACGCCGGAGGCACTCGCCGTGGTCTGCGGCCAGGAGCGGCTCAGCTACGCGCAGCTGGACGCCAGGGCCAACCGGCTGGCCCGGCACCTGGCCGAGCTGGGCCTCGGCCCCGGCCACCTGGCGGCGGTCGCACTGGGCCGCGGCCCAGAGTTGCTGACGGCGCTGCTCGCGGTGCTCAAGTCCGGTGCCGCGTACGTGCCGTTGGAGCCGACCGGCCCCGATCCGACCGTCCGCCACGTCCTCTCCGAAGCGGATCCGCTGCTGCTGCTCACCGAGGAGGCGTACCGGGTACGGCTCACGGACGCCAGCAGCCGCACGGTGCTGTGCCTGGACACCTCGGCCCAGGCGATCGCCGCCCATCCGGCGGCCCCGCTCGGCATCCGGGTCCAAGGGGCCGATCTGGCCTGCGTGTTCTACACCTCGGGCTCCACCGGGGTGCCCAAGGGCGCACTGATCGAGCACCGCAACCTGCTGCACGCGTACCGCGGCTGGCAATCGGTCTACCGGCTCCGTGCCACCGACCGCTTCCTGCAGACGGCGACGCTGGAGTTCGACGTCTTCACCGCGGACTGGATCCGCGCGCTCGGCACCGGCGGCACCCTGGTGATGGCCCGGCGGAACTTCACGCTGGACCGCACCGCCGAGATCTCCGAACTGCACGAGCTGATCCTGCGCGAATCGGTGACGGTGATGGAGACCAACGTCCACACACTGCGCCGACTGTTCGCCCATCTGCTGCCGCGCGGACTGGAGTTGGGCCGGGTCAGGCTGCTGTCGGTGGGCGCGGAGAAGTGGTACCTGGACGAGCAACTGCGCCTGCAGCGCTACCTCGGGCCCGGGGTGCGCCACGTCAACGTGTACGGCGTGGCCGAGGCCGCGGTGGACAGTACGTACTTCGACAGCTCGTCCCTGGCCGAGGCGCCCGAGCACGCCGAGCTGATCTCGCTGATCGGGCGGCCGTTCCCGGGCACCCGGGTGCACCTGCTGGACGCGGCCGGCCGGCCGGTACCGCAGGGCCGGCCCGGCGAGATCTGCCTCGCCGGCCCCGGTGTCGGGCGCGGCTACCTCAACCGGCCCGAGCTCACCGCCGCCCGCTTCGTCTCCACCGAGCTGGACCAGGGCGGCCGGATCTACCGCACGGGCGACATCGGACGGCTGCGCGCCGACGGGATGCTGGAGTACCTGGGCCGCGCCGGTGCCGACGCTCCCGGCTCCGGCAGCGCCGACGAGTCCGCGGCCGCCGCCGAGCTGGCCGAGGTCGAGGCGGTGCTGCGCGGCCACCCGGCCGTCCGGGAGAGCGCGGTCAGTCGGATCAGGACGGCCTCGGGTGAACTCCGGCCGGTGGCCTACGTGGTGACCGGCGGCCCGGCGGCGGAGCGCGGCTCCGCCGGGGACGGCCCGGCGGCGGAGGGCGGCCCGCTCGGGGGCCGCCCGGCCGCGGACGGTGTGGCCGAGGGCTGGGCCCTGCGCGCGTACCTCGCCGAGCGGCTGCCCGAGCGGCTGATCCCGGACGCGGTGGTGCCGCTGACCACCCTGCCCCGCACCCGGGCGGGCAAGCTGGACCGCCGCGCCCTGCCGCTGCCAGCCCCGCGCGAGCACACCGCCCAGCCGACCGCCCGCGCCGGCGCGCCCGCCCGGGCGGGCTCCGCCAAGGCCGGGGTGCGGTCGCGCGGCTCCGCCAAGGCCGGGTACCGCCCGGCCCGCACCGCGGGCGGCGAGGCCCCCTCCCGGCACGGGACGGCCGCCGTCCTGACCACCCTGGCGTTCGGGATCGCCGCCTCCGCCCTGACCGATCTCTTCTGGCCCGGCTCCACCGACGTCACGGGCGTGCCCTCGCCCTGGGCGGTGCTCTTCCAACTGCTGTACGTCTTCGAGTGGGCTGGCTTCGGCGCGGGCATGGCCTTCCTGTTCCTCGGCGGCCCGGTGCTGCAACGCGTCCAGCCGGCCCGCCCGCCACAGCTCACGGCCTGGGCGGTGGTCGCTATCGCCTGGTTGCTGCTTGCCTGGTGGCCGCAGGACAGCTGGTACCGCACCACCCGCGCCACCGACTGGCCCCGCGAGGCCGCCCTGGTCTACGGCTTCAACGTCACCCTGATCGTCGCCGCGCTGGTGGTCGTCCGCTTCCTCGCCTGGAAACCCGCATCGGCCGCCCGCTGACCGCCCGGGCCCGTCCGGCGCGGGTGACCGCGGCGCACCGGCTCCGGTGCCCCCGGGGGCGGCCCGCCGGGCGGGCCTACGGCCGCTGCTCCGGCACCGGCCGCAGCCCGGGCCAGCGGATGAGCACCCGCCGGCGCAGGTCCGTGCTGAGCCGGCCCAGCCCGCCCAGCGCGGGGTGCCCGGCGGCCAGCCGGCCGACCACGCCGAGGCGGTGGGCGAGCCGCTCCCGGGCGGTCGCGGTGCCCCAGGTCCAGTCCCGGAGCGGGAGCCGGCCCAGCTGGTCGACCGTCCCGCGCTCGGCCCTGGGCACCAGTGCGTCGCCCTGGAGCAGCCAGCCGGCGCAGGCGTCGGCGAGGCCGTGGCCGAGGCCGTCGTCGGGTTCGGTGCCGGTCTCGGTGCGCCACACCGCGCGGTACGCCTCCTCCGCCCGGGTCAGCAGCGGCTCGTCCGCCGCGGTGACGCACCAGCAGGTCGGGAAGCCGATGCGCAGGTAGGCGAGTTCGGTCAGTCCGCTGCCCAGCGAGGCCTGCTCGAAGTCGATGAACCTGACCCCGTCGCCGGTGTGCAGGTCGTTGCCGGGGCAGGGGTCACCGTGCAGCAGGGCATGGCCGGGTGCCCGGCCGAGCCGGTGCGCCAAGTCCTCGAGCTCGCCCGGCACTTCGGGCGGCACCGGCACCTCCAGCTTCTCGGCCAGCCGGAGGAAGGCGTCCACGTCGGTCTGGTCCGGTCCCTGCCTGCGCGGCAGCAGACCGGCGTCCTGCGGGCCCGTGGTGGCGTGCAGCCGGGCCAGGGCCTCGGCGTAGCCGACGATCCAGTCGCCGGACGGGCTCAGGTGCTCCAGCTGCTCCAGGACCAGCACGCGCTCGACGGGGTCGGTGGCGAGCAGCTCGGGCACCACGGGTGTCCGGGCCCGGGGGCGGCGAGCCGCAGCCCGGCCACCTCGCGAGCGTACCGCTCGTCCGCCCCCGGGCCCTCCACCAGCTGCTTCACCACCACCGGCCGACCGCCGAGCTCCACCTGCCAGACCCGCGAACGCGGGCTGCTCTCCAGCCGCCGAGAGCTGCCGGGCGCGCCCAGCTCGGCTCGCAACCCCTCCCCCAACGGCACCAGCGACTTCATCGGCCCGTCCTCTCCCCTGCTGTTCGGTCTCAGTAGACGACGGCGGGGCAGCGCTGTCCAACGGCTTTCCCGGCGCCGGCCGACGGCGGAACCGGCCACCGGCACATGCCCAACGCTCTTGCCGCGCAATGGGGTTACCGGAGACCATCGCTTGATGACGCGACTTCATGACGACGTACGTCTGGCCGGTGCCTACCAGTCGGGCAATGGGATGCCGGAGTCCTCGCTCCGCGCGTGGGCGAAGCTGATCGGGTCGTTCGCCCCCTGCCCGGCTCCCGCCGTGGTGGAGATCGGCGCGGGCACGGGCATGTTCTGCGCGGCACTGGCCCGCTGGCAGCGGGCGTCGCCGGTGGTGGGGATCGATCCCTCCGTACCGATGCTCGAACAGGCCCGGCGGCACAACGCTCTACCCGGCGTGCACTACCTGGTCGGCAGCGCGGAGGCGCTGCCCGTCCGCACGCGGAGCTTCGACCTCGCGCTGCTCTCCCGAGTGGTGCACCACCTCCCCGACCGCCCCTCCTGCGCACGGGAGTTGGCCCGGGTGCTGCGGCCGGGCGGGGTGGTGGTGATCCGTACGACCTTCCGGGAGCGGCTGGACGCGCTGGTCTACGACTACTGGCCGCAGCTGCGGGCCATCGACGAACAGCGGTTCCCCGGCGAGGAGGAGGTGCTCGCCGACTTCACCCCGGCCGGCTTCACCGTTCGGGAGGCCGGCTCGTTCGCCCAGCCGGTCACCACGGGCCTGCGCGCCTTCCACCAGCGGATGAGGAACCGGCCGCTGTCGAAGTTCGCGTACCTGACGGAGGCGGAGTTCGAGGCCGGCCTGCGCTGCCTGGGAACTGACGCCGAGTCGGAGCCGCTCACCGCCCCCTGGCCGGTCCACGAGCGCTACGACCTGCTGGTCCTGACCCTGGCCTGAACGACGGCCGCCGCGCCCATCGGACCGGGGTCGCTACTCCGAGGCGTCCCCGAGTGATTCCAGGAGCGTCCGCAGCGCCCCGGTCAGCGCGTCGCGCTGCGCTCCGGTGAGTCCGGCGAGCAGGCGCTGCTCGGTGTCGAGGTGGTCGGGCAGGACCCGGTCGACCAGTTCCCGGCCGGCGTCGGTGAGTTCGACCAGCACGCTGCGACCGTCCGACTCGCTGGAGGAGCGGACCACCAGTCCGCGCCCCTCCAGCCGGTCGAGCCGCTGGGTGATCGCCCCTGAGGTGACCATCGACGCCCGCATCAGCCCGGTCGGGGTGAGCCGGTAAGGCGGCCCGCTGCGCCGCAGCGTGGCGAGGACGTCGAACGAGGCGCCGTCGAGCCCGTGCGAGCCGAAGGTACGGCGCAGTTCCGCGTCGATCATCCGGTGGAGCCGAGTGAGCCGCCCGATCACCGCCATCGGCGACGCGTCCAGGTCGGGGCGCTCGGCCGCCCACTGGGCCAGTACGAGGTCGACGTGGTCTGCCATGGCCTCAGGCTAGTGGATCTCTTAGCGCTGTGATAAATCTTTACTTAGCGCTAAGTAATTCGCCGAGACCGCACGTCCACAGGACAGCGCCGAGCGCGCCTCGCGGACCCGGCGGTGGCCCTGCCGGGCGAGGCCGAGCGACCCGGGCACCAGCGGGCCAGGTTCACCATCGGCTACTGATCCGGCCCCTCCGCTGCGCCGCCACCCGCCCCGATCGGCACAGGTGACCGTACGTAGACTGGTATCGAACGCTCCTCAGGGAAGGCGCAGCGATGTTCGAACGCGGCACGGACGGCCCCAAGGTGATCGTCGTCGGAGTCGACGACTCGGACTCCTCCTGGCGGGCCGCCGCCTACGCTGCCGGCCTCGCCCGCCGGCAGGGCTCGCAGCTCGCACTGGTGTACGTCCAGCCGGTGTCCGGCATGCTGGCCCTGACCGGTTTCGGCGGCGAACTCGGCGAGACCACCGAGAGCGTCGCCGACGAGATCGTGCGGCAGATACACGAGGCCGCTGACCGCTTCGGCGAGACGACCAGCGTCAACTGGCAGTTCCACACCCTGGTCGGCGACCCGTTCACCGGCCTCGCCACGACGGCGGACGACCTGCGTGCCGACGCCGTGGTGGTCGGCGCCTCCGAGCAGGCCGGGCACCGGGTGATGGGCTCGCTCGCCGTCCGGCTGGTGAAGGCCGCCCGCTGGCCGGTCACGGTGGTGCCGTAGTCCGGGCCGCGCGCCCGCCCCGGCGTGCACTGCCCCTCGCACTGCCCCGATCAGCGCCGGCCCGGAGCGTGGCACCCCGTCCCGCGCCGGCCTGATCGTCAACTCCCCTGCCGTCGCCCCGCGGTCAGCCCCGCTCGACCGGACCGACGGTCAGTGCGTGGATGGTCGGTCCGGCGCAGTGCTCGGTCGCCCACGGCAGCAACATCGCCGCCTTCTCGTTCGGCGGATAGATCCGCAGGCCCTTGGCGGGCGAGAGCCGGCACTCGTTCGGGTCGTAGCCGCCGACGCCGTTGCTGTCGTGCAGGGTCGCCTTCGCCGTCTGGCCCGGCCCCAGCGTCACGGTGGTGACCGTGCCCGCGGCGCGCGCGGCGGCGTTTCCGGACTGCACACCGTCCGCGCCGAGGTACGAGACGCCCGGATAGCCGGTCATCGTGCAGGGGGTGGCGGAGGTGTTCGTGAACACCAGGGTCGAGTAGTACTGCCCGGCGCCGACGCTGGCGTCCTTCTGAGTCACCGAGAGCCCGCTGCTGCTGCACGCCTGGGCCGAACCGGTCCCCACCCTCACCGCGGACGCGCCGGACGTCGCCGACTGCCCGCCCGAGCCCCCGTCCGTGCCCGGCCCGGCGCTCGCTCCCGCGCTCGCGCCGCCACTCGCCCCCGCGGAGCCGCTACCGCCCGCGGAGCCGCTGCCCGACGCCGCGGCGGCCGGTGGCGCCGCGCCCGCCGTCCCACCCGACGACGAGCAGGCCGTGGCCGCGAGCGCCACCGCGGCGATCACCGCGACCGGTGCCGCGATCGTACGTACCCTCGCACTGACCGCTCCTGTCCCTCGAACCGACCCGACTCGCATCTGCCACACCCCTTGCAACGGTGCTGACCTGCAAACTCCTGACACTGGGAACCTGCCCGTTCAAACTCCGGATACCCATGCGTGACAGGGCCGTTGCACACTCCGGACCGCCCTGGGACAGCCGGCCGCGCGAGCCGGCCGCCTCCGCCCGCGCGGCCGGCCCGGACGGGGAGTCACTCGCCCATGAAGACGACCCGCCGGGCCGAGCCCGAGGCCCCGGGCGCCGCCGTCACCGAGGTGCGCCCGGCCGGGACGGCACGCTCCCGGCCCCACGTGCGGATCTCCTCGATCTGCTCGGGGTTGGTGCGGCTGAGCGGGGTGGTGTTGACGAAGGTGTCCAGCACGAAGGACGGACGCAGCCGGTCGGCGCCGCCGCCCAGATGAACCTCGGCACCGACCTCGTGCAGCGCGGCCTCGATGTCGGAGCCGGCGAAGCCCTCGGAGAGGTCCACCAGGCGCTCCACCTGGTCCGGCTCGGGTTCCGCCTTGACGTAGCGACGGTAGTAGAGCTCGATGATCTCCTTGCGGTCCTGCGGGTCGGGCAGGTCCACGAAGAAGAGTTCGTCGAAGCGGCCCTTGCGCAGCAGCTCCGGCGGCAGGCTGCGGACGTCGTTGGCGGTGGCGACCACGAAGGCCCGGGACTCCGACTCCTGGAGCCAGAAGAGGAACTGGCCGATGATTCGCTGCGCCGCGCCGGACAGGTCGTGACTGCCGGCCAGTCCCTTCTCGATCTCGTCGATCCACAGGATGCACGGCGCCACCCGGTCCGCGGTCTCCAGCGCCTCCCGCATCCGCCCCTCGGACTCGCCGAGGTACTTGCCGTGGATGCTCGCCATGTCCAGCCGGTAGAGCGGCAGTTGCCACTGGGAGGCGATCGCCTTGGCGGACAGCGACTTGCCGCAGCCGGGCACGCCGACCAGCAGCACCCCGCGCGGCGGCCGCAGGTCGGTGCCGCGCAGGTCGGCGTGCATCAGCTCGTTCTTGCGCTTGAGCCAGTCGCGCAGGTTGCTCAGCCCGCCGACGGAGTAGTCCGAGGACTTGAGCTGGACCCGCTCCAGACCGGCCAGGTCGCTGAAGATCCGGTCCTTGGCCTGGGCCAGCGCGAGCACGTCCTCGCGCCGTACCGCGCCCCGGGCGACGATGGTCGCCATCAGGTTGACGGCCTCGGCCTCGGTCACCCCGAGCAGGAACTCCGAGGCGCGGCGGGCGTCGTCCTCGTCCCACTCGATCGGGACCACGCCGTGGTGGTCGTCCAGGAAGCTCCGGACACTGCGGAACATCTCCTCGGCGTCCGGCAGGTCCAGGCGCAGGCTCATGCCCAGGCGCTGGAGTCCGCTCCAGATCGGGTTGTCGGTGATCAGGACGATGCTGCCGGCGTTGGCGTCGGCCAGTCGGGCGAGTTCGGCGACGTGCCGGGTGAAGTGGGTGTCGCCCTCCAGGCCGTCCGGGTCCACCAGGATCAGGGTGGCCATCGGCCGGCTGGTGAACTGGGCGGCGGCGAAGTCCATCGCGCCGGTGAGCGAACGGTCGTCCTGGACGGTGGTGTTGGACCTCAGGTCGCGCAGTCCAGTGGCCCGGGTGTAGATCCAGAACGGCTGGCTGGTCCGGCGCGGCTGGGTGGCCACCTCCTTGACCAGGCGCAGCGCCCGCTGCTGCTCGATGGTGCGCAGTCCGATGACCGGTACCCGTGCGGTGAGGTAGCTGTCGAGGTCGGCACGGCTGTCGGCGTAGTTCGGCATAGGGGGCCTCGGGTCTCGGTTCGGCCGGTGATGGTCTCAGTCGGTGATGATGCGGCGACGGGGCACGGCCGTCGGGTCGTAGGACCAGCCGCCCGGGTCGGCCGGGGGTGTCTGGGCGATCACGGCGGTGAGCGGGTTGTCGCGCAGGGTGCGGCGGCGGGCCTCGACGAATCGCGGGTCCGCTCCCTGGGCGGCCAGCCGGACCAGGTCGTTCTCCAGGTCCTGCTGGATGCGCCGGGCGGTGTCGTCGAGGATCCCGCTCAGCCGCTCCCGCAGTTCCGCGGGCAGTCCCGGGTGTGCGGCCAGTGAGCGGGCCTGGTGCAGTCCGCCGCGGGCCTGGGCGAGGGCCCGGCCGGCGGCGAACTCGTCGTCGGCCGCGTTCATCGCGGCGACCAGCGCGTCCGCCCAGCGCTGCAACCGCCGGTCCAGCGCGTCGGTGATCCGCACCTGGAGGCGTTCGAGGGTGTCGGCAGGAAAGTCCGCGGGCGCGAGCGGCGGCAGGCCGGCGCCGTCCACCGGCTCGCCCTTGGACCACCGTTCGAGGTGGTCCGCCCAAGCCTGGTAGGAGCCACCCAGCGGGGCCGGGCCGCTCACCGGTTGCTGCCTGGACGGCGTACGGTGACCTCTCCCGGAGGCAGCGGCTCCCACTCGGGCAGGCTGTCGACGATGCGGCGCAGCCGGTTGGTGACCCGTTCGTCGGCGGGCTTGGGTGCGGCCGCCCACGGGGAGGCGGCCGGGCGGCGCACCGGCGGTGTGTCGGGGTAGGGCGGTGTGGTCACTTGGCGTCTCCTTGCGGCGTGCCGTCCGGTCCGGGGCGGACGGCACGCCCGTCGAACGGGCTCTGGGCGTGTACGGCCGTCGCCAGCGAGGCGATGAACTCCCGGGTGGCGGGCTCCACCTGGTCGGCCTCCCGGTAGGCGCTCTGCCAGTCCGTCAGTTCGGCTGCGGCGCCGCGCAGTTGGTGCAGGGAGTCGTTCCTGGCGCGCTCCAACAGCTGCCGGGTGGACTCCACCGCCTTGCGGGCGGCCTCCGAACGCAGGTAGATCATGCCGCCCCAGATCAGGGCGACCAGTACCGCACCGAACAGCGCGACGCCGACGGAGGCCTGGCCGATGACGAGCAGGATCAGCAGGAGCACCCCGCCGAGCAGGATCGCCTGCCGCTTCCACGGGTAGGCGAGGGCGTCCAGGAAGGGCTGCATGTGCTGGTCCCAGTGCTGGGACAGGGACTGCTCCAGGGTCTCCAACGGGGTGTTGAACGACCCGTACCACGGCGGCAGGTTGAACGCCTTGGTGCCGGCGGTGTGGGTGGCGGTGAACGCCGCCTGGACGTCCGGCGGCTGGGCCATCCGGTAGTCCCGGCTGAACCCGGCGTGGGCGTCGGCGAACCACTCCTGGCAGGCCGCGACCGCCAGCCGCTGGGTCGCCGTGGAGGCTCCGATCGCGGCGGGGTTGAGGGCGGCGGTGGACTGCACCGTCAGGATGTCCAGGGTCTCCTCGAGCGAGGCCGAGTCCACGTCGACGGCGTGCCGGGCCGCCTGGACGTCGCCGTGGTGCTCCACCACGGCCCGGTTGAACGCCAGGTCGCGTCTGAGCGGCAGTTCCTCGTTGTCGTACTCGGAGACCAGCCGGTCCAGGATGTCGTCGATCGCGTCCTCCAGCCGCTCCGACGGCTTCGACTCCTGGGCCAGCAGCGCGGTGTACTTGGTCAGGACCGCCTGCTGGGCACCGGCCGAGGAGAGCACGGAGTCCAGCTGCGCCCACTGCGGCGAGACCGCCGACAGCCGGGGGAACCGACCGGCCGCCGAGGGCGTGCGCAGACTCTCGATCTCCGCGCGCCAGCGCGCAACTTGAGCCGCCCGCGCCTGGTCGTCCTGCAGCAGGATCTCGCGCCAGCGGTCGAGCGTCGCCCTCAGCAGCTCCCTGCCGACCGGGCCGAACGCCCCCTGGGAGATGGACTCCAGGATGACCGCGAACTCGCGGCCGAGTGCGGCCGGGTCCTGGGTGAGCAGGTAGTGCCGCAGCCAGCGGACCGCACTGTGCTGACGGCCCTGCCGGCGCAGCACCAGGGCGAAGAAGAGCGAGGTGCGCTCGGGCGAGCGCCGGAACGCCTCCTCGACGGCCCGTTCGCACAGCGTCGGCTCGTCCGCCGACCAGGCGGCGAGAGCCACCAGGGTCGGGGCGAGCCAGTAGCGCGGAGTCTGGATCATGAGCTGCTCGCTCACCGTCCGCACCGTGTCCTCGGAGACCAGGCCCACGTCGAAGGCCTGGAGCAGGCCCACCGCCGTCCGCCGGATGGTCTTGTGGTGGCCGAACTCGTGGTCCACCTGGTCCTGGATGACACCGATCCGGGTCTCGGCCCGCTGGACGTTCGCGGTCAGCTCGGCCCGCCGGGCGAAGGCCAGGAAGTCCGCGCGCAGCTGCTGGAGTTCGCTCTGGGTCTGCTGCTGGGCCGCGCCGACCGCGGATACCTGGCCCGACACCTGGCCGACCTGCTCACCGAGCCGGGTTACCAGCCTGTTGACCTGTGCCACCTGGTTGCGCAGGACGTGGTCGACCTCGGTCATACGAGTCTCCGTTCGGGGTACTGCGGGTCTTCGCGGTGCTGCGGGGTTTCGCGGTGCCGCACGGCACCGCGGTACTGGAAGGCCTTGCGGTGCGGTCGCGGGGCCTTGTGCCCTTGCCGGGCTCCAGGGCGCTGTGTTCGGCGGGCGGAGGTCAAGGGCGCACCACCGTACCGTCGGGGAGCACCGGCAGGACCAGCCCGCTGTCGTAGACCTCGACGTAGGCGTAGGCGCCGGTGCGCACCAGCATCCGGGCCGCCGCGAAGGGACTCGGCATCGGGTCGGCGGGCGCGAAGTGCTGCACGATGGCGTGGGTGAGGTCCAACTGGTGGTCCACATAAGGAGGTCCGAGGTAGCAGGTGGCGAGGAAGCCGAGCGGGATGTCTCCGAACGCGGTGGCGTACTGCTCCTTGAGCCAGTCCGCCAGTCCGCGGCAGGCGGCCGGGTCGAGCCCGGCGTCCAGGCGACGCACGGCGCCCAGGAACTGTTCGGGCCGTACCCTGAGCCGCTCGGCGCCGACCCTGGTTCGGGCCGGACCCGCTCCGGTGACCGGACCGCTCGCGGCCCGCTGCCCGGTTGTGGTGTCCGCCCCCGGGCGGACGACACGGCGTGGCTGCTCGATGAAACCCATGAGTCCCCCGCTGGTCATGGTGCAACCGCGCCGCGTTCCCGGCGCGTGGTCGAGAAGGATATTGGCTCCTCCCCGGTTGTGACCGGGGAATTCCTACCTCACGCCGCCTGACCGCCCTTCGGGCAGCCGGGTGCTCCGCGATCGGCGCCCGCCGGGTTGGGAACAGCCCGGACGGAAGGACCCGCGGAGGGGGCTCGTGCCCGGCTCCCGCAACGCGACCAGCACCCTACCAGGCGGGGGAGGCCCATCCGCCTCTCGACGAACCGGATTTCCGCACCCCGCCGTACGGGGAGACCTGGGGTCTTGCCCCGAACCTCCCGGCGGCAGCGCCTTCATGATGCCCAGTCATGCGATTCGGCAGTACGACTCGACCGGAAGACGACCGCGTCCCGCCCGGCATTCGACCACCTGACGAGTGATCACACCTCCTGTCAGGTGCAAGACTTCTTCCCATGAGGACGGTGTTTGCACTCCTGGTGGGTATCGACGACTACGCGCGAAGCGGCCTCAGCTCGCTCGCTGGGTGCCTCAACGACGTTTCGGCGGCTCGCAGTTGGCTCGAACGGCAGGTGCGACCGAGTCCGGTAGTCCGGACCCTGCTCGACGCGGAGGCCACCGTGGACGCGGTGGTCGAGGGCATCGAGACCCACCTCGGGCAGGCCGGCCCCGAGGACACGGCACTGTTCTGGTTCTCCGGTCACGGCACCGAGTTCCCGGCCCTGCCGGAGGAGTCGGCGATCGAGTCCACCGGCCGCTCCCAGGCACTGGTCTGCGCCGACGGTCCGCTGCTGGACAAGCGGCTGCGGGTACTGCTGGACCGGCTCGCCACTCGCGGCACCCATGTCGCCGCCGTGCTGGACTGCTGCTACGCGGGCGGCGCCACCCGGGACGCGACGGGCACGGCCCGTTTCCTCCCGCCGGCCCCGTCCTGGCATACGTCCGCCCTCGCCCGCGACGCCGAGGGCGCACCGGCGGGCCCCGGCCATGTGCTGCTCGCCGCCAGCCGGCTGGACCAACGCTCCTACGAGGACTGGTTCGACGGCCGCCGGCACGGGGTCTTCACGCACGCGCTGCTGGGCGCCCTCGGCGAGGTCGGCGGCCGGGAGCTGACCTACCGCCGGCTGCTGGCCGCCGTGCACTGCCGGATGCAGGGCTCGGGTGAGCGCCAGCACCCGGTGCTGCTGCCCCAGCAGGCCGGCGGTCCGGCCGACCGGCCCTTCCTCGGCGGGGCCGTCCGGGAGCCCAGCCCGTACCTGCTGCGGTACGGCGCCCAGGGCTGGGAGGTGGACTGCGGCACCGTCCACGGCCTGCGCGACGGCGAGAACGGCGCCCGTGGCACGGAGTTCACCGTACTGCCCGCCGACCGGGAGGCTCCGGGCGCGGGCCAGGAGGGTCCCGGCGCAGATCGGGCGGTCCTGCGGGCCAAGAGCGTGCGCGCCGAGCGCACCCTCGTCGAACCGTCAAGCTGGACCCCCGATCACAACCGCAGCTACCCGGTGACGCTCTCCGCACTCGCCCTGCCGCCGGTCTCCGTCCTGGTCGAGGCATCCGGGGATCCCTCCGCGGCACGGGAGTTGGCCGAGGCCATCGGAAGCGCCGGGCCGGGCGGCGGGCCTTCGCCGCTGCTGCGGACGGCCGCCGGGCCCGAGGACGCGTCCGGTCTGCGCCTGCGGGTCGTGGTGCACGGCGGCCAGGCGCGGGTGCTGCTGCGCGACGGCTCGGCGGCGGTGGCGCCGCTGCCGCTCGCCGGCCCGGCCGACGCCCGACGGATCGCCAGCTGCCTGGTCCACCTGGCCTCCTGGCACCACCTGCGGGATCTCACCAACCCCGACCCGGTCCTCGGCTCGCTCGTCCGGGTGGAGGTGACGCCCTGGGGCGGCGACGCCCCGATGCTGCCCGACGGCTCCGGCGAGCTGCTGTGCAGCTACGGCGGCGGCCCCGGCGACTGGCGCGAGCCGCGGGTCGCCATCCGGATCCGCAACCGCTCGACGAGCCGGAAGCTGTGGTGCGTCCTGCTCAACCTCACCGACAACTACGCCAGCCACTCGGTGCTCTTCCCCGGGCACTTCATCGCACCGGGCGGTGTCGGCCACGCCCTGGACGGCGAACCGGTGCACCTCAGCCTCCCGGCCAATCGCACGCCGCGGCCCGGCGCCTATGTCCGGGACTGGCTCAAACTCATCGTGGCCGAGGGCGAGTTGAACACCGTACCCTTCCAGTTCGACCCCTGGGACCCGAACGCACCCGCGGACCGTGACCCGGCCCGCCATGCGGACGGCGTGTTCCGCCCGACCGCTCCGGACGGCAGCCGTGACATGGGCGCGGGAACCCGCCCCGTCACCCCCGGTCAGTGGGCGACGCTCACCCTCCCGCTCCGCACCGTCGTCCCGGGCTGATCGGCCGCCAGCTGCACGAGGGGGCCGGGGCGGCCGACCGCGCACCGGCGCACCGACTACCGGTGCCGCCGGGGCAGCCCGGGTACCGGCACCTGCCGCCGGTACCCGGAACGCAAACCGGCCGTACGACTCCCCTGCGGGTCGCCCTACTGTCCCAGGTGTGTGAACCCGGCCCAGGCCGAGAGGTCGTCGGGCTCGACCTCCCCCGCCCGGGCGGCCAGCGCGGGCGGCATCCCGGGCGGTAGCCGTCTCACCGGATCCAGCATCCACAGCTGGGCCCGGCGCAGCGCCCGCCCGGGCGGTTCCTGCTCACGCCGCAGGTAGTGGTGGGTCATGAACATCAGCACCGAGGTGGCGTCGTCGGGCACTGGCCAGAGCGAACCGATCACCGAACGGGCCCCGGCCACCAGGAAGGCCGTCGCCAGGCTGTAGGCCTCGTTGTGGCCTCGCCCGGAGACATGGCTGCGGCAGGCCGCCAGGACCACCAGCTCCAGCCGCGCGTCCCGCCGGCCGGCCGCCTCGGTCAGCTCCTCGGCCGCCAACTCCCCTCCATTGAAGGAGAGATAGGAGCTGTGGCGCTGGTTGGCGGCGACCGCTGCATGGCAGGCCAGGTGCAGTACACCGCCGCTGCGCCCCTGGTCGCCCGCTCCGCGCAGCCAGCCGAGCACCTCCGCGGGCGTCCCCGCGCCGTCCGCCTCCCCGGCGCCGCGCCGCCCGAGGTAGCTGCCCTGCGGGTAGAAGGCGCGCTGCACGGCGTCGGCCTCCTCACCCGCGTACCGCAGGTCGCCGGTCGGATTGCCGACGATCAGCGCGCTGCCGGTGTGCGGTACGGGCGGCCGCGCGGCCACGTCGCACAGCAGCCGGGCCGAGGCCGCGTACGAGATCTCGGCCCGCTCGACCGCGTAGCGGCGGACTCCCGGGGCAACGGGCTCCCACCAGGCCGCGTGCCACGGCACCACCCCGAGCGCGCCCATCGGAATCAGGATCAGCGACGGCGGGCGGGTGCGTCCTGGCGGCGGCACCAGCAGCTCCAGCAGCGGTTTGACCGCCGCGTACCAGGCCCAGGAGCAGAGCCGGTCCAGCCGGCGGCGCAGCGGCGGCGGGCCGGCCTGCCAGCTGCCGGCGGACGGTGCCGGTCCCAGGTCGCGGGCGGTGGGACCGCCGGGTCCGTACTCGCGCAGCGGTCCGGCGTCCTCCTTGAGCAGCGGCAGCGGCAGCGAGTGCACCCAGCCGTCGGCGGTCACCAGCACTGCCGCGCCGCCGTGGTCGTCCGAGGCGGGCATCAGGTACACCAGGGCGTCGGCCCGCAGGGTGCGCAGGGCGGTGCCGATCTCGGCCGGGGTGGGCGGGTCCAGCAGCCGGGCCGGCGCCGCTCCGCCCTGGTCCGCGCCGCCGTGCTCCGGTCCGGTCAGCGCGGTGAGCACGCGGCGCCGGAGTTCGCTGGGGACGCCCGCGCCGGGCTCGGCCCCACCGCCGGCCCCGGTCGCCGTCGCAGCCGATGCGGCCGACGCGTCGGCCGCGGCCCGCCACTCCCGTGCAAGGTCGGTCCGCCCGGCGGCGGCCAGCATCTCGGGCACCGACTGCGAGGTGGTCGCGGCGTGCAGCACCAGGCCGCGGCAGGCGTCCAGCGCCTGAACGGCCTCCTCGGGCACCCCGTCCTCCAGGCACCAGGCGGCCGCCTCCAGCGCGGTCGTGGTGGCCTCGGCGGCGGCCTGCGCAGCGTGCTCGGTGCCGGACTGCAGCAACGCCGCCCAGGAGTACCCGCGCAGCGCATCCAGGCCGAGGCGCCGCCCGCGCCGCCGGTCGTCGCGGGCCGGATCCGCCCGGAACCGCAGGGCCCGGCCCAAGGTGAGGCTGATGGAGGCCCAGAGCCGGTGCTCGGGCCCGCCGGCCAGCCGTGCGGCCCGCTCCAGCAGGCCGATACCCGGCTCCATGCCGGGGCGATCGAGCCGCTCACCGGCCTTGGCGCAGCGGGCGCCGCCCAGACAGGCCGCGTAGCGCAGCCAGTCGTCGCTCCCCTCGACGGACAGACTCAGCGCCTCCTGGAGCAGGGCCATGCCTTCGTCCAGGATGCGCGGATCGGATTTCTCGCTCCCTTCCCCGGTGCGGGCCAGACCGGCGTCCCCCAGTACCCAGGCGTGCCGGTCGCGCGGCAACCGGGCGGCCTGGCGCCGCAGTTCGGCCGTGGTCGGGCCGCCGGGCGGCCGGCGGGAGAGCGGTGCGCCGATGGCGCGGGCCAGGTGATCGCGGGCGACCCTGGAGTTCTCCAGCATCGTCCAGACCTCTCCGCGGGAGGGATCCTCGGGGTTGAGCTCGCGGTACACCTCGGCGAGGGTGGCGATACAGCGGTCGGCTCCGGCCAGGTCACCGCGGCGTGCCGCGCGGACCGCCTCGGAGCCAGCGAGCTGGCCCTCCAGCAGCCGGTTCAGATAGGGCGAGTAGACCTGCTGGTTCCGGACCCGGTCCATCACCTGTGCGGCCTCGGCCATGTCGTCCGCGGCGCCGTGCAGCTGACCGCGGTGCCCGGTGGCGAAGGACCGGATCATCTCGATGCACCGGCGCAGGTCCTCGTTCTCGCCGGCAAGACCGTGGGCCGTCTCCAGGTGTCGCAGCGCCTCCGCCAGGCCCGAACCGTCCCCCGCCGTCTCGGCGTTGAGCCGGATGGCGCCCTCGGCACCGTGCAGCGCGCTCAGCAGGACGGGGTCGTCCCGGTGAGCCTCTGCCGCCGCCTCGAAGAGGGCCGTCCGCCGCTCGACCGTGACCCGGTTCCCGTGCGGATCGACCATCGGAATCTGCCGGTGCAGCATCCCGGCGAGCTGCCCGTACCCCGGTCCGGTCGGGTCCATGGTGAGCCACTGCGCGTACAGGCGGTCGAACTCCTGCAGGAGCTGGTCGTGCCCGCCGACGTCGTTGGCCAGGTTGGTGAAGTCCTGGTCGCTGAGGTTGAGGAAGTTCTCGCCGCGCTCGAAGCCCCCCAGCAGTTCCAGATAGCTCTGGTACACCTCCTGGTACTGCTGCCCGAACGAGTCGTCCCTGACTGCGAGGCCCAGCTCCACCAGCTCGCTCCGGCACCAGACGTGCACCGCCGTGATCATCCGGCGGACGTCCGGATCACAGCCGTCGTCCGCCAGCGCCGCGGTGCAAGCCCGGTCCACCATCCGCAGGCGCTCCGGATCCTCGTCCACCCGGTAACGGCGCTGCTGGAGCATCGCCACCAGCCCCGCCACCCGCCAGGCCGGTCCGTCGCGTTCGGGTTCCCAGCGTTCGAAGGCGAGTTGGGCCAGCTCGAGCGCCCGGTCTCGGCCGCCGGTGTCGTCCCGCTCGGCGGCCCGGTCGTAGAGCAGTTGACCGAAGGCCGCCAGATACGGCGGCGGCAGCTCGTCCATGGCACCGGGCTCGGCCAGCAGCGGCTCCAACTCGGCCAGTGCGGCGCCGACCTGGCTCCGGTCGTCCCAGTTGCTCCAGAGCAGGGCCCGGATGTACACCTGCCTGGCCGCGGCCTCCCGCCCCCACCACGGCCGCTCGGCCGGAGCCCGCCCGGCTTCGACCAGGGCCAGTCCGAACTCGGCCCTCGCCTGCTCCAGCAGGTCCCGGTCCGTGGTGAGGTGGCCGTGCGCCATCAGGGCGCTGGCGAGTCCGTAGTGCAGCAGCCCGAGGTCGCTGTCCGGCGGCGCGGCGGCGATCGCCTCGCGGTAGTGCGCGGCCGCGCTCTCGGCGTCCGGGACGCCGCCACCGATCCGGTACCGCTCGTGGTGCAGTCCGCCGATCTCCTCGTGCAGTTCGGCGAACTGCCGGCTGCCGGGCGTCTGGTCCACCAGGGCGGCGTAGTGCAGCTCCAGCGCCCGGCCCAGCAACTCCCGGCGCACGGCCACGTCCTGGTCGGCGGCCTGCTGCCAGCGCAGCCGGGCGAACCGGGAGAGCAGGTAGCGGCCGAGCACCCTGACGTGCTCGTACGGCGAGTCCAACACCGGAGCCGCCAGGCCGTGGGCGATCAGCTCCTCCGCTCGGTCCAGCAGTTGCCGATCGGGCTGCTCGTCGTAGTGGAAGACCAGGACGTGTCCGTAGACGATCCGCCAGGCGTCCCAGACCTCCTCGTCGTCGTCCGGCCGGGCAAAGGCCCGCTCGAAGGCCTCGGCGGCCAGCCGCAGGTCCTCCGCCCGCTCCTGCCGGAGGAACAGTTCGTAGCTGAGGTCCCCGGCCAGGCCCCAGAGCGCGGGGCCGTCCGGCTCGTCGAAGGATCCGTCGACAAGGCCGTCGAGCAGCTGGTCCCGCTCCCGGCGGATCTCCTGCTCCGACATCTCGTTGGGTCCCCGGCCGTCCTCCGCCGTGTCCCCCTCCGTTGCCGTCACGGGGCGAGCCTCGCGTGGTAGGGCTCCAACAGCGCGTCGAGCCACCGCCGGCCCTCGACGGTGTCGAGGTCGACGGGCGTGACCGGCGCCTCCTCGATCGCCTCCGGCAGGCAGCGGTCACCGAAGAGCACCAGGACCCGGTCCCCGGGCTCGCGTTTGGAGGGCCAGAGGAAACCCTGCGCCCAGGGGTCGGTGTGTTCCCGGATCCAGTGGCCCCAGTCCCGGGTGAACGGGTACTCGGCGGCCTCCGCCTGGACCAGCCAGGAGTCCTGCGCGACGCCCGCCAGGTCCCGCCCGGTCACCAGCGACACCAGCTCCACTTCGGCGGCCAGCCGCAGGTACGACAGCCGGCGCCCGCGCACCGCGGCCCGCGGCACCAGCCGCGGCGAACCGTCCACATCGAACGGCACCGACCGCAGCAGCGACTCGCAGACCGCCGCCTCCGCCGTCAGGCCCGCGTACAGATAGCCGTACGGGTCGCAACGGGTGGCGTCGAACCGGCCGCCACCGTAAAGGCAGTGCGTCGGAACGGGGTTGAACTCCGTGCCGGAGCGGCGTGCCGAGTGCAGCCGGTAGAGCGGGGTGCCCGGTGCCAGGGTGACCTTGGTCGGCGTACCTGGCAGCGCCCGGGGCGGCCTCGTGTTCGCCATCGGACTACTCCCCCTCCGCCAGATACCGTGCGGCGTCCACCACTTGGCCCTCCCGGTCGGTGCCGAGCAGTTCGGCCGGGCCGGACCCGAGCCAGGCGTTGGCCGAGAGCCACCAGTCCGCGACCGCCCAGGGGTCCTGCTCGGCGTCCAGCAGGAGGTTCACCTCAAGCACGGCGGGCCGGAGCCGGCCGCCCGCGCCGAACTGGAAGTCCGGCAGCCGCTCCGTGCCGCCCGGGCCCGGCAGCCGCAGCAGCCCCGGCGTCGCCGGGTCGCCGCCCAGCAGCCGCAGCTCCACCTCGTCCAACGCCGGTGCGGCCAGCAGCCGTTGACGCACCGTGCCGAGTACCGGACCGACCATGTGGTGACCGTCGAGCACCAGCACGGCCAGATCGTCCGGCTTGAAGCCCGGGTGCGCGTACTCCTGCGCGGCGCCGTCGAACCGGGCTCCCGCGCCAGGGTCGAGCAGCTCGGCCTCCCGCCCGGGCAGCGAGTCCAGCAGCAGCCGGGCCGCCCGCGCCGAGAGGTCCGCATGGCCGGTGTCGTCCTGGCCGAGTGACCTCAAGGTCTCGAGCAGTCCGGCGAGTTGCCGTAGGGACTCCGGGGGGAGTAGCCGCGACAGCCGCTCCCAGTCGGCCGCGGCAGCCGCCAGCACGCGGTACGGGTTCATCGCATCCTTCCAACCGGGCCCACCGAGGCCGCCGAGGCTGCCGGAGCCGCCGGGTCCGCCCCGGTGAGCAGCCGTTCCACCAAATCCGCCACAGCCGTCCGGCGCACCACCAGGTGCACCTCCCAGTCCGCGCCACGCGCCAGTTCCGCGTCCACGGCCGCCCAGAGCGCGGCGATGCTGGCCTCGTGGCGCAGACCACCGCGCCCGGAGCCGAGCAGCGGGAGGCAGACCGACCGCAGCGGCGGGTCGAACCGGGCTCGTTCCTCGGCCAGCAGGGTGAAGACCCTGGCGACCGCCCGGGTCACGTCGGCCGGCAGGACGTCGTAGTCATTGGTCCCCGGTCTGGGCACGGCGACCGCCGCGTGGTAGATCCGGCGGATGCCCTGCTCCGCGAGCGCGCCGGAGCCGACCGCCGCCACCGCGCCGGGAAGGACCGCCCGGCCCGGCGCTCCGTACCGGGCGGTCCACCTCCGCAGCTCGTCGTGGACCAGGTCCTCGACGAGCTCCCCCGTCGGTCCGCGGAGCGCACCCGCCCGCCGGAGCGAGGCGGAGACCGAGGATTTGTAAGGTTCCGGCAGGGCGAGGTAGGTATTGGTCGGCGAGACCACCACGTCCACGTCCCGCAGCAGGTCGACCGGGTGGACGTGCAGCGTGACCGCCACGGTCCGGCCGCCCACCCGCACCCGCAACTCGCGGTGCCCGCCGGTGAGCGGGACGGCCGACGGCTGGTCCGTAACGGGCGCCGACTCGACCGCCGCCTGCGCGCTGAGCCGTACCACCTGTTCCGCGAGCTCCCCGAGCACCATCACCTCGTGGTGCTTGCGGAACCGCTCGACACTCACCCCGTACACCCCGGCCGCGCGCTTGCGCCGGTCGGCCGGGGGCCAGTCGCGGGTGCCCTGGGCCAGGCCCAGGCTGTACTCGGCGGCCGACCGGAGCGTGCCCGAGTCGATCCCGGCCAGCGCCAGCCGCAGCAGCCGCTCGACGGAGGCGGCACGGTACTCCGGCCCGGCGGACGGCTCGACCGCACTCGCGGCGCTGGTCAGCGACGGCAGCTCCAGCTCGCGCAGCCGCACCAGGCCGGCTCGCCGCACCTCCCGCACCTCCCTCAGGACTGACACATGGTCAGGCAGGTCTGTCTGCGGCATGCCCGAAGGATCGCACCGCCGCGACGGCTACGACAAGTCGGTTCCCGCCTCTCCATCCAACCGTCCCGGCCGGTCGGCCGCCGGGCGGTTCCTGGTCGAAGTCCGGTCGTCGCGACGGCCCTTCGCTCCGGGCCGCGCAGCGCACGAGGAAGCTCCCCACCGATCCGGTGCGTCCGTGCGGGATCGAAATCCCGGGCATGGAAAGCGTGAGCGACCCCGGCTCCGCGCGGACCACCCGATGCCCGGACGAGACCCGCCGGGTCAGCCGGCCGCGCTCTCCAAGTCGCCCCACAGATAGGCTGGTTCGAGCAGCGCGGTACGCAGCACCGCCTCCGCCGCGGTGAGCTCGTCGACCGACCGGGCGGCCAACGCGACGCCCACGGTGGGAAGTTCCTCGAAGCCGGCGGTCGGGATGGTGGGCAGCAGCGTCGCCCCGAACCTGGTGAGCCGGGCGGCGACCCGGTCCAGCTGGTCGAGCAGCGCGGACTGCGAAAGCCGGACCCCGAGCGGCACCTGGTCGATGGTGCGTACGCAGTGACCGGCCGGGCCGCGTACGGCGTCGAGCCGGGCCCGCAGCATGAAGGCCACGGCCGGGCCGGTGAGCCGGAGGTTGGTCTCGGTCGGGGCGAGCCGACCGGCCCGGTCCACCACGAAGTCGATGTCGTACCAGCCCCGGTGGCCCTCCTCGGCGAGCGCCCGGCCCACCGTCTCGCCGAAGGCGCGGGCCGGGCCGGCGAGCACTTCCGGCACCACGCCCGGCCCGACCGTCGCACCCCGGTAGTGGACGCCCTCGACGTCCATCACCGCCACGCCCACGGCATGGACGCCGCCGTCCTCGGCGATCACCCCGTCGAAGGTGAGGTCGGGGAAGCGACGATGGGCGGCTATGTACTCCTCGACCAGGATCCCGCCACCCGGCGGCAGGACGCCCGCTGCCGTCAGCTCGCGCAGCGCCGCCCGGGGACCGCCCGCCGCTGCGACCCGGCCGGCCGTCAGTACCGCGGTGCCGTAACCGCCCACACCGTGCGGCGCCTTGAGGACGACGGTCCGTCCTAGGGCGGCGTGCTCCCGTACCAGCCTGGTCAGCTCGCGCGGCGAGCCCGCCAGCCGCTGCTCGGGCACCCGGACGGCGGGGTGCTGCGCGGCGAGCCGGGCGAACAGCACGTGCGACTCGGCCTTGGACTCGAAGCGCCGCACGGCTTCCAGCACCCCGCTCCGTACGCCGCCCCGGCCCCACGGGCCGCCGCCGTCGCCCGGCTTCGCGGCCGGTGCGGCGGTCGCTCCCCACGGCCGGACGGGCAGCCCGAGCTCACCGATCCGCTGCCGCAGTGCGGGACGGGCCGCGAGCCCCTCGGCGAGCGTGGAGTCCTCGCCGGCGATCCCGCTGTGCAGTTCCACCGGCTCCCAGTCGAGGGCGCCGGTCAGCCCGCGGAGCCAGCCCTCCTCGATCTGGAGCGGGAGGACCAGCACCGCGGGGTGCGGAGTGTAGAAGGCGGCCAGGCAGGAGTAGTGGTGACCCAGCCGCCGCAGTTCCGTGCTCTGCGGCAGGAACTGCGCGTTGAAGTCGGCGACGTTGCCGAGGTGGACGGCCCGTCGGCCCCCGTCCAGGCGTCCTGCCACGTTGCGGCTCGCACCGTCCGAGACTACGGCCCGGCCGGCCCCGCCAGGGCCGAATCGCCACACCCGATCTGCTCGGCGGCGCCGCGCGTCACGCCTCGCCGGGATGCCAGGCCGGCCACTCCCAGGGGCGGTCGTCCCACTGCACCCGTACCGGGTCGTGCGGGTCGAGGTCAGGGAAGAGCTGCTTGATCCGGGGCTCGAACTCCTCGGGTGCGAGCGGCTCCCACCCGACACCGTGGAAGTGCACCAGCCGGTAGCGGCTGTCCGTACGGAACTCGGCGATCTTCACCAGCGGCTCCTGCTCGGCCGCGACGTCATCCTTGTGGCTGCTCATGGACTCAGCATCGACGGGGCGGCGGCTTCACGCACCCGCACGGCCGCCGTGCGGATGCCGTACCCCGCCGTCCCCCGAAGCCGCGACCCGAGCCGCAGATCGTGCCTCACCTCATGCCGCGGCCCGGACCGCACCCGGCAGCACTCCACGGGCCGGACACCGGCTCCAAGCTCTTCCCAAACGGGCGTTCCGCCCTGCGTCCCTGGCTCGTTGAACACAGCGGCCCGCCGCTCGGTGCGGGCACGAACGCGCGGGAGGACGTGTGGAAGAGAAGTGGCAGCCACCGTGGACGTACGAGTGGGAGCAGCCGCCCCCGGACGCCCCGCCCACACCGGAGGCTTCGCCCACACCGGCCGCACCACCAGCACCGGCTACACCGCCCCCACCAGCCGCACCACCGACATCGGCGACACCGCCCCCACCGGAGGCCCCGCCCACACCAGCCGCACCACCAGCACCGGCTACACCGCCCCCACCAGCCGCACCACCGACACCGCCCCCACTGGCCGTAACACTGGCACCGCCGTCGGCCCCGTGGGAGCCGCCGGTCACCTTCCCGCCGCCCCCGGGTCGCCGGGCCCGCCGGGCGGTGATGGTGGCGGGCGGCCTGGCCGGGTGCGCGCTGCTGGGCGGTCTGCTGGCCACCTGCGGGCCGTCCGGCGGACACACCGACGCGCTGGTCACCGCACCGGTGTCCGGCAGTCCGTCCCTCGAAGGAACCTCGGTCCTCCGCTCGGCCGCTCCTCGCACGAGCTCCGCGAGCCCCTCGGCCTCGCCCACACCGTCGGCGGCCCCGGTCGAGAGCCCGTCGGCCGACGTCGCGACGGCGGAGGACCACTCCGACGCTCAGCCCGAACAGCCGCGGACGCCTCGTCAACACAGCCGGCCCAGACCCGCCGCCCCGCACCGCCACGACTCCCACGCGGGATCGCCGCCGACCGCCCCGACCGGCCTGTTCCCCTCG
The DNA here is from genome assembly GCF_053598215.1 of Kitasatospora sp. NPDC001175. Classification (NCBI taxonomy): domain Bacteria; kingdom Bacillati; phylum Actinomycetota; class Actinomycetes; order Kitasatosporales; family Streptomycetaceae; genus Kitasatospora; species Kitasatospora sp. NPDC001175. The sequence goes on along the minus strand of NZ_JBSFJU010000017.1, from coordinate 116,673 downwards.
CTCAGGGTGTGCGCCGAGGCCGAGCGGCTCGGCCAGTGGGCGCCGGGTTCGGAACAGGCCAGGATCTGCCGCGGCCTCTACGGCAACTGAGCGAGCACCCGCTCCCGGCCACCGGCCGGCCCTACCGCGGCACCGCGTCCCGGTAGTGCACCGCCCCGCACGTCCCAGCGGGGCACCGGCCGGAGGCCACGGCCTACCCGCGCGGCGCCTTCTCCCCGTGGACGGCGGTGTACTCGGCGGCCAGCCACGGCGCCAGCTCCTCGACCAGCATCGTGAGCAGCGCCGCGTCGCCGCTCCGCGTCCGGGCGACCGTCAGGGCGGTACGCATCCGCTCGGCCCGCTCGGGGTAGTAGCGCGCGAAGATCTCGACGGAGGCGGTGAGGTCGCTGGTCCACCCGCCCCAGCGGGGCATCACCAGCGTGAATCCGGTACGGACCAGGCGACGCGAGACGCTGCGGCCGAGTGCCCTGAGCTCGTCCTCGGAGCCCTCCGCCGCCACCGCCTCCGCCAGCCGCTCACGCCAGCGCGGGATCGCCGCTGCCAGGTCACCGTTGGTCTCCCGGGCCAGCAGCGAGGACGGCCGGTAGCGGGGCAGCCGGGCGGCCAGGTCCTCGCCGAGCAGCGGGGTGCACAGGCAGGCGAGGAACCAGCCGAGGTCGTACCGTTCGAGTTCGCTCAGCAGGACAGGCTCGCTGAACAGCAGCACTCCGCCACCCATGATCTGCGGGAACTCCGCGTCGAGCGCCGCCAGGACGTCCGCGGCCGCCGCCCGGTCGTCGGCGGTCGGCTCCCGGCGCAGCGCCAGCAGCAGGTCGAGGTCACAGACGCCGGGAACGGCGGTGCCGCGCGGGATGCTGCCGTACAGGTAGGCGCTGTGCAGCAGCGACGGGCCGAAGCTCTCGGCGATCCGGGTACGGGCCGCCTCCACCACCGGCGCGAAGGCGTCCGGCACCCGGCTCAGCGCGCCCTCCCGGGCGATGTACCCGTCGGCGTCCAGCCCCCGGTCCGTCGTCTCGATCCCAGCCGCCGTCACTGCTCGCCCCTCCCGGTACCGTCGCTCACGGCAGCACTCTGCCGCAGGCGGGCCCGGCCGGGCGAACCGTTATCGCAGGCCGGCCATCGGCGCCCCGGCCGTCAACACCCGCTCAGAGATCCTTGACCAGCCGCTCGAAGCGCAGGTCCGGCCGGCGCGGTACCCCGAAGCGCTCGTCGCCGTAGGGGAACGGCAGGTGGACGCCGCTGCGACGGTAGCCCCTGCGCTCGTACCAGGCGATCAGCTCGGCCCGCTGCTCGATCACCGTCATCTCAAGCTCGGCGGCGCCCCACTGCTCACGTGCGACGCGCTCGGCATGTGCGAGCACGGCCCGGCCGAGTCCGCCGCCCTGGCGCTCCGGACGGACCGAGAACATACCGAAGTACGCGATGTGGCCGCGCCGTTCGAGCTGGCAGCAGGCCAGCAGCTCGCCGTCCCGTTCGGCGACCAGGACCAGGCCGTGCGGGTGCTCGATCGCCTCGGTGACGCCCGCGGCGTCGGTGCGGCGGCCGTCCAGCAGATCGGCCTCGGTGGTCCACCCGGCCCGGCTGGCCTCGCCCCGGTACGCGGACTCGACCAGCGCGACCAGCGCGGGCACGTCCGCCGCCACGGCCGGGCGGAACGTCAGCTCAGCACCCCTGGACGACACTCGTCCCTCCTACCTCACGACTGTCTGCGGGCCGCCGGTTTCGACCAGTCCCCTGCATCGTGCCACACCGGCCGACGTTCTCGCGGCGTGGCCGTCCACAGCGGGCGAAGATCATTTCGTCGAGCCTGCCGGCGCGTGCGGGACGGCGGTGCGCACCTCCGGCATCCCGGGTCCGGGCTGGCGGCGGCGCCGGCGCAGCCAGACGTAAAGGACCACGCACGGCGCCAGCAGGCCGCTGACGGTGAGGACGAGGAACGCCGTGAAGCCGGCGATGTGCCCGATCAGCCACCCGAAGTTCTGCCCGAAGAAACCGACCACGAAGGACAGCGGGAGGAATACGGTCGCGAGGATCGTGAGCCGCTCCATCGTGTCGCTCTGCCGAAGGTTGATCTTGTTCTGCTCGACGGAGATCACCGCGATGTTCGCCTCCAGAACGGTGGCCAGCAGGTCACGCTGGGCGGCGACCTCCTCGTTGACCAGCAGCAGGTGGTCGTGCACGTCGCGGAAGTACGGCAGTAGTTCGGTCGGTGACTTGCCGGGCTGCAGCCGCCGGTTGAGCACGGCGAGCAGCGGGTGCACGGCGCGGTAGAAGTCGGTGGCCTCACGGCGGAGGAAGTAGATGCGTTCGGTCGGGGCCACCGCCCCGGAGAAGACCGTGGCCTCGATCTGTTCGATGTCGCGTTCGAGCTCCGAGACGACGGGCGCGTAGCTGTCGACCACCTGGTCGAGGATCGCCCAGAGCGTCGAGGCGGTTCCGGTCCGCAGTAGCTCGGGGCGGCGTTCGAGTCGGCTGCGGGCGCTGGCCAGCTCGCTGGCGATTCCCTGGCGGACTGTGATCACGAACTGTTCGCCGAGGAAGATGCTGATCTCGCCGGTGTCGACCTCCTCACGCTCGTCGTCGTAGCGCGCGGTGCGCAGGATGATCAGCTCCGTGCCGTCCTCGTACTGCTCGGCCTTCGGCCTCAGATGAAAGGCCTGGGCGTCCTCGACGGCGAGTTCGTGCAGTCCGAAGGTCTCACGCACCCTGGCCAGTTCGTCGGGGCCCGGTTCGAACATGCCGAGCCATACGAAGCCGCCCTGTGCGCGGCGCGCGGCGGCCTCTTCCAGTGACATCGCGCCCTCGTGCTGCCGGCGCCCGTCGCGGTAGTACGCGCAGTCGACGATCACGGCCGTCCTCCTCACCTCAGGCCGACTGCGCCGCCTGTCGCCCGCCGGCGGCGTAGCGTGCCGTATACGCCTCCAGCAAGATCCTCCTCCGCCCCGGCCGGAATTTCCCCGCGGGCCAACCCGGGGCCGGCGGCTGTTCCTCCCGTACTGCCGCGGTTCCGGCCCCCACCGCCACCGGTCCCCGGGCAGGCCGCAGGGCAGTCACGCATGGCGAACGGTGCTCCATGCGTGACTGCCCTGCTCGGGGCTCGGTCGGTCAGTACTCCGTGCTGACGGTGACGCCGCTGAAGTCGGTGTCGGCGTAGAGGCTGAGGTACCGGTAGCCGGCCGTCGTGTTGGTGACGGTGAGGCTCTGGGTGGTGCCCGGGTTGGTGGACGAGGCCGTGTACGACTCCGGCGAGGCCCAGGTGTTCGGGTCGTAGTACAGATAGGCGGTGCCGGAGCCGCCGGCGGTGGAGACCTTCAGGGTCGTGGTGCCGGCCGGCAGGTAGATGTACAGGTAGTCCAGGTTCCCGGCGCGCTCCGCCCGGTCGGCGCGCGAGCAGTTCTGGCCCATCGCGTCCGTGCGGGGGTCCGTGCAGGTCGGCAGGACGGTGCCGCCGCCGCTGGTGACGGTGACCGAGGCGGGTGTGCTGGCGGTCCTGCCCGAGCTGTCGGTGACGGTCAGCGCGACGGTGTAGGTGCCGGCCGCCGCGTAGGTGTGGCTCGGGTTCCGCTCGGTCGACGAGGTGCCGTCGCCGAAGGTCCAGGACCACGAGGTGAGACTGCCGCTGCCGGTCTCGACGGACTGGTCGGTCAGGCTGACCGTGCTGCCGTTGACCGACTGGCCGAACAGCGCCGTCGGGCCGGGGGCGTAGCAGGCACCCGCCGCACAGCTCGTGAGCCAGCTGTCGAAGTCGGCGTCGTAGGCGGTGCCGAGGCTGTTGTAGACCGCGTAGCCGCCCTGGTAGTCACCGGTGCGGAAGTGGCCGAGCATGGTGTGGACGTCGGTCGGGTGCTTCTCGAACATGTACCGGACCGCGAGGTAGCCCCACGGGTAGACCCGGGTCGAGTCCGAGTTGTCGTACGTGTTCTGGAAGATCGTGCTGAGCTTGTAGGTGTGCTTCGCCGCCTCCTGCATCGCCTGGGTGTCGGTGGTGCCGCGGTAGGCGTAGGACTCGTACTCGGCGACGCCCTCGATCCACCAGACGTCCGGCACGGAGATCTCGGTGCCGAACGTGCCCTTCATGTCGTAGCGACCGTCCAGGTAGTGCGTGTACTCGTGGTTGAGGTTCCACACGTTGGCGACGAAGCCGTCGTTCCACGACTTCTGGTACATCACCGAGACGGCCTGGTTGTTCGGGTCGGTCGGGTCCATCAGCGTCTCGCCGCCGTTGTCGGTCGAGTTGCCGTAGATGGCCCAGGAGTACGTGGTGTAGTCGGCCTTGTTCGCGAAGACCGCGAGCGTGATGGTCTGGTCGTACTGGCCCGGAACCGGGCCGTCGTCCTTGACCAGGTTGTGGAAGAACGGGTCCTCGCCCTGCAGGCTGGAGCAGACCGCGGCCAGGTCGGACGCCGAGAGCGACTCCGCCACGATGGTGCGGTTCGGCGCGCACGCGTACGTGTCCCGCAGCACCGCCGCGGTCAGCTGCGCGGGCAGGTCGCAGACGCCGTAGTACGAGCACTGCGAGCCGTCGAAGGCGTTGGCCTGGTAGGCGGTGTGCACCCACAGCGGGCCGGTCGGGCCGGTGATCGCGGAGGCACCGAGCACCGACTTCACCAGCGGCTTCGCGACGGCCTCGACCGCGGGGCCGTCACCGGTCATCCGGGCGAGGTCGTTGCCCGCGTTGACGTCGAGGAAGGCGTTCGCGCCGTTCAACAGTCCCTTGTTGTTGATCGCGAAGGTGCTCAGGGTGTCGAGGATGCTCGGGTCGGCGGTGACGGCGGCGACGAAGTCCGGGTTCCAGTTGGCGCGCCACAGCGGCGCGAGGAGCACCGCGTTGACCGCGTTCACCATGCTGGGGATCGCGTCGTAGGAGCTGTTGTAGCCGTTCAGCTCCTGCTTGTAGACGTTGAGGTAGTCGCCCTGCAGGTTCGCGCTGTCGGTGAGCACCAGCACGTCGTACAGCACGTCGCCGTTGCTCGCGGTGACGTCCGCCGCGTGCGGGTTGGCGAAGAAGGCGTCCAGTCCGGCCTTGCTCGCCGCCGACAGCTTCGCGTCGTAACCGCCCACGGAGGACGCGTTGTTGGACTGGACGAAGTACCCGGCACGGAGGAACAGCACCGACTGCCAGATGCCGGCGGAGTCGTCACCGCCGTAGCCCGTCGCCAGTTTCCGGAAGGCGTCGGCGACGCTGAGCATCTGCGGTTCCCGGAAGATGCTGCCCGCGCTGGTGCCGGTGACGTTGAAGAGGGTGTTGACGCAGTCGGTGGTCGAGGACTCCACGTACGAGACCAGCGCGTCGCCGGACCGGCTGCCGAAGTCGGCCGGGGTGCAGCTCTGCGCCCGCGGGGCGGCAAGGGCGGTCGGCCTGGCCGCGGCCGGCTTGGCCGCAGGCGCGCCCTGGGCCGTCTGCACGGCGGTACCGGACGGATGCCCCATCACCGCCTGGCCGAGCAGGGCCGGCGGGAGCGGGGTGGCGACCGGGGCGAAGTCCTCCGAGCCGCCCGGGATGGTGGCGCCAAGCGGCTTCGGGAGGGCGGCTGACACCGCGGCAGCCGGCTTGGCGGGGGCCGGGGCGGACGCGGCGAGGGCGGGTGCCGGCAGCAGGCCGACAGCGGACGCGCAGCCGGCGACGATGCCGGCCACCAACCTGGACATGGGTATTCGTAAACGCACTGCTGGTCCATTTCCTGGGTGGGGGAAGCTCATTGAGCGTCAGGCAGGGGGGTGAGGGGGTGAGGGTTGACGAAATCCTGTCACCGGGCTGCCGGAGCGGACAATGCGTGAAGGGGATATCAGAATGCGCGGATCCGCCATAACACCGGCCCGCGCGGCGAGTTGGCGGGCGTGCCCACGACCCCGGGCGCGGTGGTCACGGGCGCGGTAGTGACGAGCAAGTGGTCACGGGCACGGTGGTGACGAGCAAGTGGTCACGGGCGCGGTGGTGACGAGCAAGTGGTCACGGGCGCGGTGGTGACGAGCAAGTGGTCACGGGCGCGGTGGTGACGAGCAAGTGGTCACGGGCGCGGCGCGCGGTAGGTTCTCGAGGCCCAGGCCTGGAAGTGCGGCGAGCCGGCGATCAGTTCCCGGTAGGCCGCGGTCGCGGCGCCGAACAGGGCCTCGACCACCGTCCCGGTCATCGCCGCGGGCCGCCAGGCGAGCAGGTAGCGGGCCCAGAGCGGCGTGCCCATCAGGGGTTTGACGACCACGTCCGCCAGCGGCCGGGTGGTCGCCTGGACGACGGAGACGCCGAGGCCGTCGGCGATCATGTCCTGGAGCTCCAGCCGGTCGCCGAGGAACTCGTGCACCGTCGCCGGGGCGAAGCCGGCCGAGGCGCACGCCGTGAGGAAGACCCCGGGCCAGCCGGCGCCGTCATCGGGGGTCAGGAACCAGGCCTCCTCGGCCAGGTCGGCCAGCGCGATCTCGGTGCGGTGTCGGAGCCGGTGACCGGCGGCCAGGGCCACGAAGCTCGGTTCGGTGACGATGCCCCGGTGCGCGACCGTTTCGGAGTGCCGCAGCTCCATGCCCGGGTAGTCGACGGCGATGGCGACGTCCAGGCTGTCCTGTTCCAGGAGCTCGACGATCTCCGAGGAGCGGTAGACGCTGCTCACCGTGAACAGCAGGTCGGGCATCTGCGCTCTGGCCCGGGACAGCAGACCGGGCAGGATCGGCGAGTTGGTGGCCGCCAGCCGCAGCTCCCGGCGGCTCTGCGCGGCCTCCTCGGCCGATCGGCGACCGAGGCAGTCGGCCCGCGCCAGCACCTCGCGCGCGGCCGCCAGCACTTCGGTACCGAAGCCGGTCGGCGCCACACCGGAGGCCGTTCGCTCGAACAGCGGCGCGCCGAGATGCCGCTCGATCCGGCGCAGCTGGGTACTGGTGGCGGGCTGCGAGGCCCCGAGCGCCACGGCAGCCCGACCCACGCTGCCAGTGTCGGCGATCGTGCACAACACCCGAAGATGCCGAAGCTCCAACTCCACAGGGTGCCCCTCCCTTGCCCGGGGAGCCGGTCACGCCCTCCCGATGGCGCGCTTGGCTCACCACTCCCGCCTCTGTCATGGCACATGTGACATGACAGACCCTGTTCACGATCTCGCCGCCTCCATTTCGCGTCAAGCCCGTCCCGCCGCACGCCCTCCACCACCGCGGACGGCTACGCGCGCTTCGTCGCCCTCGCCGCCCGACGAGCCGTCGAGCCGTCGACGGCCACGACCGCACCACGAGAACGGGCCTGCGTCCAGGATCAGTGCAGTGCGTCGATCAGCTGGGGCGGTGCCAGAAGGCGGGCCGGCGGGCCGATGGTTTCCGGGATCAGGCGCACGGGCCCCGGGCGTTCAGGGATGGTCCCCATCCAACCCCCAGCAACGTCGTTCAGTGGGTGCTCACAGGTCCGCCGTTTCACTGCCGGGGCGTCATGCAAAAGGCCGCTGACCTGGGATTTCTCCCGGCCAGCGGCCTTTCCGACTCACGTCGGGACGACAGGGTTCGAACCTGCGACCCCTGCCGGGCGAGCGGCGTCGGGAGGCGTCAGCCGACGGTCAGTGAGAACGGTCCGGCCAGCACCGAGTAGCCGTCGTTGGCCAGGTAGTACACGTCGTACCTGCCCGCGCCGTTCAGCTTGCTCGTGGTCAGAGTGACCGTGCCGCTCTGGTTCGGCGCGTAGGCCCAGGCCAGCGAGGACTGCGAGCCCGGGGTCACGCCCGCCGGGTAGATGCCGACCCAGTTCTTCGTGCTGACCTGCGAGGCGTTCGGCACGGCGTAACGGAAGGTGACATTACCGCCGTTCGCCACCGCGTTCAGGTCGCCGGCCAGCATCGCCGTGGTCGCCGTGGACGGTGCGAAGGCAGCGCCCAGCGGCGTCGCGTAGGTGTCGTTGGCGGTCAGCCCGGGCAGGCCGAGAGCCGACTCGATGGTACGGCCGATGCTGTAGTGGTCGTAGTGCAGCGGGCTGCTGGTCCCGGCCGGGACGGTGCCCTGCGAGCCGAGGACGAGGGTGGCGACGTGGTTGTACCCCTCGTTCTCGCTCTCGTCCCAGGTCAGGATGAGCAGCGAGCGCTCCTGGGTCCACGCGGGCGAGGACAGCACGGGGGCGAGGGTCTGCTTCAGCCAACCGTCCTGCACCTGAAGGCTGGTGGCGTTTCCGTTGCCGGACGCCTCGCCGTCGTAGTAGTCGTCAGCGGCGATCCAGGAGAAGTTCGGGGTGGTGGCCGCCGACCGCAGGTCGGTGGTCAGCTGCGAGGTGTCGAACAGGTGCGCCGCACAGCGGGCCGCATTGCCGCCGATGTCCGTGTAGTTGATGAACGGCGCGTCGTCCGGCTCGTACTTGGCGTCGTACTGGGTGGTGGTGTTGCAGGGCGTGCCCATGCCCTGCTCGTAGGCCTTCCAGCTCTTGCCGGCCTCCTCGATCGTGTCACCGAGGTTGCGCTGCGGGGAGTTGATGTTGGGCCAGTAGGTCGCGCCCTTGGTGTAGGTGTCGCCGCCCGCGATGGCGAGGTAGTTCTCGTCGCTCGGGTGGTAGACGCCGTGGGCGTCGGTGAGGGTGGCGCCCTGGGACATCAGGCTGTGCATGTACGGCGTGTCCGCCGGGTCGTTCATGATCTGGGAGTAGTCGGTGTTCTCCATCATGACCGTGAACACGTGGTCGTAGCCCGGCACGCTGGACGCGGGCGGGGCCACCGGTGCCGGTGCGGTGACCGGGGTGTCGAGGGTGAGGGAGAGGTCGTCCAGGTAGCCGGTCTCGCTGGAGGTGGACAGGAACTGCACCTCGGCCTGGATCGACCTCGTCCCGGCCGGGACGGAGCCGGTGGCGCTGCGGGAGAGGAACTTGGTGGACAGGCCGCGGTCGGTCGCGGAGACGGTCGGCAGCTTGGCGGTCGCACCGATCGGGTGACCGTTCGCGTCCTGGAAGTGCAGGCTGACGGCGGCGTAACCGCCGTAGGTCGTCCAACCGCCCAGCCAACCCGCGAGGTTGTAGTGCACTCCGCCGCCGTCGATCGCCGTGGCGGCCGAGGAGACGTCGACGGTCTGCGCCATCGAGCCGTCCCCGAAGTTGCCGGGGCCGAAGAAGGCCTTTCCGGGCGTGTTGCCGTCGTTCGGCTGGCCGAAGGAACCGGCCGTGTAGCACATGACGTTGACGCCGCCGGCCTGGACCGTCCAACCGGGGACGGTGGTGGCCGCGCTCCAGTCGTTGGTGCAGTAGCCGCCAGCCTCCGCGTCACCGTTGACGATCAGGTTGCCGCTGCTCCCTGCCGCGTGGGCGGGGACAGGGGCGGCGACGACCAGCGCGCCAAGGAGGGGTAGGGCGGCGAGCAGCCCGCCGAGGGAGCTCGAGCGCAGTCGCATAGGGATACCTCGTCCCGTTGGTGGGGGTGATCGCCATGGCTGTGCGCCATGGACGGGACATAGGTACCGGCCGGTGCTGTCCGGCGGAAGAATGCCAGTCGAACTTGATCAGACAAGTTCGGGCTCATGACACGCAGGCCCGTACGGGCACGGCGTGTTTCCCGCCGCACCCGTCGCGAATGCCCGCCCCGGCAACAGGCGCAGACGAAGTGCGTACATCCAACTCGCACCGACCCGGAGCCGACGTCATCTCATCGGCTTGCCAGGCGAGTTGGAGACTGTGGACGCTACGACCAGCAGGGCGACGACGACTTCGCCGCTCTCGCCGGTGTGGACAGCGGACTACTGCCGGGAGCCGCGTTCCGGCCAGCGACCCCCTCCTCCAGCTGGAGCTCCGGATCCGCTCAACGAGGCCGCGGAGAAGGCCACCATCCAGGTGAACGAGGACGGAGCGGTGGCCGTGGCCGGCAGCGACGTCGCCGTGGGAGTGGGCGCCGCGGCCCCTGCGAAGGCCGTCCACCCGAAGTCCCGGACGGCTTGGCGCCCTTCGGGTCCGTCAGTTGCTGACGGCCAGTCGGTGGCCCTGCTCCAGGAAGGCCATGACGCCGATGGCACCACCGAGTTCACGGATCGTCCGGGCGGCCCCGAACGGCGCGTTCCAGAACTCGCCCTGCCGAAAGGTGTGCGGGCCGACGTACGCGTACGGCTCCGGCCGGAACGCGTCGCCGGGTGAGACGCCGTAGTTCACTTCGCCGACGGTCACCCCGATGTCGAAGTGCTCGGGCCAGATGACCGGCTCCGCGCCCGGGAACAGCCCGCGCAGCGCGGCGTCGCCGAGCGCGAAGCAGTGCGCGAGCCGGCGGGCGGCGGACGGATCCGCCTCAACCGCGTCGTCGGCGGCGATACCCGGCCCGTCCTGGTACAGCCCGGCGGGAGCACCGATCGTGAGCCCGAGTGCCGCGCCGAGCGCGGTGCAGGTGGTCCATTCGAGGGACAGCACCTGCCCGGGCGCGACCAGTTCCGCACCGATCACTCGCAGCTGCGGCTCGACGCTGGTGGCGAAGCCGCCCGCGCAGGCGCGCAGCCGGATCGTGCCGCTGGACCGGTACTGCGGCCCGGCCAGGACCAGCTCGGCCACCGCGTGCAGGGCGCGGCGGGTGCGTACGACGGTCTCGGTGTCCATGAAGGCATGGTCTCCCAGGAGGGACGCCCGCGCGAGGTCTTCGATGGACCATGGCGGCGCGGGCACCTTGCCGACGGCCCGGGCGGCGGTGGCCTGGCTGCCACCGCCGGAGCGCTGAGCGCCGATCCACCCGGGCTGACGGCGAAGGCTCATTGGCCCCCGGAGGAGGAGTTGAGCGCGCGGCGCTCCTGCAGCCAGCCCTCGCTCAGGTGCGCCCATACACTCTGGTATTCATCGAAGAGGGGCTGGAGCCGATCGTAGCTGAGATCAGCGGCGGGAGTTGAGGCGATGAGGTACTCGAGGTCATCAGCGAGACGCTGGAACCGATACTGCGTCTCCTCCATCAACACCCAGCGCGATCTCCAGTTGAAGAACGACTCAACGGCTCCCAGCAGGGTAACCAGTGCCACGAGGGCGAAGGCCAAGCCAGCCCAGAAGTTCAGGCTCTGCAAGCCGAGGATGATCGTTGAGGCGGCGGACAGCGAGAGCGTCAGCACCTTCAACGCCGAGGAGGCCAGGCGGAAACGCTTCTTCTTTCCTTGGGCGTACACGTTGCCCTGCCGGATCTTCTCCAAGAGGTGACCAGCGGTCTCCACCGGAGCCAGCCCCGCCCCCACAGGCCCGCTAGATCCCATTTCGCCCCCATTGCTTCTGCCTGCGACGTCCCCTGCGACTCCCGACCGTAGGGTCTCACACCGCAGGACTCCGCGGTCAACGGCAATCCCTGCCTGCCGAAGCCGGGGTCTATGCCTCCTGTCCTATCGCCCACTCGGGAGGAACGCGGTTCTGGACGTACGCGTGGGCATCTCGCGCGGCTTCTTCTACACGGTGCGCGTAGTCGTTGGCGTGCCGGCCGCTCCCGGACCTGGCGACCAGGATGTCGAAGGCGAGTTGTGTCTCGTCCTCGTTGTCTGGGAACGGCGGATCGTCCGATTCGGCCAGGACCCGACTCACGGTCTGCTTGTCCGTGGGTCACCGTGGCCTACCAGGACGGCACGGTCCGCCGCGAACAGCGGCGCCTGGCCACCAGTTTGAGGGACCACACCCGCTATCGCCGCACGACGTCGGTGGCACCGGCCGCGGCGAGTTGCAGGTCCTGCCCCGCGACGTCGCCAGGCGTGGCCAGCACCATCGCGCCGCGGAGTCGACCTGGGCCGCGCCCAGCGCCCTGTCGATCACCATCGCGTCCTTCAGCGCGCCGTCGATCCCTGCCATGCAGAAGCCCTTCCGACCGTTCCACCTCGAAATCGGCCCTGCGGAGCGACCGGCACTGAGCGTGGGCAGTGCCCACCGGGCCCCCGGCGCGATGACCGCTACTGATCACAAGAGATCACTACTGTCCGAATTCATCACATGCAAAACCAGCGATTTGAAAAATTCTTCATATTCATACATGCTGGCGTGCTGTTGGATCGGCGTACGGTGCGTCCGGCACCTGTCGGCCACCTGGGAGGTCGTGAGCGCGCTGTTCGACGAGGAGTAGCGCGAGCAACTGGCCCAGACCCGCCAGGCCCTGCGGCAAGCCCGAGTCAGCAGGGACGACAGCACCCAGGCCTATGCCGGGCGCGTAGCGGCGCTGCTGCCGCTCGCGGCCGGCCACGGCATCGACATCCCGCACACCGCCGGGGAAGAGCAAGGAGAGAGCTGAGACATGGCCGTCCCGCTGTACCAGGCGAAGGCGGAGTTCTTCCGCACCCTCGGCCACCCGGCCCGCATCCGGGTCCTCGAACTCCTCCAGGACGGCCCGCTGCTGGTGCGCGACCTGCTCGCCGCCCTCGACATCGAGGCTTCCAGCCTCTCCCAGCAGCTCGCCGTCCTGCGCCGCACCAACCTGGTCACCGCCACCCGCGACGGCAACACCGTGCTCTACGCGCTCTCCACCCCGGACGTCGCCGAGCTGCTGCGCGCGGCCCGCCGAATCCTCAGTGACGTGATCACCGGCCAGAACCAGCTGCTGCACGAGCTCGCCGGAACCACGACCCCTGAGGTCACCGCGTGAGCCCCGCCCATGCTGTTCTCGACCGCATGCGTTCTGTCCTCCCCACCCAACGGATCCTCGCCACGATGGGTCGCTCGCCCCGCAAGGACCTGCTGGCCGGCCTGACGGTGGCGATCGTCGCACTTCCGCTGGCCCTCGGTTTCGGCATCTCCTCCGGCGCCGGCGCAGAGGCGGGCCTGGCCACCGCCGTCGTCGCCGGGGCGCTCGCCGCGGTCTTCGGCGGCTCCAACCTCCAGGTGTCCGGGCCGACCGGCGCCATGACCGTCGTCCTGGTCCCCATCGTCGCCCGCTACGGCACCGACGGCGTGCTCACTGTCGGTCTGCTCGCCGGGATCATCCTCATAGCCCTCGCCCTGGCCCGGGCCGGCCGCTGGATGGCCTACGTCCCCGTGCCGGTGGTGGAGGGTTTCACGGTCGGCATCGCCGGTGTCATCGCCCTTCAGCAGGTCCCGGGCGCGCTCGGTGTCAGGAAGCCCGAGGGCGGCAACCCGGCCGTCGTCGCGGCCAGGGCAGTGCGCGAGTACGCCGCCGCACCGCACTGGGCGGCGCTCGGTGTGGCCCTCGCGGTGGCCGTCGTGATGCTCATCGGCGTACGCCTGTGCCCCTCGTTGCCGTTCTCGCTGATCGCTGTCGTCGCCGCGACCGTCGTCACCAACCTCGCCGACCTGCCGGTCGCCACCATCGGCTACCTGCCCGCCGGGCTGCCGGCGCCCTCGCTCGGCTTCCTCGACCTCTCCGCCGTCCCCGCTCTGCTGCCCTCCGCCTTCACGGTCGCCGCGCTGGCCGCGTTGGAGTCGCTGATGTCGGCAACCGCCGCGGACGCGATGAGCGTGTCCGAGCGCCACGACAGCGACCGCGAACTGTTCGGCCAGGGCTTGGCCAACCTGGCTGCCCCGTTGTTCGGCGGTGTCGCCGCCACCGGCGCGATCGCCCGTACCGCCGTCAACGTCCGTTCCGGCGCCGTGTCCCGACTCGCCGCTCTCGTCCACGCCGCCGCCCTGGCCGTGATCGTCTTCGCCGTCGCGCCCCTGGTCGCCGGGATTCCGCTGGCCGCCCTGGCCGGCGTGCTGATCGCCACCGCCGTGCGGATGGTGGAGGTCGGCTCGCTGCGCGCAATCGCCCGCACCGGGCGCGGCGAGGCGGCCGTCCTGCTCCTCACCGCCGCCGCCACGCTCGCCTTCGACCTGGTCACCGCAGTCGTCGTCGGCCTGCTGGTATCCGGCGTGCTCGCCCTCGCCGCAGTCGCGAAGGCAGCGCGGGTCGAGCAGGTCCCGCTGCACGGCGACCTTCCCCCAGCCTCCGGCCGGGAGGTGCCCCCTTCGGACGACCACCACAACGAGGAGCAGGCGCTGCTCGACGAGCACATCGTCGCCTACCGGATCGACGGCCCGCTGCTCTTCGCCGCCGCGCACCGCTTCCTGCTCGAACTCACCGAGAGCGCCATGGTCAAGGTCGTCATCCTGCGGATGTCCCGGGTCAGCGCGATCGACGCCAGCGGCGCGACTGTCCTCGGTGACGCCGTCACCAAACTCCAGCGCCGGGGCACTCTCGTCCTCATGTCCGGCATCCGCGACGAACACCACCGCCCCCTCGACGCCCTCGGCACACTCGACAAGCTGCACGCCGACGGCCACGTATTCGCCACCACCCCCGACGCCATCAGCTACGCCCGCACTCACCTCCACGGCCAGGCCGTCCCCTCCGATCAAAACCTGACCACCACCGGAGCCTCCCGAGTGGCCGAAACCGCCGAGAGGCCACGGTGATCCGGCGCTGGCGGGATCGCAGGCAGCGCGAGCCCTCCTCCGCCGGCCCGGCCCGCCGACCATTCCCGGCGTTACCGGATGAGCCTGTGTGGCCCGCCGGATCACGGCGACCGTCCTCACCGGCTGGGGCGTACGACCCAGAACGCTCGCGGGCAGCACCACCGTCCTCGCCGTCGCCCGCCACCTCGACGGCGAACTGACGATCCACCCGACCCCAACGGTGGCAAGACCATCCTCGTCCACCTCCCGCTCACACCGCCCGCCCCGACCCCGGAATGAGGCCGCCCTTGCGTTTCACCATTACCCCCTATGACGATCACGGCGCCCCCGCCTCCCGGCAGACCGTCGATCTGCCCGCCCTCCAAGCCCTCCTCACCGAGGCCGCCACCACTGGCCGACGCCTGCACATCCGCCCCCAGCCCCGGGAGGACCGCCCCTCCGCAATCGGCCAGGAGCCTCGATGAGTGACAGCACCAGTGACGAGAGGAGCCGCCGCAAGGCCATGCTCATCCGCGCCTCGGTCTACATCCTCGGCACCCACCTGTTCGCCGGCTTCGTCATCCTGCTCTTCGCCCTCGGCAATCGACACTGAACTGGCCGACCGAGACTGCGACATCGCGGGCCTTCACGCCCGCTGACCACGGAAAACATCCCTCAGACGACCTGGATATCCTGAACACATGAGCGACAACCTCCCCCCGTGCCCGCAGTGCGCCAGCGAGTACACCTATGAGATGAACGCCCTCATGGTCTGCCCGGAGTGCGGCCACGAGTGGGTGCCCACCGACGCCGGCGGGGCCGCTTCCCCCGGGGTCAGCGAGCGCGTGGTCAAGGACGCGGTCGGCAACGTGCTGAGCGACGGCGACACCGTGACCGTCATCAAGGCCCTCAAGGTCAAGGGCAGCGCCTCGGGCATCAAGGCGGGCACCAAGGTCCGCAACATCCGCCTGGTCGACGGCGTCGACGGCCATGACATCGACTGCCGCATCGAGGGCTTCGGCGCCATGCAGCTCAAGTCCAGCGTCGTCAAGAAGGCCTGATCTGCATCGCCCGCTCTCGGCAACCGCCACGGAGCGGTCGACCGGTCAGGTCGTGTCCTTCTTCCCCGGGCAGGGGAGATCGGCTGACCGCTGGGCGTGGCCGGGCTGGTGGCGGTCGGCATTCCGAGTCGGCCAGGCGATGGTGATCTCCGGGTGCACCAGCGGCAGACGGGAAACCGCTTCCTCGGCGGCGTCGCGATCGCTCATATCGGCCGGGGTGACCAGGGCCCGCCCGGTGCAAGTCGTCCACCAGCAACGCCAGCGGCTCGGCCGAGCACCAGTCGTCCAGCGTCGAAAGGATGGCCTCGGCCGGGACGTTCGGCGACGAGGCTACGCGCGTGGGCGAGGTGGCCCGCCAGAGGCTCCTCGCCATGGTGGATCGGCGTGTCGGCGCGCTTCTGCAGAGTCCGGTCGGACTGGCCGAGCGGCACGGTCACCGACACCTGGCTGATCCAGACCGTCCGGCCGACTCCGCACCGGCGGCTCGCAGCAGGTTGAGGCGACGAAACGCCGCCGAGGATGTGGGCGGATGAGCCGTCCCCGACCCGTCACGTCGGCCGCACCCCTGGCATCCGCCAACAAGCTGACTTCCGCTCAGCGCCTCCCGCCCTTCCGCCGATGGCTCGGGTGAAGACCTCCACTCTGCTTCCCGGGAGACCCCGGCCGCACGGACACGGCGCGGCCCGGCTCCCGCCTGCTCACCTACGCGTCGCGCCTGCAGGACATGCACAGCCGACAGTCACGACCCGCGAAAATACCCCGCAGGGTATATTTGAAGAAACGGCTGCCCATCAAGGGCCACGACGCAAGGAGTCATGTGATGTGTCGACGTACCGTCTGCCGCACCTGCGGCAAGGCCACCTATGCGGGGTGCGGCATGCACGTCGACCAGGTGCTGGCCGGGGTTGGCAAGGCCGACCGCTGCACCTGCGACAAGAACACGGGCAAGGAGGGTGGCTTCCTGGCAAGGATCCTGGGTCGCCGCTGAGCGGTGGTTGCGATCCGGTCGGGAGCGGAACCTCCGGACACGGTAGGCCCGAGCCGGATCTGGCCGTCCCGTCCGCCCCCTCATCGTGACGCGACGCGAACCGCGCTGCCGACCGGACCGGGCACCGGGCGCCTCAGATCAGTCGGTCGCCGTTGCACGCGGTTTGATGAGAAGGCCAGGAGACGGATGTTGGGTCGGCGCGGTCGTCGTTTCGCGTATTCACCTGGATGGGTGATACCGGATCGCGGTATCCGGGGCGCCTTGCTGTGATGGGCGGGGCACCCGGTCGGGTGTCCGCCGAGGAGGTTGAGATGACCGCCTACCCGATACGCGCTCTGGTCACCGGTTCGTTGGCTGTGAGTGTCGTGATGTGTGCAACCGCCACCGCGTCCGCCGCTACAGCTGTCGGGACCGCGATCCCGGCCCTCCAGCAGCAGACACGCACCAACCTCACGAAGTCCATGCA
This sequence comes from Kitasatospora sp. NPDC001175, assembly GCF_053598215.1. Lineage (NCBI taxonomy): Bacteria > Bacillati > Actinomycetota > Actinomycetes > Kitasatosporales > Streptomycetaceae > Kitasatospora > Kitasatospora sp. NPDC001175. The sequence continues at coordinate 99,901 of NZ_JBSFJU010000017.1, read as the reverse complement.
GGGCGAGGCGTTCGCCAACGCCTCCTACACCCTCTTCGCGGCCCAGGCCCAACGCGAGGGCCGCTCGGCCGTGGCCGACCTCTTCCGGAAGACCGCTGGTGTGGAGCTGGGTGAGCACTTCACCGAGGAGGCCGCGCTGAGCGGCCTCGTGGGCAGCAACGAGGCGAACCTGACCGACGCCCTGAGCGGCGAGGGATACGAGTCCACCACCATGTACCCGACGTTCGCCCGGCAGGCCAAGGCGGCCGGCGACACCGCCGCGGCCGACCTCTTCGCCGAGATCGCCAAGGACGAGACAGCGCACCTGTCCGCATACCGGGCCGCGCTCACCTCGGTCCGCGCCGGCAAGGGCGCCATCCCGGCGCCCCCGGCCGTCAGCCCCGTCTTGGTGGCGGCCGGGCAGCCCAAGGTCACTTCGGCGCAGACCAAGACCAACCTCGACACCGCCATGCACGGTGAGGCCCTGGCCCACGCCAAGTACAGCCTCTACGCCCAGCGCGCCCAGCAGAGCGGCAACGCAGCTCTGGCACGCCTGTTCACCGGAATTTCCAACGTGGAGTTGCAGGAGCACCTCTCCGGCGAGGCGGTGCTGGCCGGAACGGTCGGCACCACGAGCCGGAACCTGACCACGGCCATCACCGGCGAGACCTACGAGTCCCAGACGATGTACCCGACCTTCGCCCGACAGGCCAAGGCCGTCGGCGACACCGCCGCGGCCACCCTCTTCCAGCACAACGCCAATGACGAGGCCGGCCACGCCCAGGCGTTCCAGACCGCCCGCAGAGGCCTCGGCTGACCAAACGGTGACCGCCCCCGTTCCGGGTGGCTCCCCGCCGGGAGCCGAACGGGGTCGAAAAGTCGGGGGTGGTCGACTCGACCACCCCCGACCTCTCGCTTTGGCCAGCGTGCGAGGGAGCAGTAGTTCTCCTCTTCCTGGGCGAAGTGCAAGCGCAGCACTCTAGGAGGCCGTAGAGGCAGGACCGCAGGTCGTCGAACTGTTCGGGGTGCAGGCGGCCGTGGTCGGCGTCGGCGAGTTGCAGGTGATTGGCGATCTGTCAGGCAGGTGGTGGATCTCGGTGTGGCGTGGCAGGGGCCTTCGGGCCCATCGACCGGGCCGGGCGGGCCCTGATCGTGCACCACACACGTGTGGGTGGAGTCGGGGCTGTTCGGCCCAAGCGACCGGCCCCGGCGTGTGGGCACGATGGCGGTGACCACCGAATCGGTGGTCGGCGACCAGGGAGCCGGGCGAGATGGGCGGCCTCCTGGCGGTGGCCCGGGCCGAGCAGGCCCTACCGCAACCGGTGCCGGTCCGAGTGGACGAGGTCGTCGCCGACCGGATCACGGCATGGGAGCCGGTCGCAGAGAAGCGCGGGATCCACCTCACCACCACCTCCCGGGCGGCAGGTCCGGTCGCGCTGGGAAAAGGTCACCCTCTGCGGCCTCACCCTGGCCGGCGTACTCGCCGCCCGCGCCGCCGGAACCACTGTCTTGCGTCCAGCACTGCGCGTGGTCGTCGGTGGTGGGCTCGCCATGGCGTGCACCGCGGCCGTCGCCGGCGTTTGAGGGAACCCTCGCGAATCAACTCTCCGCAGAAGCCGCTGCTGCCACCCCCGCACTGACCCGTTCCGCCGAGTCGGCCCCGGCCACCGGCCACCGGCCACCGGCTCGCGCGACTGTGGCCTGGGGGAACTCGGGCGCGGACTTCGCTTGACCACGTCCCACGCGTGGCGCCAATCCTCGCGCGTTCGGACCACTGCACGTGCCGGCGCGCACTCGCCGCGTCAGTCTGGCGCCAGATCCTGTTCGGTGGTCGGAAGGAAGCGGCGATGACAGCAGCACCGACGACGAGTGTCCTCTCGGCGCCTGTCGACCTGAACCACCCGGGCCACTACGTGCACTGGGGCGTGGTCCAGATCTCGGTGACGAATCTGGTAGTCATCTGCCTGATGGTGGTGGTCTTCGTGGCCGCGCTGCTGCTGCCCTTCCCGCACGGGCGGCGTGATGGCGAGTAACTGGACCGGCGCGATCCGGCGGTACGCCCTGCGGAGGCTACCGCCCGAGAAGCTCCTCCCCGAGACCCAGCCGGTCTACATGGCATCGTGGATCTACGTCTTCGGGGTGCTCACCGTGTCGGCGCTCGTGGTGGTCCTGGTCTCCGGCGGTGTGCTCGCGCTGATGGGCCCCGCCTGGTGGCACACCTCCAGCGTCGGCAGGTACGTCAACAGCGTCCACCTGTGGAGCGTGGAGCTGTTCATGGCCGTCATGGTGATCCATCTGTGGGGCAAGTTCTTCATGGCCGCCTGGCGCGGCCGACGGGCCCTGACCTGGGCGACCGGCGCGGTCACCTTCCTGGTCTCGATCGGCACCGCGTTCACCGGCTACCTGGTCCAGCAGAACTTCGACTCCCAGTGGATCTCCGGGCAGGCCAAGGACGCGCTCAACGCGGTCGGCATCGGCGCCTGGTTCAACGTCCTCGACTTCGGCCAGATGCTGATGTGGCACATCGTCCTGCTCCCGCTCGCGATCGGGCTGCTGACCGCCTGGCACGTCCTGCTGGTCCGCATGCGCGGCATCGTGCCGCCGATCGGCGTCACCGCGCCCGAGGTCGAGCGGTGAAGCCCGCCCAGGCGCCCGGGTCGGACGCCTTCCCCGTCCGCCGCTACGACCTGGTCAAGGAGTTCACGATCGCGTTGGTGATCACCGCCCTGCTCAGCGCGGGGCTGGCCGGTCTGTTCTCCTCCCCGGACGAAACACCGATCACCCTGGCCGCCTGGTCCACCGCGGCGCCGAACGACTTCACCGCGACGGCCGTCGCCGAACTCGCCGGCACCAGCACCTCCGCGCAGTACGGCCCGCCCTACAACCACACCCCGGGCGCCGGCCAGAAGATCGGCCCGGTCAGCCTGCAGCGGGCAGCCGGCGTCCGCATCCCCGTCGACCCGGCCGAGGACTTCGTGCTGCAACCCCTGCGCCACTCCGCGGAGCCGCCGGAGGTCACCGCCGCACTCACCGAGTGGAACGCCGCCTCCGCCGACCAGCGGCAGTCCTGGAGCTCGGCCTACGCGGACGCCCTGGGCAAGGCACCGGACGGCGATCCGGCCAAGGTCGGCCCCGGCGACTACGGCCCGGTGCCGGTACTGACCGCCCATCTACTGACGCTTGCCCAGGCGGGCTCACTCGACGGCCAGTTGCTGGGCCGGGGTCGCTTCTACCAGACCGACTTCACCAAGCCGATGCTCTTCCTCGCCGACGGCTCGTACCTGTCGGACCGGGCCGCCGAACAGCACCTGACCGGAAGCCAATGGGGGATGATGAACGAGACCGGGGACTACCCCGGACAGGCCTGGCTGTGGCTCTACACCTTCTGGTACCAGATCGACCCGTTCACGACCTCGAAGAACGCGGACGCCGAAATCTGGGCCATCATGGCCGTGCTCAGCCTCGCCCTGGTCCTGGTGCCGTTCATCCCCGGCATCCGGTCCATCCCCCGCTGGACCAGGATCTACCGCCTCGTCTGGCGTGACTACTACCGCACGCGGCACTGACCGACTCAGCCAACGAGCAACCCTCACCGGTGGTCCCTCCCGACCGGACGGCCGATGCCACCAGCGGCCCAGACATCGGCCGGACGGCACGAAGGACGACCGCCACCCGGCCGATCACATAACCAGAATCCCAGCGCCAGCCGTCCTCCCGTCGCTGCGCGACGGACACATCGAACCGCCCACGCACCGAGTAGGCTGACACAGCGGGGCAACGGCGACTCCTGCCGGTCGAAGGAGTGACCACGATGACCGAGTCCCCTCTCACCCTCACCGAACTGCGACTGCTCGCGACCGCGGCCGGCGCCGCGCCCTCGGTGCACAACAGCCAACCCTGGCGGCTGCGCCCGACCACCAACCTGCACGGCATGCTGGTGTACTCGGACCCCGAAAGGGCGGTACCCGTCGCGGACCCGGACGGCCGGGCCATGCTCATCTCCGTCGGCGCGGCCCTGTTCAACCTCCGCACCGCGGCCCACCACCTCGGACGCCAGGCCACCGTCCGGCTGAGCCCCGATCCTCCCCAACCGGACCTGGCCGCGATCATCGATCTGTCCGAACCACTCCCCGACGGTGGCGGGAACATCCCGGATCTGTACGCCGCGATCGCCCACCGCCACTCCAGCCGCCAGCCGTTCGCCAACCGCGACGTCCCCGAAGCCGTCATCGGCGAGCTGATCGAGGCCGCCGACGACGAGGGAACGACCCTGGAGGTTCTGGAGGAGGACGGCGCGCGCCGCGTCCTGGCGCTCACCACCGAGGCCGAGCAGCGGATCGCCGAGGACGTCGCACGGCAAGCCGAGACCCGAAGCTGGCTGCGCCCGGAGGAGCCCGCCACCGACGGCATCCCGCTCGAGGCACTCGGGCCGCTGGACCTCGACGCCCGGGTGCCGATGCGCGGCTTCACCGGCCACCCGCCCCGCCCCGCCGTGTCGGCCGAGAGGTTCGAGGCCCTACCGCAGGTCGCCGTCATAAAGACACACGGTGACCACCCAAACGACTGGCTGCGCACCGGTCAGGCCATGGAACGGGTCTGGCTGCTGGCGACAACCCACGGGGTCCGCGCCAACATCCTGCACCAGGCGGTCGAATGGCAAGAAACGCGGTGGCGGCTGCGCGATCCGGCCGAGGGCCCCGGCCACGTCCAACTCGTCATGCGGCTCGGCTTCGGCCCGCCCGGACACCCCACACCACGCCGGCCCGTCGAGGAGATCCTCGACCTCAGCGGCCACCAGCTGGACCAACGCTCAGCATGACAGACGAGGGCCCGTAGCGGGCAGCTCCGCCGTCCGACGTGAGAAGGCTCCGGCAGCCGGACAGAACAGCGCGAAGACAGCCTCCGCCAGTACCCCGACTGCGCGGCACTGCTCGTCCGCGATGCCGTCCGCGCGGGAAGGGTGGAACAAGGCGAGCACGAAGACCATCACGCCCGCATGCGGCACGACGGGTAAAACAGCAAGATGATCGTCCAGCCGGGCGGGCGCGGATGGTACGGCCAGGTCGAGATCGACCGCCCCACCAGCCAACTCCTGTGCACCGGCGACCACTTCCTGTCGGCCCCGACGCCTGGACCAACAGCCACCCCTGCGTGGGCCCCGGCCTCTGCTACTCCATCGACTGGCGTTGGGACGTCTATCACCAGGACTGCTTCCAGGAGAACGCGTCTGCGTCACCACGGTTGAACTGCACGGATTGACCGGAGCCCGGCAATCACGGTGCGGTCGGGTCAGCCCTCGGTCGTGGCGGTGGTGGGGACGAGCAGGCTGTCGAGAAGTTCGGCCTGGCCGGTGATGACGCCGCTGAGGATGGCCCGCGCGACCCGCAGCAGCTCGGCGACCTGGGAGCTGGTGAGGCTGTAGTACACGGTGGAGCCCTCGCGGCGGGAGGCCACGAGCTTGGCCCGGCGCAGGACTGCGAGCTGCTGGGACAGGTGGGACGCCTCGACACCGACTTCGGGCAGCATCTCGGCGACCGCGTGCTCGCGCTCGCTGAGCAGTTCCAGGACCCGGATGCGCACCGGGTGCCCGAGTGTTTTGAAGAACTCCGCCTTCAGCTGGTACAGCGGTGCGCCGACCACGGGAGGCGTGGCGGGGGTTTCGGCGTTCACGGGCGTCACCGTCTCCATCGGGCCCAAGCAAGGCAGAACATCATCAATTACTGACCTTAGCAATCACGCAAGTACGCCATCATCGGGCCGTGGGTGGTCAGCGCCGACCGGCAGTCGCCAGAGAGCGGTGGGCGTCCACGATCACGCCCTCACCCGCGGCGTTGAAGCCCACCAGGGCGGAGATGTCGATCACGGCCGCACGGAAACACCGGGCGACGGCCCAGTCGAACGCGCCCTGGAAGCGGTGGGCGGCCTGCTCGCCCAGAGAGTCGGTCAGGTACAGGACCCCGATGCCGTCCGCATCCTCGAATTCCCGCTGGATGCTCACCACCACCCTCGAGCACCACACCCAGGGTGACGATGAGCATGCGTGCGCACTCCGCGACCAGCGGAGCCGGACAGGAAGACGGAGCGCCCGCACCACACATGCGGGCACCGCCTACCCGGCGCAGGGAGACACACGCCACCCCGCGCCGAGAACGGAGCAAGCAGCTCAGCCGCGCGGCCTTGCGGTGAGATACGCATTCCTCCTCCTGCCCTGGCACACAGTTGCCAACATCAGCAACTGCTAAGGTCGTCATGTGGTGCTCCCGGAAACGGCTGCCACCGGGTGGCCGCCCCGCAAACACCGACGACGGGGTGGCCACCTCGGCAACAGCTCCACCACCGCACCAGCTGCGCGGATGTATCCGTCCGGCTCCACGGTGAGGTCACCGGTGACCATGGACCAACTGGCCCGTGCTCTGGGACGCGGATGGCCGCCCCGCACCGTCGGGCCCAGGCTCCCGCGCAGCCGCCACGCGGCATTGGGTTGGGCGCTTCCCGCGTCCGCTCGCACTGCCCGCCTGCGACATCCTGCCGGTGTTGGCGGGGCTTGAGACCGGGCGGCTCGTCCACCCCGGCATCGTGCGCAACCTGCTCCGTCCTGCGCCACCTTGTCGACGACGGACAGCTCGTCCTGCGGGTCCGCTCGCGCTCCGCGTTCCCGGGCGGGGCGTTCGCCAGGCGCACCGCCCATCCACGACTCACCCGGCGGCCCGGCACCAGCCGAACAGCGCGGACCGGCTACCGGGACGGCGACGCCGGCGGCCCTGAGGGCAACGCCAGACTCACCACTCTCACTGGTGTGAGCGTGCCGGCGGATCATGTCGGACGGACAGACCGCCGGTCTCGAGTGGCTCCAGCGCGTTCGGCTCGTGTTCGCGGCCAGATCGGCGGCGTCGGCCGCGCGCAGGCCGTAGCCCAGAAGCGCCCGCATCGGCCACGAACGGCTCACTGGATACGACACCCCGGCGAGTCCTGCCGAGACTGTGACCATGAGACCCCTACGGGAGCATCTCATCCGATGACTTTCCCGGACCAGCGCATTCCCCACCCGGAAGGCCACACCGCGGGCCGGGCCGGCTGGCTGCGTGCCGCCGTCCTCGGAGCCAACGACGGGCTGGTCTCCGTTGCCAGCATCATGGTCGGCATCGCGGCTAGCGGAGCGAGCACCTCCGCAGTGGTCACCGGCGGTCTTGCCGGGCTGTCCGCGGGTGCAATGGCGATGGCCGCAGGTGAGCACGTCTCGGTCAGCTCGCAGGTCGATGTCGAGAAAGCCGACCGCGCCAAGGAGGCCCGTGAGCTCGCCGACGCCCCGGAAGCCGAGCTCGCCGAACTCACCGCCATCTACGAGAGCCGCGGCGTCCCGCCGGCGCTGGCCCGACAGGTCGCCGAGGCCCTCCAGGAGGCCGACCCGCTCCAGGCCCATCTGCGCGACGAACTCGGCCACAGCGAACACACCACGGCCAACCCGGTGCAAGCCGCCCTCGCCTCCGCCGCCAGCTTCCTCACCGGCGGAGCCGTCCCCTTCCTCGGCCTCCTCGCCCCCACCGCTGCACGGCTGTGGCTGATCGTCGTCGTCACTCTCTGCGGTCTGGCCGCTGCCGGCGTGCTGGCCGCCCGTACGGCAGGCGCAGGCGTGCTGCGCCCGGCTCTGCGGGTGGTTCTCGGCGGCGGGCTCGCCATGGCCGTCACCGCGGCCGTCGGCCAACTCGCCCACACTTCGGGCATCTGACGTCCCTCGTCCCGAACCGGTGTCGCCCAAGTGCGCGGCCGGGGCCGAGTCAGCGGGGTACCAGGACAACCCGGTTCAGGGCCGGGGCCGTCGACCACTCAGGGAGACATCGCCGCCTGGCTCGCCAACTCATGCTCGGTCAGACCGAATTGCGTACGCTGCTCGGCAACGCGCGGGGCAAGGAGGACGGATCCGGTCGGCTGCACAGCCGCGTCGGTCGACTGGGGGTTCTCTTTCACGGTGACTCCGTCATCTCTCCGCGGGGCTCGGTCAGGTCCGGAACAGGGCGACCTTCAGGGCATCGTGCCGCCCGGGCGAAGTTGCGGGAGACCAGGACGCGGTCGCCGTCGGCCACGCTCCGTACGCCCGGGCCGGTCTCGATGACGGTGCTGACGGCTCCGTAGCCGAGGATCCGGCCGTCGGTCACCTCGGGGACGTCGCCCTCGAGGATGTGCAGGTCCATACCGCGGACGGTAACCACGTCCACCCGGACGACGGCGTCCTGCCTCTCCCGGATCACCGCATCGGGTATCTCGCCACAGATACGACGGCCCGGCCCGTGACAAGGTCGGCGCCTTCATGCCCCGATCACCTCTGTCAGCCGTTGAGCGGCCGGCACGATCACCCGCTGCCCCCTTCAGGTCCAGGGCTGTCCAGGGTGGGACTGCGTGCCGTGGGTCGGCCGCCCCTGGGAGTGGACCGGTGGGCCCAATGGGCACCGGTTGCGGGGGACGCGCCTGGTTCGGTCCTTCTAGGCTGGGTGGTGGTGTCCGGCGAGCCGCGGAGGTACCGGTGGGGAGCGCATCGGAGAGTTCGGTACCGCTGCCGCAGCTGCGGCTGGACGACCTGCTGGACGAGCTGCAGGCCAGGCTGAACGCCGCTCGGGGCGCCCGCGACCGGATCCACAGCCTGCTGGAGGCGGTGCTCGCGGTCGGCCGGGATCTGGAGCTGGCCCAGGCGCTGCGGCACATCGTGGAGGCGGCGGTGAACCTGGTCGACGCCGAGTACGGCGCTCTCGGGGTGATCGGTGAGGACCATCGACTGTCGCAGTTCGTCCCGGTCGGGGTGACCGCGGAGCAGGTGAAGCGGATCGGGGCGCTGCCGTCGGGCCACGGTCTGCTGGGCGAGCTGATCCGGCACCCAGTGCCGTTGCGGCTAGGCAAGATCTCCGAGCATCCGTCCTCCTACGGCTTTCCCGCCAACCACCCGCCCATGCGCAGCTTCCTGGGGGTGCCGATCCGGGTCCGGGACAGGGTGTTCGGCAACCTGTACCTGACCGAGAAGCGCGGCGGCGGCGAATTCGACGCCGAGGACGAAGCCGTACTGTCCACGCTCGCGGTGGCGGCGGGGGTGGCGATCGACAACGCCCGGTTGTACGCACAGGGTCGGCTGCGTGAGCGGTGGCTGGCGGCCAGTGCGGAGATCACCGGCAGTCTGCTGTCCGGAAGCTCCGAGAAGGAGGTGCTGGACCTACTGGTCGCCAGAGCGGGTGAGATCGCGGGAGCGGACCTCGCGGTGGTCGCCCTGCCCGTGCCCGACTCCGAGGAGTTGGAGGTCCGGATCGCCGTCGGGCTGTGTGAGCGGGAGCACCGCGGTCTGGTACTGCCCCTGGAAGGCTCGTTCATGGGGGCTGCGGCGCGCACCGGTGAACTGGTGGTGAGCACGAACGTGCAGCAGGACCCGCGGATCACCGCCGGGCCACCGCGCTGGCGCGGTCTGGGGCCCGCCGTGGCGGTACCGATCGGTACTCCGGAACACGGCGTACGCGGCGTGCTGATGCTGGCCCGCGCGGAAGGTGATCCGCTCTTCGAGTCCGATGAGTCGGGGCTGCTGCTGAGTTTCGCCGGGCACGCTGCGCTGGCGATGGAGCTGGCGGAGCGGCGCCGGGACTCCGAGCAGATCGCGCTACTCCAAGAACGGGACCGGATCGCCCGCGATCTGCACGACCTGGCGATCCAACGGCTGTTCGCCACCGGTATGACCCTCCAGGGCGCGATCCGCTTCATCGACCACCCGGAAGCCGGAAACCGGGTGCTGCGCGCCATCGACGACCTCGACGAGACCGCGAAGACCATCCGATCCACGATCTTCGGCCTTCGGGCCCGGGAAGCGGGACCTGCCGCCAAGGGGCTGCGCGCCAGGGTGGTGGAGGTCGTCGAGCGGGCGGCGGCCGTGCTCGGCTTCACTCCCGGCCTGCGGATGTCCGGCCTGTTGGACGTCACCGTGCCGCCGCAGATCGCGGACGAAGCCGTCGCCGTCCTCCAGGAGGCGTTGTCCAACGCCGCCCGGCACGCCGACGCGACCTCGGTGGAGGTCGCGCTGGCGGCGGACGCCGAGCTGACGGTCACCGTGACGGACAACGGTGTCGGGCTCTCTAAGGGCGGACGGCGCAGCGGGCTGGAGAACCTCGCCGAGCGGGCGGCGGCGCTCGGCGGCGCCTTCGACGCGCACGCACTCCCGCACGGCGGCACCGAAGTGCTCTGGCGGGTCCCACTGCCGCCCGAGTGAGGCCGACAGCCTCAGCTGCCGTCGACCACCAGCACCTCGGAGGCCGGCAGCCGGGGTGTGGGCGCCCCCTCCGGTCCGTAGCCGAGCCGGATGAGCATGTGGACGAAGCCCGGTCCCCGGTGCGGGCTGCGGGTCTCCCAACGCAGGTTGGGCCACTCCATCGCCTGGTGCAGCAGCGAAGCGCGTACCCCACGGACGGTGGCGGTCAGCAGGACGTGCTCCAGGGCCAGTCCGGCGCGCAGCCAGTCCATGGGATGGTCGTGCTCGGTGGCGAGCACCGCGATGCACGGCTCGGCCTCGAAGGCCTCGGGGGCCTGGTGCTCGGCGGGGTGGATGGCGGAGAAGTCCCGCATCGGCAGGTGTCCGGCGGCGTCCTGCGGGCCGAGGGCGGCGGCCGGGATGCCGTACGGTCCCCCGCCCGGCCTCTGGATCCAGCTGCGGCTTTCGCTGCGGTGCTCGGGGTCGGTGACGTTGCGGCGCTCGGCCTCGGCCGTGAGGTGGAGCAATCTGGCCGTCTCCTCCCGGTCGGGGAAGTAGAGCACCGCTTCCTCCGTGCGGGCGGCCTCGACCAGTTCGTTCCGTACTGCTGGTGGGATCGGCGGGCCGGTGAACGGGGTGCGGACGGTGTGCCGGTGCCAGATCGCGTCGTACAGCTCGGCCGTCCGCGGCAGCTGTGCCCGGGACGGTTCGTCCAGGCGGACGGCGGCCAGCAGGTCGGGCTCGGCCGGGTCGGGCAGCAGGTGCACGTCGGGTGCCCAGCCGAGGTGGCGTGCGGCGGTGCGGAGGTTCAGCACCGCCGCACCGACCGAGATGTGCAGGGCACGCTGCTCGGGGTCGGTGGCCGGCAGCGACCGCTCGGGCGCGGCACGGACTTCGAGGGTGCTGGTCTCGGGCCGGAGGCGGTAGCGCCAGGGCTGGGTGTTGTGGATCGAAGGGGCGGCCACCGCGGCGGAGACGAGCTTCTCCACCGTGGCACCGTCCAGGGCCATGGCGGCCATGGCGGTCTCCCAGGGGTTGGTTGGGTCAGCCGGTGCTGGGCCCTGCTCTGAAACGCGGACGCTCCTTCGGGCTGTCAGAGGGGCCGGCACCGCCTGGAGGGGCCGGGCGGCGGGGGTTTGGGCCCGGCGGCGGAATGCTGCCGCGGCACGCGGCCGAGGTACGTGATCACGGGCTCCTTGCTCGTACCGTAAGGCGGATACCCTCTGCGCCCATGGTGCGACCGACCTGGTCGGCGGCGCTTGGGCCGTTCGGATCCATGTGCCGGGCCGCCCGGCTCAGCGCGGGTGCCCGGGGTGCTCGGCCTCGGCGTGGGCGGCGAGGACGGCCGCCTGGAGGCGCCGCTCGACGCCGAGCTTGGCGAGCATGCGCGAGACGTGGTTCTTGACGGTCTTCTCGGCGAGGTAGAGCTCCTGACCGATCTGCCGGTTGGTCTTGCCCTCACCGACCAATGCCAGGATCTCCCGCTCGCGAGGCGTCAGTTGGGCGAGGGCGGCGTCGGTGTCCGACTCGTCGTGGTGGCGCAGGCTCTCCATCAGTCTGCGGGTGGTGGCCGGGTCCAGCGTCGACTGGCCGGAGGCGACCGTCCGTACCGCGCTGACCAGGTCGACGCCCTTGACCTGCTTGAGCACGTACCCGGCGGCTCCGGCCATGACCGCGTCCAGCAGGGCGTCGTCGTCATCGAAGGAGGTGAGCATCAGGCAGGCCAATTCGGGCATCCGGTCGCGTAGTTCGCGGCAGACGGTCACCCCGTCGCCGTCCGGCAGCCGTACGTCGAGCACGGCCACCTGCGGGCGCAGCGCCGGCACCCGGGCGAGGGCCTGGGCGCAGCTGCCCGCCTCGCCGACGACCTCGATGTCGGGCTCCGCCTCCAGCAGATCACGCACCCCGCGCCGGACCACCTCGTGGTCGTCCAGCAGGAAGACGCGCACGGGCTGTACGGATTCGCTGGAGTCGGTCGTGTCCATCGCTGTGCTCCTGACCGGCGGACGGCTCTCCTACGATTCTGCGCGTCCCGGGACGCTCGCACCGCGCGGGACGCCGACACCGCCGTCATGGGCCGGGAGGCCCTGGCACGGGGCCGAGCGGCTCATGAGGCCAGGGAGGGCACCGCCGGACCGTGGGAGTGCGACGACGGACCGGCACCCCGCAGGCCGTCGAACAGGAGAAGGCAGCACGCAGCATCCCGGTGAACCCGTCCGAGTGACCGAAGCCGTGGGCCGGGATCTTCACGGGCCCGGCCCACGATGCGACCGGGGTCAGCCGTGCGGGACCACCGCGACCGGGCACCGCGCGTGGTGGATCACCGCGTGGGCGACCGATCCGAGGTGGCCTGGACGGCCGCGACCGCTCCTGCCCACGACGAGCAGATCCGCGTGCTCGGCTGCCTGGAGCAGCGCCTTGGCAGCACCACTCGGACGCACCTCCTCGATGACCTTCACGTCACCGGACGCGTGGTCACGGATCACCTGCTGAAGCTCTCGCAGTTCCTTCTGTGCCCGGACAGCCCCTGCCCAGTCAGCGCGTTGCTCCTCCGGGGAGCTCCGCCACCAGGGTGGCGGGTCCCAGGCGTGGACGACCCGTAGGTCCGCGCCGCGCGAATGGGCTGTCTCGAGCGCGAATTCCAGGACGGCCTCGGACGGGTCGTGGGCATCGATACCGGCCACGACCTGCCCGGCCGGAGGCTGCTGGTGTTCGTCCCGGATCAGGACGGCCGGGCAGTCGGCGCGTGCCGCGACCGCCAGGCTCACCGATCCGAGGAGCAGGCCGGTGAAGCCGCCGAGCCCGCGCGAGCCGAGTACCACGAGGCGGGCGTCCCGTGCCGCGGCCACGATCCCCTGCCGGGCCGGCTCATCCAGCAAGGCAGTGCACACGTTCAGGTCCGGATGGTCTGTGCGGAGGTCCTCCGCCGTGTCGGCCAGCAGACAGAGGGCTTGTCCGCGCACCTCGCTCACGCCCGGCAGTCCCGGGGCCGCACGCTGCGGCCACGGCCAGGCGTGTACCAGGCGCAGTGGTGCACCGCACCTGGCGGCCTCGTCGGCCGCCCAGCGGGCGGCGGCCAGGCTCGCGGGCGAGCCGTCTACGGCGGCGAGGACCGGCCGGTTCACGAGGTCACCGGCTCCTGGTCACCACTCACAGCGGTGAGCCGCGCCTCGGCGTCCACCACCCCGGGCACGGCCCGGACCAGGCGCTCCAGCAGGGCCTTCGGCGCCGCTTCGGGCAGCGAACCGGTGAGGGTGATCCGGCCCTCCTCGACGTGGACGTCGACAGCCGACGCGTACGCGGGCCCCAGCGCCGCGAGCAGTTCGAAGCGGACCTGCTGGGCGAGGTCCTCGTCGGTTCGCAGGTGTACCTTGAGCAGGTCCCCGCGGCTGACGATGCCTACCAGGCGGTCCTCCTCGTCGATCACCGGCAGGCGTTTGAGATGGCCGCGTGCCATCGCCCGGGCAGCCTCGGCGGTCGGGCTGTCGGCGTGCACGGTGACGGCCGGGACCGACATCAGCTGTCCGGCCGTCAGGTTCTCGGCGCTCTCCGGGGCCTGGTCCTGAGCAGTCAGCAGATCGGCCTCGGATACCACCCCGATCACCCGGCCGTCCCCGGTGAGCACCGGTGCCGCACTGATCCTCCAGCGTTGCAGGATCTCGGCGATCTCCTGGAAGCTCGTGTCGCGTCCGACGGCGATGACGGCGTGGGTCATCACCTCGCCTACGGTGTCCCAGCGCTTTTCCACGGTGTGCTCCTCACAGCTGCGGGTGGGATCGCCGGTCCCGGCCCGGGGCTGCCCTCGCGCAGGGCGCTCCAGGAGACCGGACCGAGCAGGTCGGCCAGGTTTTGCAGGACGTCCAGGAAGAGGTCGTCGATGGTCAGGACACCGGCCAGACGGTAGCCGTCCAGCACGGGCAGTCGGCGCACACCCGTACGGCGGAAGGCCCGATAGGCGGCGGCGAGGTCGTCGGTGGTGTCGAGGGTGACGACGGGGGCGGACATCAGCTCGGACACCCGCGTCGCGGGGTCCGCGTTGCGTGCGAGTGCCCGGACCACCAGGTCCCGGTCGGTGAGGACGCCGTGCAGGGTGCCGCCCTCGGCCACCAGGACGCAGCCCACCGCCTCCTCGTCCATGCGCCGGGCGGCGTCCCTCGCCGTGGTGTGGGGCGTGACGGTGACCGGCGGTGCGGTCATGAGGTCGGCGACGCGCATCTCTCGGGCTCCTTCAGTCCGATTGTCACCTCGGGACGCCGGTCGAGCGGGGTCGGTGTAGCCGCTGATGACCGGCTGGCGCGGCGCGATCCGCTACTACGGAGTTGAGCTCGGGCCTGGTGATGTCGAGGCTTCTCCGGCCCAACCGCGGCCTTGCCCATGAGATGACGACGACTCGGGTGACGACAACTGCCCCGGGCGTCACTGGCGCCGGCCGGCCTGGTAGGCGTGGGGGTGTTCGAGCTGGACCTCGGTGTCGTCCTCGGTCCAGTCGAGACTCTGGTGGACCGCCACCACGCCGTCCACGGCCCGGCACAGCTGCTCGGCGATCGGTACCAGGCTCTTGCGCGGGAGCCGTCCGGTGAGGGTGACCACGCCTTCGTGCACGGCGACCTGGACGGAGCCGGGCGCGACCCACAGGGTCTGGCCGAACACGTCGTGGGCGATCTCCTCGCGGATCGCCGCGTCGTGCCGCAGGAAGACCTGGAGCAGATCGCGGCGGCTGACGATGCCCACCAGGCGGCCGACCTCATCGACCACGGGCAGCCGCTTGACCTTGTGCTTGTCCATGGCCCGGGCGGCCTCGGGTACGGACCAGGTGGCACGGGCTGTGACGGCGGGGCTGGTCATCAGGCCACCGGCGGTCTCGGCCTCCGCGCGGGCCCGGTCCTGCGGCTCCAACCAGCGGCCGGGGGTACGGCCCTCAGGGTCGGGGAGGACGGCTTCCTTACGGATCAGGTCGGCTTCGGAGACCATGCCGAGCGGGCGTTCCTGGTCGTCGATGACCGGGATCGCGGTGATGTCGTTCCGGTGGAACAACGCCACGATCTCCTTGAACGGCGTGTCCGGCCGAGCGGTGACGACCTCCTGGGTCATCACGTCGTGAACGGTGCGGTGCTGCATGGTCCTCACTCCTCCACGCATGTCCTCTACCTCACACTCTCCGCCCGGGCCGAGAGTCAGCACAGGGCCGTTCGGTCCCACTGCCGTGGCCAGACCGGTCCAGGAGACAACGACCGCTCCGGGCAGGACGATGGGAGGGCTTTCCTCTGGAGATCGCCATGACGACCGAGAGCCCTGCCCCGTACCCGAGGCCTCGGCCCGGGAACTCCGGCTCAGCCTGACCGGGAACGCTGGCGTCGGTGCGCGTCCCGGACGGCTGTGGCCACCCGGTCGACCAGTTCCGCGAGCGCCGCGCGGACTGCGGCACTGAGTCCGGGGCCGAGGCCGAAGTCCTCGCCCTCCACTGCGTGGACCACGAGTTCGAGGGGCATCCGGTCGAGCGCGGCTGCCAGGGCGACGGTCTCGCCGAGGCCCAGGCCGTGGCTGCTGGCCGGGCCGCTCGCGCACCTGGCGGTCGTCTCGGCGTCCAGGGTGTGCAGCCGCCCCGGGTGGCCCGGGTGCCCGTGCACGGTCTCGACCACGATCACGCTGTCACGGCCGTTCCAGAGGCCGAGCATCCGCCCGGGCTCGCCGTCGCTGACGATGAGCAGCGTACCCTCGGGCACCGTGCTGCTCAGCGCTTCGACGACGGCCGGTCCTGCTCCGTCGTCCCGGCGGTAGGGGTTCCCGACGCCGATCACGACCACGCGGCCCGTCACGCCCGGTCCACGGTCAGGTCGAGGAAGTGGGCTGAGCAGGAGATGCACGGGTCGTGGTTGCGGACGGCCCGTTCGCACAGACCGGTCAGCTCCTCGTCGGTGGGGGGATCGCCGGGCCGGTCCAGGCGCGCCTGCACCAGCCGCCGCAGGTCCTCCTCGATCGCCGCCTGGTTCTGGGCGGTCGGCGGGACGATCCGGGCGAAGGTGAGGGTGCCGTCCGCGTCCATGGCGTAGCGGTGGTAGAGCAGGCCGCGCGGCGCCTCGGTGGCGGCGCAGCCCTCGGCCGCGCGCGGCGCCACGTCGACATGCGGCCGGGGCGGCGGTTCGTAGGCGCCGATGATGTGCAGCGCCTCCTCGACCGCGTGCACCACTTCGACGGCGCGGACGACGATGCTGCGGAAGGGGTTGCGGCACACCGCGCCGGTGGCCGGGTCGCCGAGGCCGGCCGCCCGTGCGGCTTCGGCGGCGGTCAGGTGCAGCCAGCGGCCGCTGATGGCATAGCGGGCGAGTGAGCCGGTGAGATGGCGTCTGCCGTCCAGGCTCGATCTGAGGGCGGTGGAGTGGGGGACGTGTTCCTCCACCACGTGCTGTTCGAACTCGCCGACGGGGAACCGGCGTTGTGAGTTCGCCTGATTCGGGGTGGTGCCGTCGGCCGGGCTAAGGACGGTGGGCGCACCGGAGTCGATGGCGTACCGGCCGCTCTCCTGCATGGCCAGCAGTTCGCAGTCGATTTCCGCGTCGGGGAAGTCGAAACCGGCCACCCAGCGCACCGTCTCCAGTGCGTCGTCCCGCACTCGGCGCAACTGCTCGGCCAGCGGTGCGAGTTCGCTTCGCGTCGGTACCCGGTAGAAGCCGCCGAGCCGGACGTTGACCGGGTGGATGGCGCGGCCGCCGAGCAGCTCCATGACGGCGTTGCCGGCCTGTTTGATCCGCAGTCCCCGCTCGACGGGTCCGCGTTGCTCGCGGGCGAGTTCGACGGCGCTGGGGTGGCCGTGGAAGTCGGGGGCGTGGAGGAGGTGGATGTGCAGGGACTGGCTCTCGATCCACTCGCCGTAGTAGAGCAGGCGGCGCAGCTCGGCGAGTTGGCCGTCGACGGTGACACCGCAGGCGGCCTCGATGGCCTGGCAGGCGGTCATCTGGTAGGCGACGGGGCAGATTCCGCAGATCCGGGAGGTGATGTCGGGTGGTTCGGTGTGCCCTCGGCCGATCAGGAATGCCTCGAAGAAGCGCGGCGGTTCGTAGATCCGCAGGCGGGTGTCGGTGACCTCGCCGTCACCGATCGCCAGGTGCAGGGCGCCTTCGCCCTCCACTCGGGCGAGTGCGTCCAGGCGCAGGATCCGCTCTCCCCGGTGGCTCATCCGGTCTCCCTGTCGGTGGAGGTGTCCTGGTTGACGAGGCCGGGTAGTTCGGCGTACTCGGGGGAGGCCGAGTTGAAGGTCCGGAAGACCCGCACGACGTCCCGTTCGCTCATGCCGTCGTGCTGGAGCTGGCGCACCATCGCCGGCATGTTCAGGGTGTTGGACGGCCCGAAGCAGCCGTAGCAGCCACGGTCGTAGGCCGGGCAGATGGCGCCGCAGCCGGCGTGGGTGACGGGGCCGAGGCACGGGGTGCCGTGGGCGACGGTGATGCAGGTGGTGCCGCGGCGTTTGCACTCGTAGCAGACGCTGTGCGCCGGGATGTTCGGCTTGCGTTCGGCCAGGTAGGCGGTGATCACCTCCAGCAGCTGGCGGCGGTCGATCGGGCAGCCGCGCAGCTCGAAGTCGACCGGTACGTGGGCCGAGATGGGGGTGGAGGTGGCCAGCGTGGCGATGTACTCGGGGTGGGCGTAGACGGCGGCGCGGAACTCCGTCACGTCCGCGAAGTTGCGCAGGGCCTGGACGCCGCCGGCGGTGGCGCAGGCCCCGATGGTGACCAGGCGGCGGGAGATCTGCCGGATGCGGCGGATCCGCCGGGCGTCCTCGGCCGTGGTGACGGACCCTTCGACCAGGGAGAGGTCGTACGGTCCGACGCCCTCCAGGCCGGCCGGGCCGTCGTCACCCGTACCCTCGGCGCCGGACATCTCCAGGAAGTGCGAGATCCGCACCCGGTCGGCCAGGCCGAGCAGTTCGTCCTCGCAGTCGAGCAGGGTCAGCTGGCAGCCGTCGCAGGAGGCGAACTTCCAGACCGCGAGGGTGGGGAGAGTGTCGTCGGTCATCTCACAACTCCCGCACGGCGAGGAGTGGCCCGGATCGGGCGTAGTCGACCACCGGTCCGTCCAGGCAGAGCAGGAGCGGTCCGAGCTGGCAGTGGCCGCAGTGGCCCGTGCCGCACTTCATGTTCCGCTCCAGCGACACCTGGATGCGCCGTGCGGGCACACCCCGTGCGAGCAGCGCCTGCGCGGTGTGGCGGATCATCACCTCAGGTCCGCAGAGCAGTGCGCGGGTGTCGTCGCCGAGCGGTCCGGCCCGGTCGAGCAGTGTGGTGACGACGCCGACCGCGCCCTGCCAGCCGGGGGTGGGGCGGTCGACCGTCACCTCGACCTGGGCCGAGGTCCGCCAGCTTTCCAGCTCGTCCCGGTAGAGGAGGTCCCCGGCGGTGCGGGCGCCCACCAGGACGCGGAGATCGCCGTACCGTTCGGGGTGGTCCAGCACCTGGTGCACCACCGGGCGCAGTGGAGCCAGTCCGATGCCGCCGGCGATCACCAGGACGTCCGTTCCGGTCGCCGAGTCCAGGTCCCAGCCGGTGCCGTAGGGGCCGCGCAGGCCGAGGACATCGCCGGGGCGCAGTCGGCACAGTGCTCCGGAGACGGCGCCGACCTCGCGCACGGTGTGCACCAGGGCGCCGTCGCGGCCTCGGATCGCGCTGACCGAGATCGGCACCTCGCCGACGCCGAAGGCGTGGACCATGGAGAACTGCCCCGGCAGGAAGGCGGGCAGCGCCGTTTCGACGGGCTGCAGTTCGAGCGACACGGCGTCCCCCGTCTCCGGCCGGAAGGCGGTCACCCGGTACGGGAGCGGTGGCGTGACGGTGCTCATGGCGCGCCCGTGCGAGGTGCGTAGAGGTCCAGCAGGCGGATCCGGGTGGCCCGGAGCCGTTCGCCGATCACCTCGGCGCAGCGCAGGGTCAGCTGGTACCCGAGGGCCGGGTCCGCCGTGCAGAGCGCTCGGACCTCGTCGGCGGGGAACTCCCAGGCGTCCACCGGCCCGAGGGCCTGGGCCCCCAGGTGCCAGCGGTACGGCGGGAAGAGCCAGGACCAGCCGAGGAGTTGGCCCGGACCGACGGTCTGCACGACCGGCGGCGGGCGGCCGGGGACGTACAGGTCGAGGGCGACCTCACCGGAGCGGATCAGCCAGAAGCGGTCGGCCTGCCCTCCCTCGTCGAACAGCCGCCCGCCCGGGGGGAACGAGTTGTCGCGGGCGAGGGCGAGCAGCCGGTCCCGGTGTGCCTGGGGCAGCGCGTCGAGCAGGAACGGCAGCTCGGTCATGCCGGTTCCTCGCCGTCGTCCGCCGGTCGGCCGGCCCAGTCGTGCAGGGCGGCCGCCTCCTCGGTGATGTCGATCGCGACGGGGCACCAGACGATGCACCGCCCGCAGCCGACGCACCCCGAGGAGCCGAACTGGTCGTACCAGGTGCCCAGTTTGTGGGTGAGCCACTGCCGGTAGCGGCTGCGCGAGGAGGCGCGCACCGTTCCGCCGTGCAGGTAGGAGTGGTCCAGGTCGAAGCAGGAGTCCCACAGCCGCCAGCGTTCGGCGTGGTCGCCGGTCAGGTCGGTGACGTCCTGGGTGGTGGTGCAGAAGCAGGTCGGGCAGACCATGGTGCAGTTGCCGCAGGTCAGGCAGCGGGACGCGACGTCGTCCCAGCGCGGGGCGTCGAGCGTGCCCGCCATCAGCTGGTGCAGGTCGGCCTCCGGCATGGTGCGGCCCATCCGGTCGGCGGCGGCCGAGACCCGCTCGTGGGCGGCCGCACGGGTGGCGTCGTCGGCCCTTCTGCCGGGGAGTTCGGCGAGGACGTCGGCGCCCTCCGGGCTGCCGCTGCGGATCCAGAACCGGTGGCCGTCCTCGTCGTCGACCAGTTCGGTGAGCACCAGGTCGTAGCCAGGGCCGGCCGCCGGCCCGGTGCCCATGGAGACGCAGAAGCAGGTACCTCCGGGCTCGGTGCACTCCACCGAGACCAGGAACGCGCCCGAGCGCCGGCCCTGGTAGGTCGAATCGGCGTGCCGGCCTCCGGTGAGCACCCGGTCCTGGATCGCGATGGCCCGCAGGTCGCACGGTCGGACACCGAGGAAGGCGTAGCGGGGCGTCGGGGGGTCGTCCGCCTCGAAGGTGAGCTGTCCGTCGGCTCGTTCGGCCCGCCACTGGCGGACCCGGGCGGGGTGCAGGAAGGTCTTCCACGACTGCGGTCCGGCCGCGTTGGCGAAGGCCGCCGGGTCCGGCCGTTCCCGCAGCCGGTACTGCCCCGCCTCGAGTTCGACACCCCAGCCGTACGGCAGGCTCTCGGCGGACTCCAGCTCGTCGAGCACGATGGCACCGCCCCGTACGGTCGGGCCGATCACGGTGAAGCCGCGGGAGCGCAGGACGTCGACCAGGGCTGCCAGGCCTTCGCGGTCGATCACGGCCTCGTCGGCCGCCGGAGTGACCGGGGCGCTCATCAGGGCGTCCGCTCGTCAGTCATGGACCCGCGCCCGCCCGCGGGTGCCGGGGTTCCTCCAGCTGTTTCCGATCCGAGCCACTTCACTGCGGGGTACCTCCCTCTCCGGTTGTTCCGGTGCCGCGGACCTCTGCCGCCGTCCCTTCCCGCCACCGGCCCATCTGTTGCACAGAACCGCCCTGATGAGCAGGATTTCGGGCCCGACACAGCGCCGATAGGGCCGTACGGGCAGGCATCGGCCCGCTCATGGCCCGGTCACAGCCCGAGCGGCATCGGACGGCCGGCCGGCACCTCGGCCTGGTGCAGGTCGTGGACCACCGGTTCCCGGCCGCCCAGCACCCGGGCCCGTTCCTCGTCCCGGTGGTCGACGGCGACGACCAGGGCGAACCCGCTCCGCTCCCCCGCTTCCAGGGCGGCGGGCGTGTCCGCGAACACCGCCGCGTGTTCGGGCCGGGTGTGCAGCAGGCGCAGCGCGAGTTGGAGCAGCGCCGGGTTGGGCGGTCCGGCGAGCCCGTAGTGCTCGGTGTCCTCGGCGTCCACACTGACCGCCACCAGGTGGTCGAGGCCGGCCCGGTGCAGCATCGCCGGACAGTGCTTGCCGCTGGAGAACGCTCCCACCACGACGCCCACCGCCTGCAGGTCGAGCAGGACCCGGTGGGCGCCGGGACGGGCCTGCAGCCCTTCGGCGTCCAGCAGTTCCGTGAAGCGCTGGTCCTCGTGGTCGGCCAGGATCCGGCGCAGTTCCGCCTCGGCCGGGCCGAGATGGTTGCCGGCGAGGTCGACTCGACGGGTGGGCGGGCGGAGCAGCGCGGCCGCGATGTCCTCGTCGAGCAGGCCGGCCAGGTGGGCGGGCAGGTCGGCCGAGGTGGCCAGTGGGGGCCGCGCGTCGCCGGTGGCGCGGGCGTACTGGGCGGTGAAGGCGTGCAGGGTGTCGCGCCAGGCGGTGGTGCGCAGCGGCAGGGAGTCGGTGAGCACTCCGTCGGCGTCGAACACCGCTGCGTTGATGCGGCGCGGGTCCAGGAGCACCGTGACGGCGGAGCCGATCATGCCTCGGCCCGCCCTTCGATGTCGTCGAGGTCCCAGCGGAGCCGGTCGGTGAGGCCGGCGATCCCCTCGATCCGGGCGAGTTGGAGGCAGAGCGCGGCGGCGTCGCCGCGGGTGCGGGTGCGGCCGGCGACGGTCAGGCGGCCGCGTTCGCATCTGATGTGCAGCGAGCTCGGGACGACGCCGGTGCCCGGGGTGAGGGCGAGGGTCAGTGCCTCGTTGCGCATTTGCTCGTCGTCACGCCGCAGGGCGTCCAGGAGGTCGTGTGGTGAGACCATGCCGGTCAGCCGGTCCTCGCCGTCGACCACCGGCAGGTGGTGGATCGACCTCTGGTGGACGGTGGCCACTGCCTCGGCGACGGTCCGGTCCTCCGCCACGGTGACGGCCGGCGCGGTCATCAGGTCGCGGGCGAGGAGCTCCGCCGTGTTCGGCTCGGCGTAGGCGGCCAGCAGGTCGGAGGCGGCGACGACGCCGGTCACGGTGCCGTCCGGGGCGACGACGGGCAGGACGCCGCGCCGGGACGCGGTGATGGCGGCAACCATGGTGGCGAAGTCGGTGTCGGGGGTGACTGCGACGGCAGGGCGGCTCATGCAGGTCCGGACGAGGGCCCGGCCGGGGATGCGCGTGTGGCCCGGGTCGGCGAAGCCCACGGTCGAAGTGCCGTCGAGGATGCTGTGGTTCATGGTGCTCAGTCCTCTTCGGCGGCCGCCGGGCGGCGGAGCCGTCGCAGGTAGGGGTCGAAGGACGGCCTGGGTTCCAGCCGGGCCCGGGCGTCCACGCAGAGCACTCCGTCGGGCCGGGCGATCAGCGGGTTGAGGTCGAGTTCGGCGAGCTGTGGGAGGTCGGTGGCCAGGTGGGAGAGCCTGGCGAGGACGTCCTGGACGGCGGCCAGGTCGACGGCGGGTGCGCCCTGGTGGCCCGACAGCAGTGCGGAGCCGCGCAGTTCGGCGGGCATGGTGGCCAGGTCCCGTTCGGTCAGCGGGGCGAGCCTGGCGGCCCGGTCGTCCAGTACCTCGGTGGCGGTGCCGCCGAGGCCGAGGAGGACCAGTGGTCCGAAGACCCGGTCCTGGACGACTCCGGCGAGCAGTTCCAGCCCGGGTGCGGCCATCGGCTGGACCACCACGCCGGTGAGCCGGCTGCCGAACCGTTCGGTGAACTCCCGGAAGGTCTGGCGGACTTGGGTGTCCGTGGCCAGGCCGGTGCGGACCGCGCCGGCCGCGCTCTTGTGGACCTGGCCCGGCCAGTACGCCTTGAGCACGACCTCGCGCCGGTGTCCGAGCTGTCGCAGCGACTGGGCGGCGACGACGGTTCCGTGTTCGTCCGGGGTCCAGATCGAGATGGTCAGCGGTAGGCCGTAGCAGTCGAAGAGCTCGACGGTCAGGGCCGGGTCGAGCCAGCCGCCGCCCGGGTTCGCGGTGAGGAAGGACTCGACCAGGCGCCGGGCCGCGGCCGGGTCGCAGCCGGGCGGGGCCGCGGCCTCGGGGCTGGGCGGCTCGGCCAGTCGGCGGGCCCGGTCGCGGGCGTGGGCG
Source organism: Kitasatospora sp. NPDC001175 (assembly GCF_053598215.1). NCBI lineage: Bacteria > Bacillati > Actinomycetota > Actinomycetes > Kitasatosporales > Streptomycetaceae > Kitasatospora > Kitasatospora sp. NPDC001175. The sequence goes on along the minus strand of NZ_JBSFJU010000017.1, from coordinate 76,695 downwards.
AGCGCCCGCGCGGCGTCCTGCGGGTCGGTGTACGAGGGGATGTGCCCGCCGTCGGCGCAGGTCAGCAGGCGGACCGGTACCTCCTGGCTGAGCAGTACGGCGGCGAGGGGGATGCGGCGGTGCGCGGGGCCGTCGAGCAGGGCGCGGAGGGGATCGTCCTGCGCTGCGGTGGTCAGTGCGGTGGGGACCAGGCAGACCAGCAGGGCGTCCACCGCCCGGCTGCGCGACAAGGTGTCCAGGCAGGCGGCGAGTTGGCCGGGGGTCACGGCTGCGGTGGTGTCCACCGGGTTGGCGGTCGAGGCGCTGCCGGGGAGCAGGTCGCGCAGCTCGGTGACCAGGTCGGAGGGCAGTTCGAGCTGGGTCAGCCCGGTGTCCGCGCAGGCGTCGGCGGCCAGGATGCCGACACCGCCCGCGTTCGAGACGACGGCGACCGCGCAGCGTGCCGAGGGCAGCGGCTGGCTGTGCAACAGGGCGGCGGTGTCGACGAGTTCGGCGATGCTGCGGGTCGCGGTGATCCCGGCCTGGCGGAACAGGGTCTCGCGGGTGACGGTCGGGGTGGCTGCCGCGGCGGTGTGCGAGGCGGCGCCCCGGCGCCCTGCGGGCGAGCGTCCGGCGTCGACGGTGAGGATCGGGAACCTGCGGGTGACCCGGCGGGCGGTGCGGGAGAAGGCGCGCGGGTTGCCGAAGGACTCCACGTGCAGCAGGGCGAGGTCGGTGCGGCCGTCGCTCTCCCACCACTGCAGCAGGTCGTTGCCGCTGACGTCGTACTTGTCACCGAGCGAGACGAAGCTGGAGACCCCGATGCCCAGCCAGGCCAGCCGCTCCAGCAGCGCGATCCCGACTCCGCCGGACTGCACCGCGACCCCGGCCGTGCCGGGCAGCGGGAAGGCGCCGCCGAACTCGGCGTCCAGTCGGATCGCGGGGTCGGTCTGGGCGATGCCCAGGCTGTTCGGGCCGACCAGCCGCATCGAGTGGCGGCGGCAGACGTGCATCAACTGCCGCGCGGCATCGGCGTCCAGACCGGAGGTGAGTACCACCAGCGCCCGCACTCCGGCCCGGCCGCACTCCTCGGCGGCGCTCGCCACCGCGATCGGCGGCACCGCCAGCACGGCGAGGTCCGGGGTGCCGGGCAGGGTGCTCGGCGAAGGGTAGGCCCGCTCGCCCGCGATCTCGGCGGCGTACGGGTTGACCGCCCACAGCTCGCCGGTGAAACCGGCCTGCCGGATCTTCAGCAGCACGGACTGACCGACCGAGCCCGGCCGCCGGGAGGCACCCACCACCGTGACGGACGCCGGGCGCAGCAGGGCGGCCAGGCTGGCGACGTCGGCGCTGCGGCCCCGCTCGTCCACGGCCTCGCGGTAGTGCTCGTCCGCCTCGTCGAGCGGGACGTGGACCCGTACCTCGCCCTGCTCGAAGCGGCGGCGCACCGGCAGGCCGAGGTCGGAGAAGACCCGGTGCACGGCCCGGTTGTCCGCGAGGGTGTCGGCCTCGAAGGTGTGGATGCCATTCTGCCGTGCCGCGTGGACCAGGTGTTCCAGCAGCAGGGTGGCGACGCCCCGGTGGTGCCAGTCGTCGGCGACGGCCAGGGCGAGTTCGGCCGCTTCCGGGTGTCCCGGGACCGTCTCGCAGTCGGCCTCCCCGACCAACTCTCCGCCCGCCCAGGCGCCCAGTGCCAGGAGCTCGGGTCTCGGCGGCCCGGACAGCCGCTCGGCCGCCAGTTGCGGGGCACGCCGACTCGCGCCGAAGAAGCGCAGCCTGCGACTGTCATCCGACATCCGCTCCGCGTGCAGTCCGAGGACGGCCGCGTGGTCGGACGGTCCCAGTGGCCGGATCGACACGGTGGTCCCGTCGGCGAGCAGCGCCTCGACGGAGCGCGGCGGGTGCTGAGCGGTGGACATGGCGCCTCCTCGGTCCATGGCGCTCCCGAGCAGTACACCTCCACCATCCGTCCCCGCCGCGCGGTCCCGACAGGGCCGACCGACCCCGGGGCTTCCCCGACCGATCCGCGCGAAGGGGCCGCCCGGTCCCGCCCAGCGGTCCGAACGGCCCTCCCCGGCAGTGGCCCGGGCCACCGAGGCTGGAAGCAGACCGGTGAAGTGCCGGCTCCGAACCGAAGGGAGCTCCCGATGAACGGCTCCACAGCCCCGACCGGCACCGGAAGCCGCCGCCCCGTGGTCGTGGGCGTCTCCCGCTCCGAGGCCAGCCGCTGGGCCGTGCGCTGGGCCTGTGACGCCGCCGCCTGGCGCGGCCTGCCGCTGCACCTGCTGCACGCCCAGGACTGGCCCACCGGCATCTCCCCGCAGACTGAGCCCGGACGGCCCGGGCACCACCGGCTGATCACGCTGCGGGCCCACGGCGAGGAGCTGCTCGAGACCGCCCGGCTGCTCGCCGCCGAACGCCACCCCGAGCTGGAGATCACCTCCCGGCTCGTCGAGGGGCGACCTGTGCGCGTGCTGCGCGAGGCCGCCGAAGAAGCGGCGCAGCTGGTCCTGGGCGGCCGGCACCTCACCGAGCCGCAGGCCACCTTGATGATCGCTTCCAAAGGCGCGTCCCTGGTGGGCCATCCCCCGTGCCCGGTGGTGCTCGTCCCCGAGCCCGAACCGGACACCTCCGGCGCCGGCCCGGTCGTGGTCGGCATCGACGGCTCCGCCGCCTGCGAGGCCGCGATCGGCTTCGCCTTCGAGGAGGCCTCGCTCGGGCAGACCGACCTGCAGGCGGTCGAGGTCCGCCGCCCGCGCGAGGCGGACCGCCCCGATCTCGTGGAGGAGTCGCTCCTCGACCTCTCCGAGTCGCTCGCCGGCTGGCGCGAGAAGTACCCGGACGTCCGGGTCAGGCACGAGGTGCTCACCGGCGACCCCGCCCAGATGCTCGCCACCGCCGCGCGGCACGCCCGCTGCCTGGTGATCGGCAACCGGGGACTCGGCGGCTTCCAGGGCCTGGTGCTCGGGTCGACCGGGCGCGTCCTGGTCAACCGCTGCCACCGCCCGCTCGTGGTGGTCCCGAGCGGATCCCGAAGCCGGTAACGAAAGGGAGCAGGCCATGTTCATGCAGCACGCGGGCTCGGCCGGGAAGTACCCGACCGGCGCCGGCGACCTCGGCCGCCGCATCGCCCTACGCAGGCAGCAGCTAGGGCTCAGCCGCCGGGAGACGGCCGCCCGGGCGGGCATGGCCGAGACGTACCTGGAGTACGTGGAGTCCTCGCCCGCCGCCGTCGACATCGCCGCGCTCACCAGGCTGGCCGGAACGCTCGGCACGACCCCCCAGCAGCTGCTCGGCGGCGGCCTCGACCTGCCGCCGGGCCGCGGACGGGCGAGCACCCGTCCGGTGCTGACCGAGCTCGGTGCTGCGGAGTGCTGGGCCAGGCTGGCTCCGGGCGGCGTCGGCCGCGTGGCCCTTAGTACCTCCGAGGGGCCCGTCGTCCTTCCGGTGAACTACCTGGTGCTGGACGGCATCCTGGTCTTCCGCACCACCGCGACCGGGTTGCTGGCCTCCGCCGTGGGCACGAACGTCGCCTTCGAGGTCGACCGACTGGACGAGGCGCTGAGCACCGGCTGGAGCGTCCTCGCCACCGGCACCACCGCGATCCTGGAGGACCAGGAGACCATCGAACACCTCACGCACCGCGGCTTCCCGACCCCCTGGGCCGGAGGAGATCGCGACGTCTGGGTCCGGATCGAGCCCACCGCCGTGACCGGCCGGATCATCCGGACCGAGCAGACGCCACCGCCGTCGGCCTCCAACCACTGAGCGGGGTGACGGTGCGCCGCTCACACTGGAGGCAGGCCGAGCGGAGGAGGCCAGCCAGGTGGACGCAGACGCCCGCGCGCACTCCTCCGCGCCCGGGGCACGGAGGGCGCCGCTCTCGGCCGCGGAGCCGGCGATGCCCGACCCCTGGACGCTGCGGTACGAGGGATTCGATCCCGTCCAGGAGGGCCTTCGCGAGGTCCTGTGCGCCGTGGGGAACGGCTACCTGGTCACCCGGGGCGCCGCCCCCGAGTCCCGGGCCGACGGCGTCCATTACCCCGGCACCTACCTCGCCGGGTGCTACGACCGCGCCACGTCCGCCGTCGACGGGCACCTCGTCGACAACGAAGATCTGGTCAACTGCCCGAACTGGCTGCCGCTCACCTTCCGCCCCGAGGGCGGCGAGTGGTTCGCCGGCCCACCCGTACGGCAGCGTCTGGAGCTGGACCTGCGCCGCGGTGTGCTCACCCGGCACGCGCTGGTGGCGGACCCGCAGGGCCTGCGCACCCGGATGGTCCAGCGCAGGGTCGCCAGTCAGGCCCAGCCGCACCTGGTCGCGCTGGAGACCACACTGGTGCCGGAGAACTGGTCCGGCCGGCTGGAGGTCCGCTCCGCGCTCGACGGGACGGTGACCAACACCGGCGTCGCCCGCTACCTCGGCCTGGCCGACCGCCATCTGGTCCCGGTCAGCCAAGGTTCGGGCGACGACGGCCTGCTCCGGTTGGAGGTCACCGCCGCCGGATCACCGCTGCACATCGCCCTCGCCGCGCGCACCCGGGTACACCACGCGAACACGCCGCTCCCGGTCGACCGCATCGGGGAGGTCGAGGACGGCTGGGCCGCCCAACTCCTCACCCTGGACGCCCTCATGGGCCGACCGGTCACCGTGGAGAAGACCGTCGCGGTGTACACCTCCCGCGACCCGGCGATCGGCGCTCCGCTGCGGGCCGCCCGGCTGCTCGCCGCGCAGGCCCCGGGCTTCGACCGACTGCTGGCCGAACACGCCCTGCGCTGGGCCGAGTTGTGGCGCCGCTGCCGGATCGAGGCCGACTTCGACGGCATCGGCTCGCTCCACCTGAACCTGTTCCACCTGCTCCAGACGTACTCCGAGCACTCCGTGGACCTCGACGTCGGCGTTCCCGCCCGCGGCCTGCACGGCGAGGCCTACCGCGGCCACGTCTTCTGGGACGAGCTCTTCGTCCTGAGGCTCCTCAACCTGCGCTTCCCCGAACTCACCCGGGCGGTCCTGCGCTACCGCCACCGCCGCCTGGACGCCGCCCGCCAGGCCGCCCGCCAGGTGGGCCTGCGCGGTGCGATGTACCCCTGGCAGAGCGCGAGCGACGGCCGCGAGGAGTCCCAGCGGCTGCACCTGAACCCGCTCTCCGGCCACTGGCTGCCCGACCACAGCCACCTGCAGCGGCACGTCGGATCCGCCGTCGCCTACAACGTCTGGCAGTACTACCAGGCCACCGGCGACCTCGACTTCCTCGCCACCGCCGGCGCCGAGATGCTCCTGGAGATCGCCCGCTTCTGGTCCTCATCCGCCACCTACGACCCCGGGCGCGGACGGTACTCGATCCGCGGCGTCCTCGGCCCCGACGAGTACCACGACGCCTACCCCTGGGCCGAGCGGCCGGGGGTGGACGACAACGCGTACACCAACGTCCTGGCCTCGTGGGTGCTGGCCCGGGCACTCGACACCGTCGAAGCGCTGCCCGGCTACCGGCGCGAGGAGCTCCTGGAACGGCTCGCCCTCGGCCCGCAGGAGCTGGACCGCTGGCAGGAGGTCAGCCGCCGACTGCACATCCCCTTCCACGACGGCGTGCTCAGCCAGTTCGACGGCTACGAGCGGCTGGCGGAGTTCGACTGGGCGGCGTACCGGCAGCGGCACCCCGATCTGAGGAGGCTGGACCGGATCCTGGAGGCCGAGGGGGACAGCGTCAACCGCTACAAGGCGTCCAAACAGGCCGACGTCCTGATGCTCTGGTACCTGTTCTCCGCCCGCGAGGTCCGCGACCTGCTGCGCCGACTCGGCTACCCGGCCGGGCACGAGCTGCTGCGCCGCACCACCGGCTACTACCTGCGCCGTACCGTGCACGGCTCGACCCTCAGCTCGGTGGTGCACGCCTGGGTGCTGACCCGCTCCGACCGCCGGGCCTCCTGGCGCCACTTCCGCGACGCGCTGACCGCCGACCTCCGGGACGTCCAGGGCGGCACCACCTGCGAGGGCGTCCACCTGGGCGCCATGGCGGGAGCCGTCGACCTGCTCCAGCGCTGCTACACGGGCCTGGAGATTCGCGAGGACGCCCTGTGGCTCGACCCCCACCTGCCTTCCGCGCTGGGCCACTTGGAGCTCGACCTGCGCTACCGGGGCCACTGGGGCGTGGAGCTCGCGCTCGACCACCGGCAGATCACGGTCAGCCTGCGCGAGAGCCGCCAGGAACCGGTCCAGGTCCGCTTCCGGGGCTCCCCGGTCGCCATCCGGCCCGGCGAGAGCCACCGCTTCACCCTCTGAGCGGGCCCGGTCTGCCGCGCCGGCCCGGGCGGCTCACCCGCCGCCCCGGCCGTGCGTCCGGCCGGACCACAGCGGCTCCACCTGTTCCTCCCCGCGCCGCCAGGCCCGACCTGCCGGTCCGTCCCGGGACCGGCGGCCCCACCCGGAGGGGCGGTCGGCCCCTGGCCGGCGGTACGGCCGTGCGATGCCATGGAGGTAGCGGCCCGCCCCGGGCACATGGCGGAGCCCTGGTGAGTCAAGGAGCATGAGATGAAAGCCGCAGTGGGAGACCGGATCATCGTGGAGGGCACCCGGCCCGGCGTCACGCGCCGCGACGGCGAGGTCGTGGCGCTGCACCACGCCGACGGCAGCCCGCCCTACGACGTTCGCTGGTCGGACACCGGACGGGTGTCGGAGTTCTTCCCCGGCCCGGACGCCAGGGTCCACCACTACCCGCAACCGGGCCCCGAGAAGGAGACCGTGGAACCCGGAGGCCCACACCTCTTCGCGGACTGACCACTTCGAGGCACCGGTGTCACGGCCGCGAAGGGCGCGACCTGGCCGCACCGGCCCTCGCGGGGCTCATCGGCTTCGCGGTCGCCCACCTCCTGAGTGCCCGAGGTGTTCCGGCTCCAGGAACCAGCGACTGGCACCCCGACACGACGTGGGCACAGTCCTCGCCACCGACGAGGCATACACCCGATCCGCCCGCCGCAAGAAGGGCACCAAGCCACGATGAACCGCTACGAACGGTAAAACGGCAAGCTCAGGCATCGGGGAAGAGGGGCCAGCCGGACATCAGACCGCCGTCGATGGTGAGGGTCTGGCCGGTGATGTAGCTGGCCTTACCGGAGCCGAGGTACTGGACGGCCGCCGCGATCTCCTCGGGGGTCCCGGGCCGGCCCAGCGGGAGCACGGCGTTGACTGCGGCGCGGACCGCGTCGGTGCCGGTGGCACGCTCGTACATGCCGGTCTGCGTATAACCCGGGGCGACCGCGTTGACACGGATGCCGTACCTGGCACCCTCCAAGGCGGCGGCCTTGGTGATGCCGATGACGGCGTGCTTGCTGCCCACGTACAGGGCGAGGTCGGGGTAGCCCATCAGTCCGTACGTGGAGCTGACGTTGATGATGCTCCCACCGTCGGCCTGCGCCTGCATGACCCGGAACTCGTGCTTCAGACTGAGCAACGTGCCCTTGACGTTGGTGTCGAAGGTTGCCTGATAGGCCTCGGCACTCACCTCGGTCACCGGCATGATCCTGCCCTCGGTACCGGCGTTGTTGAAGGCGACGTTCAGACGTCCGAAGCGCTCCACGGCACGATCGACCAGGTTCTCGACGTCGGCGTCGTAGCGTACGTCCGCGTTGACGAAGAGCGCACGCCCACCGCTCCTCTCCAGCTCCTCGACGAGCGCGTCGCCGACGTCCTGATGTCGGCCGGAAACCACCACGTCCGCACCCTCGCGGGCGTAGGCGAGCGCGGTGGCACGGCCGATTCCGGTCAGCGCGCCGGTGATGAGAACAACGGGAGTGTCCATGCCGTGCTCCTCTGCTCTGGACCTGCGGAGGGATCCAGGAAGCGTGGAAGGCCGCGAACCCCAGATCGGTGCGGGGGAGCGACCTCAGATCCCCGCGCTGCGGACGTCCGCATGAACCCGGGCTGCCAGATCGGCGAGTTCGCCGGCATCCCGCGCGTTCGCCTGGAGGTCGAGAAGCACCTCGTCCGCCCCTGCGGCCGCATAGCCGGCCGTGTCCTGGACGATCTGCTCGACCGTGCCGACGAAGGGCTGTCGCTCGGCATCGCGGACCGGGGCTTCGGTGATCCGGATGTTCGCCCTCGCACAGATCTGAAGCGCGCTCGCATCGCGGCCGTACGACGCGGCCCGCTCTCTGATCTCACGCCACCGGGACGCCAGTTGCTCGGGTGTGATGCCTGTCGGCAACCAGCCATCTGCACGGCGGGCCACCCGGTCCAAGGCCTTGCCGCCGGACGCCGCCAGGTAGACGGGGATGGGGTGCCCGGGCTTCGGCCCGACCTCGGCGTCGTTGATCACGACATGCCTGCCCTGGTACGACACCGGGTCCGGGCCCCACACCGCCGCACAGACGTCCAACAACTCGTCCAGCACGGCTCCGCGCTCCTCGAAGGGGGCGAGCCCGGCGGCCGCGTACTCGTCCAGCGACCAGCCCGTCCCCAGCCCCGCGACCACCCGGCCGCCGCTCGCCGCATCCAGCGTCGCAAGCGCGCGGGCGAGCTGGAACGGGCCGTGGAAGGGCGCGATCAGCACACTGCTACCGAGCCGGGCCCGCTCGGTCGCCGCGGCGGCGAGTGAGAGGACCACCAGCGGATGGGCAACCGACCGGTAGGAGTCCGGCCAGGCCAGCCCTGGCACGTCGTACAGGCCCTGCCGCGGACGTTCGGGGAACAGCACCCGCTCGAAAACCCACAGGCTGTCGTAACCGATCCGCTCCGCTGCCCTCGCCGCCTCTGCCGGAGCGTGCGCGAGGTCGTACCACTTCATCTGCGGCAGCCCGAATCCCAAACGAATCGCCATGGACCGATCCTGGCTTCTGGTGCTCCAGGCCGCAGCCGCTGTACCGCCGTCCGCAGGATCCGATGCCGCCCGACATCCTCCCCCGGAGAGCTACTCTCCTCCGTGCCGGTTCACGCAGGGCCTGGCGGCGTTCGTCGAGCGGGAGGGGCATGCGAAGGCGCCGAGGGCCCCCAAGGACGGTGGGACGTCGCCAAGCACCTGGCTCAACAACCGGTAAGGTCCTCCGGACGCGTCCGTGCAGTCGGCCGCTGACCGTACGGGTCTCGCGAGGGCTCGGTGTGCCGCCCGTTCTCAGCCGGTGGAGCACTCCAGACGGTCGGTGACCGACACCACGCCGTCCACCGAGCGGCACAGACGCAGCACGATCGGCACCAGGTGGGGTTCCGCGATGGTGCCGCTGAGCGTCACCCTGCCCTGGTCGACCTCGACACCGACCTGCGCCGGGCTGACGCCCGCCACCTGGGCGAGGACGTCCTCCACGATCTCGTTGCGGATGGCGTGGTCGTCACGGAGGAAGACCCGCAGCAGATCGCTCCGGCTGACCATGCCCACCAGGCGGCCGTTTTCGTCGACCACCGGCAGTCGCTTGACCTGGTGCCGGTTCATCAGCCTGGCGGCGGCCACCACGCTCGTGCTGGGCGAGGTGCAGATGGCCGGGCTGGTCATCAACTCCCGTGCGGTGGCGGCTTCCCGACCCCCGGCTGCGGGCTCGGCGAGCAGACCGGACGGGTCGTCCTGGGCGGCCTGTACCCGCATCAGGTCCGCCTCCGAGACGATGCCGATCGGGCGGTCGTCGCCGTCGACCACCGGCACGGCGGTGATGCCGAACTCGGTGAGCAGGGCCAGGACCCCCCGGAAGCCCGTCTCGGGCGCCACCCGGACGACCTCGCGGGTCATCACGTCCACAACGCTGCGGTGCTGCATCAACCGTCACCTCTCCCACCGCCTGCCCCGGCACGTTCGCCACATGTGCTGGTTCCACGATGCCCCGGGCCCGGGACACGTCACGAGGGGCTCCAGGGCCTCGGTCCGGGGGCCCAACGGCCCATGGCCGGGGCGACACCCGCGTCCCGTCGGCCGGTGCGATCGGAATGGCGGTTGCGAGAGGGCCGGTGGACCCACCGGGCACAGGCCCTGAGGCGGATGGCACAAGGACGTCGGAGTGGGAAGGTGGCCGGGTAGGAGCCCCCTGGAGGTGGTCGCCCGACCGGTCCGCCGGACCCTCCGACGGTGTACCGGCTTCGGACCCGCCGGCCGTTAGGCCACGTCCGGAGAGCCGTCCCGCCACAACCGGAGTCAGCGCCATGTCGAACGCCCGCATCACCGACCTGTACGAGGTGACGATGGCGCACTCGTACCTGCTGGAGGGGATGACCGCCCCGGCGACGTTCAGCCTCTTCGTCCGGAAACTGCCTCCGGACCGCGGTTTCCTGGTCGCGGCCGGACTGGAACCGGTCCTGGACCACCTGGCCGAGGTGCGGGTCGACGAGGAGGACGTCGCGGCGTTCGCCGCCGCGCTCGGCCGCCCCGCGCCGGAGCTCGCGCCACTGCGGGGGCTCGGCTTCACCGGCGAGGTACGGGCCGTGCCGGAGGGGCGGATCGTGCTCGCCGGGGAGCCGCTGCTGGAGGTGACGGCGCCGATCGCCGAGGCGCAGCTGGTCGAGTCGTACCTGCTCAACCAGGTGTGCCACCAGACGGCGGTCGCGTCCAAGGCGGCGCGCTGCGTGATCGCGGCGGCCGGGCGGCCGGTGGTGGACTTCTCGCTGCGGCGTACCCACGGCGCCGACGCCGGTGACCAGGCCGCCCGGCTGGGCGCGCTGGTGGGCTTCGCGGGGACCAGCAATGTCGCCGCCGCCCACCGCTACGGGCTGCCCGCCGTGGGCACGATGGCGCACTCGTACATCGAGGTGTTCGGCGACGAGGCGGAGGCGTTCCGGGCGTACGCGCGCGCCCACCCGGGGCCGGTGACCTTCCTGGTGGACACCTACGACACCGGGGCCGGGGTGGCGGTGGCGGCCCGGGTGCTGCGCGAGCTCGGGCTGCACCAGGGCTGCGGGGTGCGGCTGGACAGCGGGGATCTCGGAGCACTCGCGATGGCGGCGCGGCGGATCCTGGACGCGGCCGGGCTACCCGGGGTGCGGATCACGGCGAGCGGCGGCCTGGACGAGTTCGCCGTCGAACGGCTGGTCCGCGAGCGGGCACCGATCGACCTGTTCGCCGTCGGCACGCTGGTGGGCGTGTCGGCGGACGCGCCGTACCTGGACGCGGCGTACAAACTGGTCGAGTACGACGGTCGGCCGATGATGAAGCTGTCCGCGGCCAAGGCCACCACTCCGGGCGCGAAGCAGGTCTTCCGCGGCCCCGGTTTCACGGACACCATCGCGCTGCGGGACGAGCCGGCGCCGCCCGGCGCCCGGCCACTGCTGGAGACGGTGATGGCCCACGGGCAGCGCACCCGGCCGCCGCGTCCGCTCGCCGAGGCCCGCTCCGCCTTCGAGGCCGACCTCGCCCGGCTCCCGCCCGCCGCGCGCCTGATCGCCGGCCCCACCCCGCCCGAGGCCGCCGTCTCCGACCGGCTGCGCCGGTTCAGCGCCGAGGTACGGCGGCAGCTCGAAGCAGGGCTGCGCTCCGGACGGGACGTGCCCACCCTGCAACACTGACCGAGCACGGCGGACGAGGAGCCCGGCCCGGGCGGCGGGCAGCCTTCTCCCCCTCACTCGGCCCTGCCTTCTCTGGTTCCTGCCGCCCAGCGCCGCCGCACCGAGTCCTCCTGCTCGGCCTGCTCCAGGGCCAGGTCCGCGGCGGCCAACTCTGCGGTCAGGCGTGGGATCCAGTGGCGGCGCAGCGCGCGGACCCGCTGCCGGGTCCAGTCCTTCTCCGCTCCGACCAGGTGCGCGGCGGTACGGGCGACCGCGTACTCGGCCGCGGCCCGTACCGCCGCGCGGTAGGCGGTCTCGGCGTGCGCCAGGGCGGTGTTGCCCGGGGCGGGCTCGTCAGCGGACCGGACGGCATCAGTGCAGAGAGCGGCGGACGGGTGGCGCACGCCCATCGCGGTGACCCATTCGACGGTGACGTCCGCCCGGTCGGCCACGGCCACTGCTTCCAGCGCCCGTTCGCCGCCCAGCAGCAGCCCTCGCAGCAGCCAGGTCTCGGCCTCGCCCACCCTGCGGCACCAGATCCGCTCCGCCTCCTCCTCGGCCTCCCGCAGCTGTCGGTGCCGGTCGCTCAGGATCCGCAGTTTGCGCTCCAACAGGTCCGCGCCGCGCAGCGCGACCTGAAGGCCGTGGTGCAGGCGCAGTCGTCCTGCCCGGCCCGGCGGGGTGCGGCGCGGCGCGGTCATGTCGCACCGTGAAGGTCGAGCAACTCTGCCGGGATCATCGGGAGTTGGGCTCTCGGCAGGGTGAGCAGAACGTTCCAGGCCCGGGCGAGGGCCGCGTCCAGGAGCAGGTTCTCGTCGGCCCGCTGGGCCAGGAAGCGGTGCAGGTAGGCCTCGTCCAACGCCAGGTACCGGCGGTCGGTGGGGCTGAGCGCGGACTCACCGATCAGGTCTGCCAGTTCGCGCACCTGACGGGCCCGGGCGAGCGCGGCGAGCAGCTGGGCGGCGACGTCGAGGTGGTCGTCCCTGGTGCGGCCCGGCCCGGCGCCCTTGCGCATCAGGCGGGAGAGCGAGGACAGCGCGTCCACCGGCGGGTAGACCCCGCGGGCGTGGGCCGGTTGGGACAGGACGATCTGCCCCTCGGTGATGTACCCGGTCAGGTCGGGTACCGGGTGGGTGATGTCGCCCGCGGGCATGGTGAGCACCGGCAGGACGGTGACCGACCCCGGGCGGTCCACGATCCGTCCGCAGCGTTCGTACAGCGAGGCGAGGTCGCTGTAGAGGTAGCCGGGGTAGGCCCGCCGGGCGGGGATCTCGCCGCGTGCGGCGGACACCTCCCGCAGGGCCTCCGCGTACGCGGTCATGTCGGTCATCACCACCAGGACGTGGCGGCCCTGGTCGAAGGCCAGGTGTTCGGCGACGGTGAGCGCGAGGCGAGGGGTGAGCAGCCGTTCGATCACCGGGTCGTCGGCGGTGTTGAGCAGCAGCACCAGCTCGCCGGCTCCGGCGCGTTCGGCGAGCGCGTCGCGGACGAAGGACGCGTCGGCATGGGTGAGGCCCATCCCGGCGAACACCACGCTGAACGTCTCGCCGCCGCAGTTCGACTGGGCCGCGATCTGGACGGCCAGTTCGAGGTGCGGCAGGCCGGCCGCGGAGAAGACCGGCAGTTTCTGGCCCCGCACCAGGGTGGTGAGCACGTCGATCGCCGCGACCCCGGTCAGCACCGGTTCGGCGGGTGGCCTGCGGCGCACCGGGTTGATCGGGGCGCCGCCGACCGCCGCGTCGGTGGATCCGAAGACGGGCGGGCCGCCGTCGACGGGTTCGCCCCGGCCGTTGCAGACCCGGCCGAGCCAGCCGGTGCCGACCGGGATGCGCAGCGGGGTGCCCGCGAAGGCGACCCTGGTGGCGGCCGGGTCCATGCCCGTGGTGTCCTCCAGGACCTGCACCACGGCGAGGTCGCGGTCCACTTCCAGGACGAGGCCGTGGCGCTGCTCGCCGGAGTCGAGGGTGATCCGGACGAACTCGTCCCAGCCGACTCCGGTCACCCGGCCCACCACCAGGAGCGGCCCGCGCAGCTCGCGGACATCGGTGTACTCGACCTCGCCCCACGCCGTCACGGCAGCCCCCGGAGCGCGGCGAGCACGGCGTCCCGGCGGACCGCCACGGCGGCGGCGCCCTGCGGGTCCACCTCCTCGCGGGCGCGCAGCAGCGGGGTGAAGTCCACTTCCTCCACCGTGTCCACGGGGGTGCCGGAGTCGATCAGTTCGCGGCACTCGGCGATGACCGCGAGTACGGCCTCGGCCAGTGCGGCGGTCTTCTCCGGCGGGCAGTACGCGTCCTTCGGCGACAGGGCGTTCTGCTGGAGCACTCCTTCCCTGACCAGCCGGCCGCCGAGCACGCTGATCCGCTCCTGCGCGGGCAGTGCGGTGATGCCGACCAGGTCCACCAGGTCGGCCAGCCGGTCCGCTTCGGCGAGCAGGGCCGTGATCTGCTCGCGGCGCTGCGGCCAGGCCGGGTCGCCGGAGCCCGCGTGCGAGGCCGCGAGTGACGCGACGTCCCGGGAGAACGAGCCGGGCCAGGAAACGGCGGGGTAGTGCCTGGCGTAGGCGAGTTCCCGGTCGAGCGTCCACAGGCAGCGGACGAAACGCTCGGTGTGCGCGGTGACCGGTTCCGCCAGGTCCCCGCCCGGCGGCGAGACCGCACCCAGGACCGTCACGGACCCTGACGCGCCGCCCAGGGTGCGGACGGCGCCGGCACGTTCGTAGAAGGCCGCCAGTTCCGAGGCGAGACCGGCCGGATAGCCCTCCTCGGCGGGCAACTCGCCCATCCGGGAGGCGAATTCGCGCAGCGCCTCGGCCCAGCGCGAGGTCGAGTCGGCGATCACCACCACATCGAGGCCCATGTCGCGGAAGTACTCGGCCACGGTCGCACCGGTGTGCACGCTCGCCTCGCGGGCCATCATCGGCATGTTGGAGGTGTTGGCGATCACCACGGTCCGGTCGGCGAGCCTCCCGCCGGTGCGCGGGTCGTCGAGCTCCGCGAACTCCGCGATGACGTCCGCCATTTCGTTGCCGCGCTCACCGCAGCCGACGTAGACGATGACGTCCGCGTCGCACCACTTGGCGATCTGCTGCAGCAGCATGGTCTTGCCGGTGCCGAAGCCGCCCGGGACCGCTACGGTGCTGCCGCGGGCGACCGGGAAGAGCAGGTCGATGGCGCGCTGACCGGTGTTCAGGGGTACCCGGGCCTCGGTCCGTTCCCTGGCGGGACGCGGGCGGCGGACCGGCCACTCGACCGCCATCCGGACCTCGGTAGCGCCCACCACGCCCAGCACCGCCGTTGCGGAGTACTGGTCTTCGGGGGCGATCCGCTCCACCGTCCCGGCGTGCCCCGGTGGTGCCATGAGACGGAACGGCACCGGCCCGGTGCCGATCTCACCCAGCACACCGCCCTCCCCCACGTGTTCGCCCACCGTCACCCCCGGGACGAACCGCCAGGTACGGTCGTCGCCGCGGACGCCCCCGCCCGGAACGAGCCAGTCGCCACCACCGGCGAGCGGGCGCAGCAGACCGTCGAAGACCCCGCCCAGCAGCCAGGGTCCCATCGTCGCTCGCAGCGGGCCGCCCTGCGGGACGGCGGGGTGTCCCGGAGCCAGACCGCCCGTGTACTCGTACGCCTGCACGGTCGCCACCTCGCCGCCGATCGCCACCACCTCTCCCGGCAGCCGGTCCGGGCCGAGCAGCACCACGTCGTGCATCGCGGTGTCACCGGCGTACGCGATTTCGACCAGGGGCCCGGCCACCCGCAGGATCCGGCTCACGGCGCCCACAGCGTCTCCGCCTCCACGCTCACCCGGTCCAGTGCCCGCGCGGCCAGCGCCGGCAGGCCAAGATCGACGCGCCGGCCGGGAACCGAGGCCACCACTCCGCCCTCCGGGTGCTCGGTCAGCTGCGCGTCCGGTCCGAGCAGTCGGCGGGCCCGCGCCCGCAGTCCCTCACCGATCGCCGGGTCCGTCTCGTAGCGTTCGCGCAGGCGCTCGGTGACGCGGCGACGCAGCTGTGCGTATGCCTCACCCCGGACGGCGAGTTCGGCGGCTCCGGCCTGGCGGCGAGCCCGGGCGAGCTCTTCGGACTTGGCCTTCTCCCCCTCCGCCGTGCCCTCGCTCCGGGCGGATTCGACGATCGTCTCGGCCTTCGCCCGGGCGACTGCCACGGCCTCGGCGGCGTCCCGGCGCGCCGCGGCGAGTAGTGCCTCGGCGTCCGCACGGGCTACCCGCAGCAGCTCGGCCCGGACCGGCTCCAGGGCATCCGTGCCCGGTGCGGCGCTCACGACGGCATCACCACGCAGAGCGGCCGACCGCTCTCCGACAGCGCGGAGCCGAGGGCTCGGCCCGCCGCCGGGGTGAGGATCACCAGCTCGACTCCTTCGGGCAGGTCAGCCCAGGCCCGCCGCACCGCCTCCGGCTGATCGGCGACGAGCACGGTCACTCCGGCCAGGGACCACCCGGCCACCCTGGTCCGTTCCCCGAGGGCGACGACCGCGCCCACCGTCAGGCCTTCCCGATCAGCAGGATCGCCACCACCAGCCCGTAGACCGCGATGCCCTCGGCGAGGCCGACGATGACCATCGCCCGGCCGAACAGCTCGGGTCGTTCGCTGAGCGCGGCGATGGCCGCGGCTCCGGTGTACGCCACGGCGAGGGCCGCACCGATCGATGCTCCCGCGACCGCGATGCTGGCGCCGATCAGCGCGGCCGGACCCAGCCCGGTGCTCGCGGCGGCCCCGGGGGTGGCGGCGGCCCGCGCTGGGCCGTCGAGCGCAGCCACCAGCAGCACCAGTGCGCCGGCCAGGAGCACGGCGTTCACTCCGATCAGCCAGCGCACCGCCGCCCGCCCGCGCCGCCGGGTCAGCAGGTGCACGCCGCCGAGCGCGGCGACCAGGGCCGGGAGCGCGATCAGCCAGGTGATCACCGGTTGACCTCCGTGTGTCGAACGGGCGGGTGCCAGGGGCGGAAGGGACGGCCCAGACCCTCGAAGACCCGGGAGAACAGCTCGTAGAACTCCAGTCGCAGTGCCTGGACCCCGGCCACCAGCGCCTCCAGCGCGAAGGTGAGCGCGTTTCCCACGGCGAACACCAGCACCGCCCCGGCCAACCCGCCCGCCCCCCGCCCGGCCAGGGCGGACGTGCCGCGCCAGACCACCTGGCCGAGCGCCGCGTGGGTGAGACCGAAGGCCGCGATCCGGGCGAACGAGACGGTGTTCGCGAAGATCCGCACCACCGTGTCGAGCAGTTCGACCCCGGTCTGCAGCACACCGCCCGCGCCGCCCGCGCTGTCGCCGTAGAGACCCGCGCCCGCGAGCACCAGCCCGCCCAGGGCGAGCACCAGCGCGGCGGTCGTGCACGGTGGCTGGTGCAGGTACAGTCCGGCGCCGGTGACACCGAGACCGAGGAAGAGCGCGAACCCGGCGGCTCCGGAGGTCGCGTACAGGGCTCTGGCCGGACCGCCCTCGCGCCACCGGTTCACCGTCCCGGCCGCGTAGGCGAGTGAGAGGAGCACTCCGCCGAGGCCCACCGCTGCGACGAGCAGCCGCTCGGGCTGCTCCAGCGGGTTCAGCCAGAGCACCGGCAGCACACCCGTCGGCCCGAAGAACTCCCCGTAGGCCACCCCGGCCAGTGTGCTCGCCAGTCCGGCCCCGGCCACGAAGGGCCAGAGGCCGCAGAGCGACGCCAGCCGACGCGGGCGGCCCAGCCGCAGCAGCAGAGCGGCCAGGAGCAGCAGCGCCCCGTGCCCGGCGTCGCCGAACATCAGGCCGAACATCAGCACGTACGCGATCCCGGTCGGCCAGGTGGGGTCCAGGTCCGCGTACGGCACCGTGCCGTAGGTCGTCACCAGCGGGGCGAACGCCCGGTGCACCGGGCCCCGGCCGCGCAGCAACGTCGGCGGATCGGTGCCGCGCGGCCTCCGCAGCGGCACCAGGCTTCCCCCGGCGGCAGCCAGTCGCCCGGCCACCCGCGGCACTTCGGCCGCCGGGCACCAGCCGCCGAGCGCTACCGCCTCGCCGCCCCGGACCGCACTCGCAGAGCGCTCCTCGACCTGGGCCTCTCCCGCCAGCAGGTCCAGACGCCCTTCCCGCTCCAACTCGTCGAGATCCGGCGGCGCCCCGGCCACGACAGCCGGCCCGGACCGGGTGGCCGCCATCCGCTGGAGCCGCCGCCCGGCCGGCCCCGGGGCGGCCTCCTCGATCCGGTCGATCTCCACGCATCCGGCATCGGCGATCCGTACCAGCACCTCGCGCAGCGCCGCCTGCGGGGCGACGATCGCCACCCGCTGCATGCGTACCGGAGCCACGGTCTCAGACCAGCGCATCTAGTACCTCCGGGGAGCCTCCACCATGCTCGGCCAGCTCCAGGGCGGCGCGTACCCGCCATGCGTCCGCGGACAGTACGGCGACGGCGCCCACCACCGGTTCGAGGCCGTACCGGGCCCCGCGCAACAGCCCACGGCCGTCCCGGTCGAGTGCCGTCCACCAGCGGGCCTCGGCCTGCCACAGTTCGTCCGGGCTCTCGATGCCGTCCACCGTCCAGCGTGCCGTCGGCACCAGCTGTCGCCGGAACTCCTCGAAGGAGGCCGCCTCGACGGCCCTGCGGCCGAGCAGCCGGGCCGCGTGCCGGGCGGCCGGACCCGTCAGCGGCCGGTCGGTGACGAACCGCCCACGGGCCGCCAGCAGGGCGGCGCGGCCTGCCGCCCACCGCTGCGCGGGAGGCGCCGCCTCGGCGGCCCGGACGGCGGCCGCGATCCGCATCGCCGTGCCCGTGGTCGCCAGGTCCTCGCCACCCGGGTCGCCCCAGGCCGAGGCGGCCAGCACGGCCCGGACCTCGCCCGGGCTACCGGCACGCGCCAACCGGTTCCACGCCGTGGCCAGTGCGCCGAGCCGGTACGGCTGCGGCGTCGGCACCCCCACGAGGGCTCGCAGACGGTCCTCGGTGTTGGCGATCTCGAACCCCGCCGCCAGCACGCGCACCGCGTTCGCCCCGGAGCGCGGCAGCCAGCCGGCGAGCACCCGCAGGTGCCACAGCAGCGTCGCGGAGACCGCCCGCTGCGCCTCGGTCACCGTGGCGTCGGCCGTCAGGAACCGTCGGTACGGGGTGGTCGCCAGCTGCCGCAGGGCCCCACCGAGTGACGCGGAGGCGGCCAGGTGTCCTACCGCCTGGGCCCCGAGGCAGCGGGACAGCAAACCTCTCGCCCGGGTCGCTCCGCCGACCCACCCGGCGCTCACCGGGGCCTCTCCGTCTCCTCCGGCGTCCGGAACGCCTCCGCCGCGATCCGCTCGACCAGGGCGGGCATCCGTTCCCGGGCCCGTCGGCGCGTCTGCTCGGCCGAACGTTCGGCCGCGCTCGACACCTGCACCACCTCCGCCTCAGCCGTTCGCCGAACCGCCGCGGCCGCCTCCTCCCGCACCTTCGGTGCCCGCGCCCGGGCCTGCGCGATCAGCTCCGCCGCCTGCTCGGCGCCGTCCCGGCGTAGCCGCTCGGCCTGCCCGGCGGCCTCGGCCCGGATCGCGGCCGCCTCCTCCTGGGCCTGCGTCAGCTGTGCGAGGGACGGTCCCAGTTCAGCGGCCAGCTCAGCGGCCCGGTCGGCCGGGACGCCGGTCGCGGCCGCCCCGGGTGTACCGGTGGGGCGGAACCGTGCCAAGAAGTCGCGGAATCGCACCAGTGGAACTCCCCTGTGGGTGGTTCCCCCCACTTCAGTGTCCACGTGCGGCCGTCCCTGTCGCCCTGGACAGGGCCGTCCGCCGGAGCTTCTCCGGCGGCCCGTGACGGCGGCCGGTGAAGCCGGGCGACAGTGGTGACCTCGTCGGACCCGAAGCCCGGGGGCGCGACCGGACGGCGGGTGTCGACGCTCACCGCGTGGGGCGCGGTCAAGTCTGTCGCGCCGCGCTAAATTCCCGATAAAATTACCCGTGGTGTGCCGGGAAGCCTGGTCGGCTCGGGGGACGACTGCAGCGAACGGGCGGCGGTGACCCCGCGTGACGTGATGGGGTTCTTCGCAGATGCACTCCGTGGGGATCGTTCTGTTCCTGGTGGCCCTGGCCACCGCCGTGGCCACCTTCGCCAGGCGCTGGCGAGTCCCCGCCCCCTCTCTGCTGGTCCTCGCCGGGCTCGGAGTGGCGCTGGTACCCGGCGTGCCCAGACTGCACATCCCTCCGCAGACGATCGCGCTGGTCGTGCTCCCGCCGCTGCTGTACGCCTCGGCGGAGGAGTTGTCGTTGCGCGATCTGCGAATGGTGTGGCGGCCGGTCACGATCCTCGCTTTCGGCCTGGTCTTCGCCTCGGCCGCGGCAGTGGGCTTCACGGCCGTCGCCGTGACCGGGCTACCGCCCGCGATGGCCTTCGTGCTCGGTGCGGTGCTGGCCAGCACCGACCCTGTCGCCGTCACCGCGCTCGGCCGCCGTCTGGCGCTACCCGGCCGTGTCCAGGTCCTGGTGCAGGCGGAGAGCCTCTTCAACGACGCCACCTCCCTCGTTCTCTTCAAGGTCGCCGTCGGCATCGCGGTGGCCACGGGCGGTGCGGTGAGCCTGCCCGCCGCTGGCGGGGAGTTCCTGCTCCTCGGCGGCGGCGGAAGCGTGGTCGGCGCCGCCGTCGCCGGCCTGGTGTGGCTGATCCGCCGCCGCACCACCGACCCCCCCCCGGTGCTGGAAACCGTCATCGCCCTGGTCACGCCGTACGCGGCGTACGTACTGGCGGAGTCCGCACACACCTCCGGCATCACCTCGGTCGTCGTCGCGGGTGTCCTGCTCGGCCGCTCCGGCCACCGTCTGAGCGACGCCCGCATCCGCCTGCAGTTGCACGCCGTCTACGCGGTCGTGGTGTTCGTACTGGAGAGCGTGGTCTTCAGCATCGTGGGGCTGGAACTGCCGGCCCTGGTCCACGACCTGCCCAGGGAGACCGGCTGGTGGCCGCTCCAGGCCCTCGCCCTGGCGGCGGTACTGATCGCCGTCCGAGTGGCGTGGACCCTGCCACTGACCCGCGCGGTCAAGCCCAGCCGTGGACGCCTCTCCTGGCGGGTGGCCGGGGTGGTCACCTGGGCCGGCACCAGGGGGGTCATGCCGCTGGCCGCCGCCCTGTCCATCCCCCTCACCGCCGACGGCGGCAGCCGGCTCGCCGGGCGCCCGCTCGTCCTCGTGCTCACCACCGCCGTCGTCGTGTTCACCCTGGTCGTTCAGGGCCTCAGCCTGGCCTCTGTGGTCAACCGCTCCGGCATCGCCCTGGAGCCCGAGCACACGGTCCGCGAGGAGGACGACGCCCGCGACGCCCTCAACCGCGCCGCGCTCGACCACGTCGAGCACCTCGCCGCGCTGGAGGCCATGCCCGAGCCCGTCATCGACCGCGTCCACCGGGGCCTGACGGCACGCCTCGACCACAGCATCGACGGCCCGGACGGCACCACCGTGGACGCCGCCTACCGGGAACTTCGGCACGAGGTGATAGCCGTCCAGAACGCCGAGCTGCACCGCCTGTACGACGGACACCGCATCAGCGACACCACTCGCCGACGCCTTCAGCACGAACTCGACCGCGAGGAAGCCGCACTCGGCACCCGGTGACGGAGCCACGCCCCCGGCCATCCCGTTCTGTTCCGGTCACCGCAGCACCGACCGCACCCGCCTTTCGCCGACGCGACCACGGCGGTCGGCTGTCTCCCGGATACCCTGCACCAATGACCGAGCCCGAACCGACGACGGCCGCCACCAACACGGCGCCACCCACCGAGAACGGCTGGCTGACCCGCAACGTCAAGGTGCTCTGCGGTGTCTCCTTCCTCCAGGACTCCGCCAGCGAACTGCTCTACCCGGTTCTGCCGATCTTCCTCACCACCGTGCTCGGCGCTCCGCCTGCTGCCGTCGGCGCGATCGAGGGTCTCGCCGAAGGGGCCGCCTCTCTCACCAAGGTCGCCGCCGGGCGGCTCGCCGACCGCTTCGCGCGCCGACCGCTCATCGCCTACGGCTACGGGCTGGCCGCGCTCGGCAAGTTCCTCATCGCCGTCGCGACCGTCTGGCCGCTCGTGCTGGTAGCCCGCGTCACCGACCGGCTCGGCAAGGGACTCCGGAGTGCGCCTCGCGATGCCCTCCTGGTCGACGGCATCCCCGCCGGTCGGCGTGGCCGGGTCTTCGGCCTGCACCGTGCCGCCGACACCGCCGGCGCGGTCGTCGGACCGCTGGTGGGGCTAGGCCTGTACGAGGCGCTCGACCACCGCCTGCGCCCGCTGTTCTGGGTGGCTCTTGTCCCGGCCGCGGCCTCGGTCGCCCTGACCGCCGCCGTCCACGACCGGCGCGGCACCCCGTCCGAGCGGGCCGCAGACTCCCGAACGCCCCGTACGGCTTGGCGTGAGCTGCCGCGCGCGTACTGGCGGGTCCTCGCCGCACTGACCGTCTTCGGCCTGGTCAACTTCCCCGACGCGCTCCTGCTGCTACGCGCCCACCAACTGGGGCTGTCCACGGCCGGGGTGGTGCTCGCCTACGCCGTCTACAACCTCGCCTATGCCGCTCTGTCCTACCCGGCGGGTGCGCTCTCGGACCGCTGTCCCCGTCCGCTGGTGTTTGCGGCCGGACTTGCTTTCTTCGCCGTTGGCTACCTCGGTCTCGGCCTCATCCACGTCCCGTGGCTGGTCTTCCTCGTCCTGCCGCTGTACGGCGGTTTCAACGCCTGCACCGACGGCGTCGGCAAAGCCTGGATCTC
This sequence comes from Kitasatospora sp. NPDC001175, assembly GCF_053598215.1. Classification (NCBI taxonomy): domain Bacteria; kingdom Bacillati; phylum Actinomycetota; class Actinomycetes; order Kitasatosporales; family Streptomycetaceae; genus Kitasatospora; species Kitasatospora sp. NPDC001175. Next base: position 54,571 of record NZ_JBSFJU010000017.1, on the reverse strand, counting down.
CAGTCTCGTCCCCGATCGGCAACAGGGCACCGCGCAGGGCCTGTACCAGGGCGCCGCCTCGGCCGCCGTTCTCATCGCGGGTCTGTGGGCCGGTCTCGCCTGGAACGGCGACGGCCGCATCCCACTGCTCGTCTCCGGCACGGTGGCGGTGCTGCTCGCCGCGGCTCTTCCGGCCCTCACCTGGAGCCGCCTCTAGAGATGATTGATTCCAAGGGGTCCTGGGCTGCGCGTTGAGGCGCTGAACAGCAAGAACGCGGACTCCTGTTGCGGTTGTCGGCAGCAGGGGGGATGGGCATCGGCAGCAGACTGTGTATGGCCGCTTCCGGAGCTGGGAGTTGGACGGGACCGGAGCGGCTGCCCACCGCGATCTTGGCCGAGGCCGAGGCGGCCGGAGCGATCGGGGGCGTGGTTCTGTCGCCCGGAACGCGGGGCTCGGCCGTGGCGTAGCGAAAGCCCGAGCGTGGGCTCGCCTGGGCCGGAGTTCCGGCTGGGAAAACCGCTGTCGGGCGAATGGACCAGGGTGGTAGAACTACCGCCGTGCACAAGACTCTGGAGTTTCCCGATCTGCTGCGGCTGATCGACGAACGTGCAACCGCCTTCCGCGCCGCGATCGCCGTCGCGCCCAGCCTCGACCTGCCCGTGCCGACCTGCCCCGAGTGGACGCTGTTCGACCTGGTGCAGCACATCGGCGAGGGCCGCCGTCGCTGGGCCGCCACCGTCGCTGCCGGGCCGGACGCCACGTCCAGGACCCCGGCCCAGGGTGACGCGGTCGCGCCGCAGGAGCGCGAGGGCGTGCTGGCCTGGCTGGCCGCCTCGACCGAGCTGTTGCTGGCGGCCCTGCGGGAGGCCGGTCCGGACCAGGGCTGCTTCACCGGCTGGGGTGTCACGCAGACGCCGCACACTGCCGGTGGCGTCGCCCGGCACCAAGTCCAGGAGATCGCGGTGCACACCTACGATGCCCAGCTCACCGTGGGCGACTCGGCCTCACTGCCTGTCGAGGTGGCGCTCGACGGTGTCGAGGAGAGCCTGTTCATCGCCAGCTTCACGAGGAGTGCCTGGCCGCACAAGCCCACCGCCTTCGACTTTCACGCCACCGAGGACCGCTCCTGGCGCCTCACGGTCGACGGCGACGGTGCACGGACCACCCGGCTGCCCGCCATCGGCGAGGCCCCGGAAGCGGCAGGCCTCTCCATTCGCGGCACGGCCAGTGATCTGGTCCTCTGGCGGTACGACCGCATTTCGGCGGACTCCCTGCAACTCGACGGGGACCGGGAGCTGCTCGACCTGCTCTTCGCCTGGGAACCGGAGGACTGGGCGTGACGACAGGCCACCGCGTACAAACCTGTCGCTGAATCGCGAACGGACTCGCGCCGAACATATGATCGATTCCGAGGGTTGGCTGCGCGCTTGAGACGAGGGAGTCCACAGTCAGGTTGTTAGTGACTGTTGCTCTATCGATCTTGGTGGGCATTGGTTCGAGCGGTGGTCCCCGGTCGGGTGGTGTCGGGCTGGAACGCGCATGAAGACAGGGCCTCTGGTGCAGCTCGTGGTTGTCGAAGACCGTTGAGCGCGCCGGGAGGCCCTGTTGCCGCAGTTCTATGCCCTTGCCCTGGTGGGGTCCAACTCGGCTGCGCGTGGGTGTGATTGTCTCGCGCACCGGTTCGGGAACGCCGGGGACCGCCCGTACAGGCGGTCGGGTGTCCCTCGGACATGACCGACGCGGAGTGTGACCAGGTCCGTGTCCTGCTGCCGGTGCCGGGCTGGTGGAGGGCCGTGGCGGGCGGCCGGAGGGGTACTGCCATCGGCACATGCTGGACGCGGTGCAGTACCTGGTCGCGGGCGGGATCACCTGGCGGGCGACGCCCGCGGACTTCCCGGCCTGGGACCGGGTCTACCGCAGCCCGGCCGCCTACGAGGCCATGCTCGCCGCCTGACCAACACACCAAAGGTGTCCGTTAAAGCGGAGCAGGCTCAGTTCTGCGTGACCGCAGGTCCCGGCGTCCTGCGCAGGGCAGTGATCGCTAGATGATCAATTCCAAGGGATGCCTGCGGAGGGTGTGGGGTGAGCGGCCGAAGCCACCGCGAGACGGTCAGGCGGCGGGCTGCCGGCCCTGGTTGTCGAGGTGGCAGCGGGCGGTCAGGCGTCAGGGTCGACGTCGGGGTGCGTGAACCGCACGGGCTTGCCCAGCGACCGGGCGTAGGCGATTTCGGCTCGGGTGCTGTCTCCGATGTAGTCGCCGACCACGAGCACCTCATCAGCGAGCCGGATCTTCGCCCGGTGCAGATCGTCGAGTCGAACCTTCAACGCCTCGGCCTCGACAGGATCAGACCAAAATTCGTGCGGCGACTTCATGTCACAGCCAGGCTTGACGACGATCTTTCCGGCTTTGGTCTCCCGCAGATCAGCCTCGGCCATCTCGGTCATGAAGCGGGTGGAGCCGCAGATCACGACGATACGCGGGAGGCTCAACAGCTTCTTCGCGTCGGCGAGCTTCTCCTCGGGGGTGAGCAGTTGCGGGTACGACACCGGTTCCTCCAGGTGGTGTGGCCCACGGGGTGCCTGCGGAGACGAGAACGAGGGTGTCCAAGATCGTTTTGTGACGAACGACGTGGACACCCTCGCGACAGCACTCTACGCGACGACCGACGACATGCTGAAGGAGCATCCCGACCTGGCGCCGTGGCGCCCGCCGGTCGGCATCACGCCCCGCTTGAGCGATGCCGAACTGGTCACCCTCGCCACGATGCAGGCCATACTCGGCTACACCTCCGAGGCCAAATGGCTCCGCCATGCCCGTGCCCACCTGCGCCACCTCTTCCCCTACCTGCCCCAGCAGCCCGGCTACAACAAGCGGCTTCGCAAGGCCGCCGCTCTGATGCGAAGCGTCAACCGGATCCTGGCCGCCACCACCTCGGTGTGGAGCGACGACGTATGGGTCGTGGACTCCACCCCGATGGAATGCGGCCGCTCCCGCGAGACCGTCAAACGCTGCTCCGACCTGGCAGGTTGGGCCGAATACGGCTACTGCGCCAGCCACAGCCGCTTCTTCTGGGGCCTGCGCCTGCACCTGGTCTGCACCCTTCAGGGCCTGCCCATCGCCTTCGCCCTGACCGGGGCCAAGGCCGACGAACGCGAGACCCTCCTTGGCCTCCTGGCAGCCGAATGCGAGCTTCTGCGAGAACGCCCCCGACAGACTCTCATCGGCGACAAGAACTACTTCGGCCGTAGTTTCGAACGCCAACTGTCCGAGCATGGAGTCCAGTTGCTGCGGCCTGCCCGTAGCGGCTGGCCTCGGAGCGGGAGACGCCCACGGGGCGGCGGCTTCCGGTGCCGGTCGGGGCTGTGGAGCCGTTCATCGGGAGCTCCCTTCGGTTCGGAGCCGGCACTTCACCGGTCTGCTTCCAGCCTCGGTGGCCCGGGCCACTGCCGGGGAAGGCCGTTCGGACCGCTGGGCGGGACCGCGCGGCCCCGCCGCGCAGAGCGGCCGGGGAAGGGGCCGGTCGGCCCTGCCAGGACCTCACGCGACCTCGACAACCCCCGACCGGGCCTCGGCCTGTGTCGTCAATGGCCTGGGTACGGCCCCCGCAGTTGAGACTGCAGGGCTACCAGGCCTTGTTCCCTACGCGCGCTCACGCCGGCCAGTTCTTGTCGAGGGCCACCCTCCCGGACTGCGGTTCTCGGCTTCCAGCACAGCGCCGCCCTGGGGGAATGGACCGGCCGAGCCCGGGGATGGGGCCGACCGGCCCTTCCGGGTGCAGGTGGCCAGGGTTCTCCTGGAAGCGACGGGGAGGCCTCGAAGGGTAAGGACGCGAGAAGCGGGTGTCCCCTCACCACCCCACCGTCTCGTGAGCCGCCTGGCCAGTCGATGCGGGCCTTGACCGGGTTTGAGAGTGAGGGCCGCCAAGCCCCCTCCAAGTCTGCAGCTGCGGTCGCCGCTCTGTGGATGTCTCCGGCTGCCTACCGCCGTACTGACTGCTTGGGAGTAGCAATGCGCCGTGTGATCTGGTTCACCGACCTGGGCCGCGATGACGTCAGCCTGGTCGGAGGCAAAAACGCCTCGCTCGGCGAGCTGATCACTCGCCTCGGCCCGGCAGGCGTGCGGGTACCCGACGGCTTCGCCACCACCGCCGAGGCCTATCGCGAGTTCCTCGACACCCCGGGTCTGCGTAAGCGGATCGCCGCGCAACTCGACCGGCTGCGCGAGGGCGAGCCGCTTGCCGAGGTCGGCTCCGCGATCCGCGCCGCCGTCCTGTCCACTCCCCTGCCGTCCGCGCTGGAGCGCGACCTGGGCGAGGCGTACGAGCGGCTCGGCGGGAACGTCTGGCGGACCGACCCCGATGTCGCCGTGCGTTCCAGCGCCACGGCCGAGGACCTGCCGCAGGCGAGCTTCGCCGGACAGCAGGAGACCTTCCTCAACGTCCGGGGCCGCGAGGCGCTGTTGGATGCCTGTCGGCGCTGTTACGCCTCGTTGTTCACCGACCGGGCGATCGACTACCGAGAGCGGATGGGTTTCGGCCAGCTCTCGGTCGCGTTGTCGGTCGGGGTGCAGCTGATGGTCCGTTCGGATCTCGGAGGGGCCGGGGTGGTGTTCACCCTGGACACCGAGACCGGCTTCCCCGAGGTGGTGCTGATCAGCGCGGCCTGGGGGCTGGGCGAAACGGTGGTCAGCGGACAGGTCGATCCCGACGAGTACGTGGTCTTCAAGCCGCTGCTCAAGGACCCGGCGCTGAACCCGGTGCTGCAGGCCTCGGTCGGCCCCAAGCGCCGCAAGGCGGTGTACGCCGAGCAGGGCCTCACCCGCACGGTGGACACCACGCCCGAGGAGCGGTCGCGCCTGGTGCTGAACGGCACGGAGGTCCGGACGCTCGCGCAGTGGGCCGTGGCCGTCGAGGAGCACTACGGGTGCCCGATGGACCTCGAGTGGGCCAAGGACGGCCCGCGCGGTGAGCTGTTCGTCGTCCAGGCCCGCCCCGAGACGGTGCAGTCCCGGCGGCGCGGCGCGGTGCTGCGACGCTACCGGCTGACCGGCACCGGTGAGCGGCTGGTCGACGGGATCGCGGTGGGCGAGGCGGTGGGAGTGGGCCCGGTGTGCGCGCTAGCCGACCCGGTCGACCTGGAGCGCTTCCAGGCCGGAGCGGTGCTGGTCACGGCGATCACCGACCCGGACTGGGAGCCGCTGATGAAGCGTGCCGCGGCGATCGTCACCGACCACGGGGGCCGTACCTCGCACGCGGCGATCGTCAGTCGCGAACTCGGCGTACCCGCCGTGGTGGGCACCGGCCGCGCCACCACCGTGCTCGCCGACTGGCAACAGGTGACGGTCTCCTGCGCGGAGGGCGCCGAGGGCCATGTATACGCCGGCCAGGTCGACTTCGAGGAGTCGGAGACCGACCTCGGCCTGCTGCCTCAGACTCGGACCAGGGTGATGCTCAACCTCGCCGACCCGGCCGCCGCCTTCCGCTGGTGGCGGCTCCCGGCAGACGGCGTGGGCCTGGCGCGGATGGAGTTCATCGTGGCCCACCAGGTCCGGGTCCACCCCATGGCACTGGTGCACCCCGAACGGCTCTCCCCCGAGGACCGCCGCCAGGTCGACGCCCTTACCGAGGGCTACTGCGACCGGACCGACTACTTCGTCGACCGCCTCGCCCAGGGAGTCGCCCTGATCGCCGCCTCCCGCTGGCCGGACCCGGTGATCGTCCGGACCAGCGACTTCAAGACCAACGAGTACGCCCGGCTCGTCGGCGGTACACCCTTCGAACCGGTCGAGGCCAATCCGATGATCGGCTGGCGCGGCGCCAGCCGCTACTACGACGATCGCTACCGCGAGGGCTTCGCGCTCGAATGCAGCGCCCTGCGCAAGGTCCGCGACGAACTCGGACTCACCAACGTCGTCGTGATGATCCCCTTCTGCCGCACACCGCAGGAGGGCGACCGTGTGCTCTCCGAGATGGCCGCCAACGAACTGGCGCGCGGCCGGAACGGTCTGCTGGTCTACGTGATGGCCGAAATCCCGTCCAACATCCTGCTCGCCGAGCAGTTCTCGATGCGCTTCGACGGCTTCTCCATCGGAAGCAACGACCTCACCCAGCTCACCCTCGGCGTGGACCGCGACTCCGACCTGCTCGCCCACCTCTTCGACGAGACCGACCACGCCGTCACCCGCTCGGTCGAGAGCCTGATCGCCACCGCCCACGCGGCCGGCCGACCGGTCGGCCTGTGCGGGCAACGCCCCAGCAACGACCCGGAGTTCACCCGCTTCCTGGTCCAGGCCGGCATCGACTCGGTCTCGGTCACCCCGGACAGCTTCGCCACCGTCAAGCAGCACGTCGCCGCCGCCGAGCGGTCCTGACCGACAGAGGAATCCGTGGAGATCATCGCGTACGGCGTCCTGGCCGACGAGCGGCCACTGCTGGAGGCGGCCTTCGACGCGGCGTTCCCCGGCAATCGTCAGCTACGGTGCCTGGACCTGGACCTCGATCGCGACACCGCGCCCACCGCGGCCGGCTCCGAGATCATCCTCAGCAGTGTGAACGACACGCTCGACGCCGAGGTCCTGCGACAACTCGCCGACAACGGAACCCGGATGATCGCCCAGCGTTCGACCGGTTACAACAACGTCGACCTGCGCGCGGCCGGCCGGTTGGGCCTGACGGTGACCCGGGTGTCGTACTACTCGCCGTACGCCGTCGCCGAGTTCGCGTGGGCGCTCGCGCTCGCCGTGAACCGCCGGATCGTCCGCGCCAGCGTCCGGGCCCGCGAATTCGACTTCCGCCTCGACGGACTACTGGGTCGCGACTTCCACGGCCGCACGGTCGGCGTGCTGGGCACCGGCAAGATCGGTACCGCCTTCACGCGGATCGCCCACGGTTTCGGGATGCGGCTGCTGGGCTGCGACGTGACCGAGAACCCCGAGTGCCTGGCACTCGGGATGACCTACGCCGACCGGTACAGGATCTTCGCCGAAGCCGATCTGATCAGTCTGCACCTGCCGCTCCTGCCGGAAACCCGTCACATCGTGGACGCGGCCGCACTCGACCTCATGAAGGACGACGCCGTCCTCATCAACTCCAGCCGCGGCGGCCTGATCGACACCGACGCACTGGTGGCGGCTCTGCGTGCGGGCAGGCTCGACGGTGTCGGCCTCGATGTTTACGAGGAGGAGGCCGGGCTCTTCCATCTCGACAAGTCGCTGGAGGTGATGACCGATGACACGCTCGCCCGCCTGATGACCTTCCGCAACGTCGTGGTCACCTCGCACCAGGCGTACTTCACCCGGGACGCACTGGACCAGATCATCTCCGTGACCGTCACGAACGTGCGGGACTACCTGGCGGGCCTCACCGGCGACAACACCCTTGTCGCGCCTGAGGTGAGCAGCCCGGCGACAACTCGACCGACGCCATCGATCACCTCACCGCGGCGTAAGCGGTGAGGGCACAGGACCAGAGCACGGATCGCCCGAGAACGTGGCCACTGCCGATCGGGCGGCGCGAGAGGCGGCTCGGCTCGTCAGCCTCGCAGAGCCGGAGGCCGAGCCTGTTCAGGTCCGCGACGCTGGACGACCCGAGCAGGCCACCGTGCGAAGCGGATCGGGATCGCTCGGCTCTGCCGGTGGAGGTGTTGAACGCCCTGGGGCGTGCGTACGTGTCACGCTTGCCTCATCGACCACGGTGAACAGATTGATGAAGGTGTCATCATCGGCTTCGACGACCGTGATCTTGCAGTCCGGGCAGGCCACACTGACCGCATCGACGTCCAACGATGCCTCAAAGGCTATTCACCGTTGACCAGTGGGCGTACGCCGCTCGCAGAACTGGGTGAGGCGTCCAATGGCCTTGGTGCGCAGCGGCGGGTGGAACTGGCTGTGACTGCCGAACAGGTCGTAGGCGCTGCGAATGTCATGTTGACTCTGTCCAGGCAGGGCCGAGTGCTCGGGGACACCGTGCGCCGTCACGGCATCGACCGCCACAGCCTTCGGAACCTCCTACCGACTGCCCAAGGCATTCACCCGAGGTCGGAGGCGAGAGCATTGACAGCTCATATGGTGCCGATGCGTCGGCCGGTGATCCGCTCCGGCCGGATGCGAATCCACAGCGGACGGTGTCCGCCGGCCCACGGCTGGGTACCGGGTCGCCGGGCAAGGCTCTCGATGGTGCCGGGGTCGTCGACGTGCTGCGCCGTACCGGCGATGAGCACGCTCCAGCCCTGGCTCAGGCGGTCGTCGATGTGGTCCACCTGGAAGGACACCGAGGCGTCGGCCTCTACCGCGGCTGCACCCTGGGGATCCGTACGGTAGACGACCGTTCGGGCGTCGATCACGTAGTTGACGGGGAAGACCGCCGGGCCGGGTTCGCCGGGCATGGCGATCCGGCCGATGCCATGGGCGCCGAGCTTCTCCCAGCACTCGGGTTCGGTGAGGCGGAACAGGGCAGGTCGCGGAGCTGCCTCAGGCTGCCCGGGCGGGGCGTCGCTCCGCCCTTCGAGCAACTCCTGGTACGTCAGGTGCAGGGCCGCGGCAACGCGAAGGAAGCCGCCGGGGTCGAACTCGGGCCCCGCGTCGGCCAGATGCCAGAGGTAGCGGGTGGACATGGCGGCCTGCTTCGCCAACTCCTGCTCGGTCATACCGAGTTGTGCACGCCGCTCGGCAATGCGCTGAGCGATGTGGTCAACATCGATCGGCTGTGCGGCCACGTCGGCGGACTCAGCGTTCTCGTTCACGGTGGCCTCTCCTCTCTCGGTGGGGCTCGATCAGGGGGCGGAGGCTGGATGCTCAGCCGCCTCGTCGACGGTGCCCAGGCCGTCCGGTCGCGCCCACAGCTGCTCTCCTGACCGAGCTGCGCTGCGACTCTCCTTCGAGTCTGCACGCCCGCCGGGTGGGCCGCACCGGCGGTAGTCGGGGTTTCCCACCGCCTCGCCGCGCGGTGGGATGGTCTGGACGACCCTGGTTGACGGCCGCGCTCGCCGTCGGGAGTGGACACAGCGACCCGGGAGGTGAGCGAGATGACCACAGTCCGGCGATTCGGGCGGCGGCGGCTGGCCGCCGAGCGGGTGGGCACGTTCTTCCTGGTCCTGGTAGCGGCCGGGGCACGGGTCGTCAGCGCCGTCACCGGCGGCGAGATCGGGCGGGCGGCAGCCGCGATCGCGCCGGGCGTGATGGTGCCGGCACTCATCTACGCCTTGGGCGAAACCTCCAGTGCCCATCTCAATTCGGCGGTGACCCAGGCGTCCGCGGCCCGCGGTCACTTCCCCGAGTGCCGCGTGCCGGCATAGGTGACTACGCAGTCGACCGGAGCTCTGGCGGCAGCGGGCGTACTACGCGGGCTCTTCGGGACGGTGGGCCGCATCGGATGACGGTCATCCTCTCCGCCTCCTCCGGTGCACGGAACACCGGCCATAATGCGGCCATCGCGATCGGCGGCTGCATCTCCCTCGCGGGCTTGTGGGCCGGACCGGCGAGCGGTGCGTCCATGAATCTCCCGCCCGGAGCCTGGCGTAGTGCGCCACACACCCGGTCAGGGCGGAGACGAAGAGCTTCACCGGTGCGGAAGCGGTGTCACCCTGGGTGAGCATGATCGCACTCCGTGATGCGTGGATGCCCACAGCTACGGGCCTCCGGCTTTGAACAAGCCCGCCGAACCGGATCGCGATAGGACCGGCCGGCACTGGCTGCCCGACCGCTACTCCCTCGTCATGGCGGTACTCGTCACCGACGCCGATCAGCACGATCCGGTCGTGGGACCACCCGGTGGGCCGCTCGGGCATGAGGCTCATCCTCACTCCGCAGTGAGGTCAGAAAGTGCGCGATGCGGCACCGGCAAGAGAATCCGGCGACAACTGGCGGTCGGAACCCCAGCGGTACCCCCCTGGACTCCGTCCGGACGGTACCTGGCCGTCACTGGCGCCGGCCGGCCTGGTAGGCATGGGGGTGTTCGAGCTGGACCTCGGTGTCGTCCTCGGTCCAGTCGAGACCCTGGTGGACCGCCACCACGCCGTCCACGGCCCGGCGCAGCTGCTCGGCGATCGGTACCAGGCTCTTGCACGGGAGCCGTCCCCTGAGAGTGACCACGCCCTCGCGTACGGCGACCTGGACGGAGCCGGGCGCGACCCACAGGGTCTGGCCGAACACGTCGTGGGCGATCTCCTCGCGGATCGCCGCGTCGTGCCGCAGGAAGACCTGGAGCAGATCGCGGCGGCTGACGATGCCCACCAGGCGGCCGACCTCGTCCACCACCGGGAGCCGCTTGACCTTGTGCTTGTCCATGGCCCGGGCGGCCTCGGGTACGGACCAGGTCGCGCGGGCTGTGACGGCGGGGCTGGTCATCAGGCCACCGGCGGTCTCGGCCTCCGCGCGGGCCCGCTCCAGCCGGCCGAACCAGCGGCCGGGCGTACAGCCCTCGGGATCGGGGAGGACGGCTTCCTTACGGATCAGGTCGGCTTCGGAGACCATGCCGAGTGGCCGTTCCTGGTCGTCGATGACCGGGATCGCGGTGATGTCGTTCCGATGGAACAACGCCACGATCTCCTTGAACGGCGTGTCCGCCCGAGCGGTGACGACCTCCTGGGTCATCACGTCGTGAACAGTGCGGTGCCGCATGGCCCTCACTCCTCCACGCATGTCCTCTACCTCACACTCTCCGCCCGGGCCGAGAGTCAGCACAGGGCCGTTCGGTCCCACTGCCAGGGCCGGTCCGGTCCGGTCCAGGAGACAACGACCGCTCCGGGCGCGACGATTGGTGGATCTCAGGGCTTTCCTCCGGAGGTCGCCGTGAACGGACCCATCGTCGTTGGCTTCGACGGCTCGCCGGAGAGTGAGGCCGCCGCCGAGTGGGCGGCCCGGGAGGCACTGCGGCGCAGGTTGCCGCTGGAGCTGCTGCAGGCCTGGCCCTGGCAGCACGGCCAGCCGCTGGGCAGCGACGAGGCGAACCAATGGAGCAAGCAGCAGCTGACCCGGAAGGAAGTGGAACTCCAGGCACTGCACTCCGGCCTGGAGGTGACCGCTGCTCATATCCCCAGTGGAGTGCCAGCCGATGTCTTGGAGGCGGCTGGGACGAACGCCACGATGCTCGTACTCGGCTCGCGCGGCCTCGGCGCGATCCGGGGGTTCCTGGTCGGTTCGGTGAGTCAGGAGGTCCTGGCCCAGGCCGCCTGCCCGGTGGTGCTCGTCCGGGCTGGCACCACCGCGGCCGACGAGCACCTGGCGTCACCGGACGCGGGACCTCCAGCCGACACCCCTTACCGCGAGATCGCGCTCGGTCTCGACACCAGGCACCCGTGCGACGAGGTACTGGCCTTCGTCTTTGAGACCGCCTCGGCTCGCTCGGCGCCGCTGCGGGTGGTCCGCGCCTGGGGCCCGCCGAGTGGCACCGAATACCTGGCGTTCGGCTCCATCGGCGGCCTGGAGAAGGACATGGCGAGGGTCGAACGGGATACGGTCGAGCGGCAGCTGTCGCCCTGGCGCAAGCGGTATCCGAAGGTGGAGGTCGTGACGACCGTGGCGCTCGGCAGCGCCGCGATCACGCTGCTGGAGGAGACACCAGAGGCCGGGCTTCTGGTGATCGGCCGTCGCACCCGCCGGGCACCCATCGGACCGCATCTCGGCCCGGTCGCGCACGCTGCGATCCATCACGCGCGCTGTCCAGTCGCGGTCGTTCCTTGCAGCTGACATGACGCGGAGCCACCGGTCCGCCACGGCCTGCACGGCTTCGACGGCGTCGCGTGTCGGAGGGCCGGGCGGGGGCTCGGTGACGAGGCCTCCGGCTTCGCTGCTCGGCGGCATCCCGGTCTGGAGGTCTCGACGTTCCTGGTGGAGGGTGTCCCCTCCGAGGTGTCAGTGTCGGCAGTCCGAGGATGCCCAGATGGTCGTACTCGGCTCCCGGCGGCTGAACCGGCTGGAGGAGATCCTCAGCGCGAACTTGGTGGCCGTGCCGGTCAGCGCCCAGGCTGCCTGACCGATGGTGGTACTGGATCCCGAGCATGCCATCGGCCAGCCGCCGTACCTCGTGGGTCAGGGTGGACGGCAGCCCTCAGCCGATCCACGCCCAAGGCGGAGAAGAAGCAGCCACGGCGGGTCGAGATCACCATCGGTACCTGAGGCCGCACGCGCCTCCCCCCGGGACGGGCGCCGGCGGACGCGGCGCGTCCGCCGGCGTCAAGCCGCCTGTCGACAGGTCTACCTCCGCAGCCCGGTGACGCGTGATCAGAGCCCAGCCTCGGACGCCCGTACGCACCTCCGGCCTCGGATCCTGAGCGGACCATCCCAGAGCGGGCAGAAGCAGCCCGGTCCGAAACGGCCGAGCGGATGCCCCGGGCGATGTCGCCGAAGTCGTCGACGCCCTGCCGGACCCGGCCGGTGACCGCTTCACGGATTCCCACTCGAGGAGCCGACGTGAGCGACGAATCCAGCACTTCGCCATGCCCACCGTTCCGCCTCACGGCACTCCGGTCCGATGGTCCTGGGGGCGCGGCGGCAGTCCTGGCAGTAGGCCCCGGGGCTTGCGCGGCACGCCTTCGGCCTGTGCCTTCCTCCAAGCTCGCGGCCGGCCGGCGAGTGCGGCGGCGAGATCCCCGGCCGTCACCAGACCCACGAGTTGCCCGTACTCGTCGGCCACGACGAGCGCATCGACGCCGGCGAGGCTCAGCACGAGGACGGACGAGTCGAAGGCCGGGCGGACCGATCGCCACACCGCCGCGGCCTCCTGCCGCTCGAGAGCGCTCCGGTGGGGCCGGATGACGGCGTGGTCGAAGGCGAGCAGCGGCTCGGCGATGCGGTAGTGCGCCACACCGGGGCGGAAGGCGTCATGCATGCCGTCCACGAAGCCGCAGTCGCTCAGTCGTGCCAGGACGTGTGGCACGTCGGTTTCGGGGCGCGCCAGCCAGTCGGCGATGGTGCCCGGTGTCGAGCAGCCGTCGGCGAGGGCGGCCAGGGTGGAGTGGCACAGGGCTCAGTCCCAGCCGTCCGGCTCTCGTTCGATCAGGTGGCCCGCCCTCCAGAACAGCGGCAGACGGGGGTTGAGGACGGTCCGGCACACCCAGGCGTCGAAGTCGTCCCGGTGCGCGGGCGCGTCCTCGCCCGCCGCGTCGTGGCGGAAGGCCGGGCTCGCACCGACGACGGCACTCACCTGGAGGGCGAGGACGGGATCCTCGATCTCCCACAGCCGGGCGCCCTGCCGGTAGTCGAGCCGTCCGATCTCGATCTGGAGGTCGGCCGTCATCGGGGCACTGCCGAGCAGCCGCTGCATCACCGGCATGGCGCTGCCGCACAACAGCATCCTCGCCCGGTTCCGCCCGTCCCCGTCGTGCAGCCGGCGGCAGACGCTCGTGACGGCGGACGGCAGCACGGGACTCTGTCGTACGAGCTCCGGGAAGCCGTCGAGGATGACCGGAAGGGGCCGGTCGGCCGCAAGGGCCACCAGGGCGTCCAGGGCGTCCTCCCAGCCGCGCCAGCGGGCCGGGGAGCCTTCACCGGTGCGGCCAACGAGCTGGTCGGCCAGTCGGCGCAGCGACTCCGCCTCGGTCGCCTGGGCTCCGAAGTAGAAGCCGCCAGTGGCCCGGGCCAGCTCCTGGAGAAGGTAGGTCTTGCCCTGCCCACGGGGTCCGGTCACCATGCCCACGGCCGGCCCCGGACGCGGATCGCTCGCGAAGGCGGCGAGTGCGCCCCATTCGGCCGAGCGGTCGAACAGTCCCTTCGGCCGCTCGACGGTAGCGGCGGCAGATCGCACAGCGGATCGCACCAGTGGACGCCCAAGCCTGCTGCCCCGCCTCCCGACCGGCGGTCCGGTCCCTGAGACCGGCGGCGACGGCCGGTGGTCGGGCGATGATGCCCGGACTCGTGCACGGCGACCGCACGACGCCCCTCCGGGAGCAGGGCGTTGGAAGACTCCCTACGTCCGAGCAGTACCCGGTCGCGGGCGGTGTCGAGGCCGTGCGCGGTGATGACGGTACGCCCGGCCTGTTGACGCCGCCGAGCCCGCGAAGTCGCACGTAACGCCCACCCCCGGCCAGTACATGCATGCTCGGCGGCGTACTCAGTGACACACGGACCTACTCGGCTCGGGAATAGAGCCGCAAAGGCGGGCAATCTACGACGGATCATTTCCTCGGGGTCGAACGGCTCGTCCGTCCGGCGCTACCTCACTTCTCCTCCTGGTCGCCGCCCCCGGTCAGCTCGTCGTAGTCCTCATCGCTGCGGCGCGCGGAATGGCGTCGTGCCGTTGGTATGCGCTCATGATGGCTGACCAGAACATTCGGTCAGGAGGAGGGTCATGGAAGCCATCCGTCCCCATGCTTCATCGTCGGCAGGGCCGCACGCTCTGGGAGGTCGGCCTGGCACGAGCGGCGGGTCGGCCACCAGCGTCCGGCCCGTGCGCCACATCACCTACCAGTGGTGACGGCCGGTGTCCGAGCGGTCGGAACCCGCAGCCGCCTCCCGCGCGGATAGGCGGGCCGGTCATCCCCGTTGGCTGGGTTGGGTGCGGTGGGTGGGCGCGGGCCTGCTGGTGACAGCCGCGGTGCTGGCGGCCATCTGGCAGCGGCATCAGCTGGCGCAGGCGTTCGCCCTGATCGCCCGGGTACGACTGCCCCAACTGGGGGTGGGCGTGGTGTGCGAGGCGCTGTCGGTCCTGTGCTTCGCCGCCGTACCGTGGCGGCTCCTGTGGGCTGGCGGGGTCCGGTGGGGCCTGCGGCGGGTGGCGGCGATCGCGGTGGCTGCCAACGCCGTGGCCGGTGCGCTGCCCGGCGGGGCGGCGTTCGCCAGCGCCTGGGTGTTCCAGCAGCTGAGCCGCCGGGGCGTGGCACCGGCCCTGGCGGCGGCCGTGCTGGTGGTCGGCGGCGCGCTGTCGGCACTCGGCCTGGGCATCCTGATCGTGATCGGCCTGCTCACCGTTGGCGCGGCCGGGGCCGCCGCCGTGCTGCGCCCGGTCACCGGCGTGCTGCTGCTGGCGTCCGCAGTCGGCCTGCTGGCCGTCAGCCTGTCCCGCTTCGCCGGCTTCCGTGATGCGGTGCGGCGGGTCTGGGAGGGCGCAGGCCGGCGATCCGCCCAGGTGCGGCAGGCCCAGCGTGGACTGGCACACGTGATGGAACAGGCCCGGAGCCTGCAGCCCGGCGTCCGGCCGTGGCTGCTCCCGGGCGCGCTCGCGCTGCTGAACTGGGTCTTCGACGCAGCCTGCCTGGCCGCCTGCCTGTGGGCGCTGGGCAGCGGCGTACCGTGGCGCGGCCTGCTGCTCGCCTACGGACTGACGCAGATCCCGGGCTCCCTGCGGCTGACGCCCGGCAGTCTGGGGGTGGCCGAGGCGAGCCTGTCCGCGCTGCTCGTCCTGTACGGACTGCCCCCGGGGCCCGCGATCGCCGGGACTCTGCTGTACCGGGCGATCAGCTACTGGGCTCTCCAGCCGGTCGGCTGGGCGAGCTGGCTCGCCGTCACCTTCCGCCCTGGCCGCCCCGCCCGGCGCCCCGAACGTTGAACCCCGCTACCGCTCACCCGCCGTGTCGCACGGTCCGTGCACTGCCACTGCGGAGCGCGGACGGCAGTATGAGGGGGTGTTCGCTGCTCTGCGGGTGCCGAACTTCCGGCTGTACTTCGCCGGGCAGTCGGTCAGCCTGATCGGCACCTGGATGCAGGCCGTGGCCCAGTCCTGGCTGGTGCTCGAGCTGACCGGGTCGGGCACCGTGCTCGGATTGGTGGTCGCCGCGCAGTTCCTGCCCGTCCTTGTGGGCGGCCCGTACGGCGGGTTGATCGCCGACCGGGCCGACAAGCGTCTCCTGCTGATGGTCACCCAGGCCACGCTCGCGTCGCTCGCCCTGCTACTGGGGCTGCTGACGGTGACGCACACCGTGCGGCTGTGGATGGTCGCGCTCCTCGCCGTCGCGCTCGGCACGGTGAACGCGGTGGACAACCCCACCCGGCAGGCCTTCGTCCCTGAGATCGTCGGACCGCAGCTGCTGCGCAACGCGGTCAGCCTCAACAGTGTCATGACCAACACCGCCCGGGCGATCGGTCCCGCGCTGGCCGGCATCCTGATCGCCACGGTCGGCGTGGGCGTGTGTTTCCTGGCCAACGCCGCCAGCTTCCTCACGGTCCTGCTGGCACTACGTCTGATTCGCATCGAGAAGCTCACTGCGACCCGCCCCGTCGAACGCGGGCCAGGACAGCTCGCCGCCGGGCTGCGTTACGTGCGCGACACCACCGGCCTGTGGGCACCACTGGCGATGATGGCCCTGATCGGCACCCTGGCCTACGAGTTCCAGGTCGTGCTCCCGCTGCTGGCCCGCACCACCCTGCACGGCGGCGCGCGGACCTACGGCTTCCTCACCTCCGCCATGGGCCTGGGATCGGTGGTCGGCGGCCTGGCCGTAGCCGCGGTCGGGGAGGCGGGCGTCGTCCCGCTGATCGGAGCCGCGGCCGGATTCGGTACCGCGCTGACGGCGGCCGCGGCCGTCCCCGGTGTCCCGGCCGAACTCGTCGCCCTGGTCTGTGTCGGGATCGGCAGCACCGTCTTCCTGACGACCGGCAACACCACACTGCAACTGGTCAGCCACCCCCGGTTCCGCGGCCGGGTCATGGCCCTGTGGACGGTCACCTTCCTGGGCAGCACCCCCGTAGGCGGCCCGATCATCGGCGTGGTCTCCGAACGCCTCGGCCCCCGCGCCGGACTCGCGCTCGGCGCCGGCGCCTGCCTGACCGCCGCCGCGCTGGGACTGCTCGCCCTGCCCCGCGTCCCCCCGAAGCACCGCTTCCTCGAACGCCGCGCCGCCCGGAAGCAGCGCCCGCCGACTGTCACCGAGGCCGACCGGGCCTGACCGTACCGCCGCCGCGCACACAGGTACCCCGCACGTTGCGAAGTCCCCTGTTTCCGCCGGGCCACCCGCCCTCCGCTCGTCGCGAGCTGAACCCCCGTCACACGGTAGGGACCAGCTCCGCGACCAACGGCCCCAGACGCGCCGGACCGGCTCCAGCGAGCCCCAGGGAGCGCGCACCAGCACCACGGGATGCCCGGACTGGGCGACTGCCAGCAGGGCGAGCGAGCCGAGCAGATAGCCCGGGCGGCGGGTGTGCGGGTGCCGTCCGGCCGGTCGTACTCCAGGTTGAGCCCGAGCAGGTCGGCCTCTCCCATCGTCTGACGGATCGCCGGGGAGTCTCCTCCGGGGCGGACCATGAGAGCGGGGGAGGCTCAAATGCACGAGATGATCGCACGCAACCAGCAGACCCTCAATCAACTGCTCTCGGAGATGGACGGCTTCGACCAGAGCACGGGCATCGTCGTGCTGGCCGCGACCAACCGCCCCGACGCGCTCGACCCGGCTCTGCTGCGACCGGGTCCGTTCGACCGGCAGGTCACGTACCGCTGCCGAACCAGGGCGAGCGGTCGGCGATCCTCTCCGTCCACGTGCGCGGAAAGGCCCTGGCCCCCGACGTCGACCTGGAGCGCGTCGCCCGTGGCACCCCGGGGTTCTCCGGAGCGGACCTGGCGAACCTCGTGAACGAGGCCGCCATCAACGCGGTGCGAGCCGGACATACCGTCATCACCGCACAGGACGTCGACACCGCCCGCGACCGGGTACTGCTCGGTCGCGGGGAGTCCTCCGACGCCCTTCTCCCGGAGGAACGCCGTGCGGTCGCCGTGCACGAGTCCGGGCACATACCCACTGGAACAACGCCGGTTCCGGAGCGGGACGCGCAGCCACGCCCGCCCACCGTGCCAACAGCCCCACCCGGCAGGCGCTCGGCGGGCCCACCACCAGAGGATGAAGAAGCACCCGGCGACGAACGCCCAGGCCCATCAGCACCAGTCACGCGGCCAGGGCCATCAGCACCGGCGAGGTGTGCGACGTCGACGCAGACCAGCTCCTGCCTGCAGGCCATGGCCCGGGCGCGACTCCCTCGACGAGTTCCCCTTCGAGACCGTCGACACTCTCCTGCTGCACACCTACGGCATGGTCGAGCTCCGCGACCGCAACATAGCCCTCCACCCGCTCGCACAACGGGCCACCCGGACCACTATCAACCGCCGCTTGCCGGTCACCCCGTCCCGCACACCAGAACCGAACAGCCCACCCCCGATCCGCAGAGCCCACGGCGAGCACCACCACTCACCATGCTCAGAAGCCACCGCACTGGTGACCGACCCTTCGCCCCCAGCATCGCGGCGGCGGACACGCTGGCCGAGATCGTGGTCACCCACGGCGGTCAGGGGCGCGCCCCCATGCCCGAAGCGCAGCGATATGCCGTAACGCTTCCGCCAGAAGGCGGAAGCCACGCCCCGCAAAGGATCGTGGTGGTTCACTGGACCCTGATCTCGCGGACGGGCAACCCGTCCATACCGACGTGGACGCCGTACTGCGCGTGGCCGTCGACAGCGCGCACGGCACCACCTGACTGCTCAGCGCGCAGCCGGGTTCGCGGGCGCACTGCCTGCAAGCAGTGCTGTTGCCCTGGCTGCGGCTCGCCCCTCACAGCAGTGGGGTACGCCGTCAGGTCAGGGCAGGCAGTCACGGCAGACAGGCTGGCCGTCCGCAGTCTGGCCGACGAGCTGGCTGCGGTGGTGAACCATGAAGCAGCGAGCGCAGACGAACTCGTCCGGCTGCGGAGGCACGACCGGGACGGTGAGTTCCTCGTTGGAGAGATCCGCACCGGGCAGTTCCACGGACTCGGGTTCTTCGGCCTCGTCGACGGCCGCACCGGGGAACCGCTGGTCACGACGGTCCTGGAGCTCTTCGAGACTGTCCGTGCTTTCGGTCTCGTCGCTGCGGCGCGGGGCGTCATAGTCGGTTGCCACAAAAACCTCCTCGAGGAGATCGCAGGACCGGGATGGGAGCCAGGTTTCATATGCCGCTGCCGGCTGAGTCTGCTGTTGACCGTTCTACTCGGGCTGGGGGAAAGCCGCTCGTCAGATGAGCGGGACCTGCTCGCTGGACGGGTGGTTGCCGGTCACGACCGGGCGGGCGGCGCCCGCAGATCGCCCCATTGCCGGCCGTACACTGCCCTGCTCAGCACAGGGGGCCGTCGGACTCACGGAAGCCGACACCACCCGCTTCCCCGATCGAGCAGCAGAGGGCCGATGGCTGCTGCCCTGGCAGCCCGGCAGCACTCCCACCTATGGCCCCGCCAGCCAGAGGCCCACTCGCCCAGGCCCCGGGACCGAACGGCCCTGGCCTCCTGACCAGGGCCGGAGGAACGTGAAACGAGAGGCACTTCCGACTCGGGGAGGCGGAGCGCCATCATGTTCCGGACCGATCACGGCGTCGGCGAGTGAGTCTGGTCGGCGATGTCGTTGATCACGGTCGCCGCTGAGGCCGACGAGGACGAGCAGAAGAATGCGGAGGTGGCCAGCCATGACCAGCATCATGCGCCGTATCGCCGCCCTGTTCAGGATCAAGGTCGGCAAGGCACTGGACCACGCGGAGGACCCGCGCGAGGTGCTCGACTACTCGTACCAGAAACAGCTGGACCTGGTGCAGAAGGTGCGACGCGGCCTGGCGGACGTGGCCACCAGCCGCAAACGCATCGAACTCCAGATCACCCATCTCGACCAGTCCTCCGCGAAGTTGGAGAACCAGGCGCAGCAGGCGCTCGCGGCCGGGCGTGAGGACCTCGCTCGCGAGGCCCTGACCCGGCGCGCGGCCGTCACCTCGCAGATCACCGATCTGCGGGGCCAGGAAGTCTCGTTGCAGGCGGAGGAGGAGAAGCTCACGCTCGCCGCTCAGCGGTTGCAGGCGCGGGTGGACGCCTTCCGCACCCGCAAGGAGACGATCAAGGCGAGTTACACCGCCGCGGAGGCCCAGACCCGTATCAGCGAGGCCGTCACCGGTATTTCGGAGGAAATGGGTGACATCGGCTTGGCCATGCAGCGCGCCCAGGACAGGACCGATCAGCTCAAGGCCCGCGCCGGCGCGCTGGATGAGTTGATCGCCACCGGCGCGCTGGAGGACGCCACGCTGCCCGCAGGCCGCGACGACATCCAGGCGCAGCTCGATGCCGTGAGCGAAGGCCACGACATCGAAGCTGAACTGGCCCGCATGAAAGCCCAGTTGCCCGGATCCGGCGCCGCCCCTGCGGTCGAAGCCGCCGGCAGGCCCGCCATCCCGCCGGACAAGGAGGCTGCATCGTGATCGTGCGGATTCTCGGCGAAGGGCAGTACAGCGTTGCCGAAGGCCATCTGGACGAACTCAACCGGCTCGACGCCCGCCTTCAGAGCGCCGTGGAAGCACAGGACGAAAAGGGGTTCGCCGGGGCCCTGCGAGCCCTCCTCGAAACGGTGCGCCGCCTCGGCGCCCCGCTCACCCCCGACTCCCTCGTCCCCTCCGAACTCGTGCTTCCCGATGAGGACATGAGCCTGGCGGAGGTGAGCGCCCTGCTCACCGACGAGAGCCTGATCCCGGGGTGAACACCATGACCACCCGCTTCCGGCCCGACCGGCAGCTGACCCTGCGGATGCTGGCCACGCTGTTCCTGCTCGGGCTGCTCTACGTGGCGTTCATCGCCGCGCTCATCGTACTGCTCAAGTCCTGGATCGTGGTGGTGGTGATCGCCGGTGGACTGCTCGCGGCCCAGTTCTGGTTCTCCGACCGGATCGCCCTGTTCGCCATGCACGGCCGCGCGGTCACTCCCGAGGAGGAGCCGCACCTGCACGGAGTCGTCGACCGGCTGTGCGCGATGGCGGACATGCCCAAACCCCAGGTGGCCCTCTCGGCGATGGACCTGCCCAACGCATTCGCCACCGGCCGCAGCCCCGGCCACACCGTCGTGTGCGTCACCACCGGACTGCTGCGCCGCCTGGACACCGAGGAGCTCGAGGGCGTGCTGGCCCACGAGCTGTCCCATGTCGCGCACCGCGATGTCGCCGTGATCACCATCGCCTCCTTCCTCGGCGTCCTGGCCGGACTGCTGGTCCGGTTCACCTTCTACTCCGAGCTCTTCGGACGGCGCGGCGACCAGAACACCGCCGCCCTGCTCGCCCTCGTCATGGCAGTCTCCGCCACCGTCTACGCGATCAGCTTCCTGCTGATCAGGACCTTGTCCCGGTACCGGGAACTGGCGGCCGACCGCTCCGCCGCCCTGCTCACCGCCCGCCCCTCCGCGCTCGCCTCCGCCCTGACCAAGGTCAGCGGCGCCATCGCTCGCATCCCCACCCGGGACCTGCGCACCGCCCAGCCCTTCAACGCCTTCTTCTTCACCCCCGCCCTCGGCGAAGGGACGACCCTTTTCAGCCTGTTCTCCACGCACCCCAGCCTGGAACGCCGCCTCGACCAGCTCGCCCGGATCTCACAGGAGCTGGGTGGGCCGACCTGACCTGTCGAGACCCGCCCCGTCCGTCCCGGCGGCGTCCGCGCTCCGCCCGCCGGGACGGACGGGCGGTTCGAGGCGGTTCGTACAGCCCGACCAGAGTGCGACGACCCGTCCGGCCCGGGATCAGTGACGCCCGGCGTGCTTGTGCGGATGCCGCCAGAACGGCAACGCCCCCGCTGCAGGTACAGGCGCAGGAAGGCGGTCGCGCGCCGGTGCCGAGACGAACACCGATCCGCCCACTGCGGCATGACAGCGGCATGCGCGGCCGCGCCCACAAAATGGCCGACCAGAACCGGCTCGGCCGCGGCGTGCCCGTCGGGCATCGGAGCCGAGGCCGCGATCTCGCCATGGCAGCCGGCAGCGGCAGCCGCCGTGGCAGGCAATGGGATGACAGGTCGGCAGTCACGGTACGGCCGCCGAAGCGTGGTGGTATGACGAAGCCGAGCTGGAAGTTGCGCCCGCGACCCCGCAGGCCGGGACGTCCCCGGTGCGACAGTCACAGCCTTGTCGATTTAACGAACTTGTTCGTTACAAACAAGTTCGTTACGCTGCGGCCATGAGCCCCCGAACCCACGAACCTCGCAGCAGGCGCGAGCGGCCCGCGAAGCCGGCCCTCAGCTACGAAGGCATCGTCGCCACCGCCGTCGGCCTGATGCGGACCGAAGGGCTGCAGCGCGTCACCATGCGCCGCCTGGCCCAGGAACTCGACACCGGCCCGGCCTCGCTGTACGTGTACGTGTCCAACACGGCCGAGCTCCACGCGGCGATCCTCGAGGACCTGCTCGGCGCGGTCGACCTCACCCCGGCGAAGGCGGCCGGCGACTGGCGCGAGCGGCTGGTGGCCGTCCTCGGCTCCTACACGCACGTCCTGTTCGAGCACCCCAGCCTCGCGCACTCCGCACTGGTGGCCCGCCCCTCGGGGCCGAACTACCTGGCGTTGGTCGAGGCGGTCCTCGCCCTCCTGCACGAGGGCGAGGTCCCCGACGCGCAAGCCGCCTGGGGCGTGGACGTCCTGCTCCAGATCGCCACCGCCACCGCGGCCGAGCAGTCCACCCAGGACCGTGACATCGCCTCCGAGGACGAGCACGCCGCGCTGGTGGACGCGCTGCGGAACGCCACGGCCCAGACGCACCCACGGATCGCGGCGCTGGGCAACGACCTGGTCTCCGGCACCCCCGAACAGCGCCTGGCCTGGATCTTCCGCGCAGTTATCAATGGCGCGAAGACCACCCCCCGGCCGACGGACTGATCGCGGCCGGCCTCCGACCGGCCCTCCGCTCCCCATATCGCCCGTCGAATCGAGGTACCGTCATGACCGCGGCGCACCACCCCATAGCCATCGTCGGCGCCGGCCTGGGCGGTCTGACGCTGGCCCGCGTCCTGCACACGAGCAGCGTCCAGGCCGCCGTCTTCGACCGCGACGCCGACCGGCACGCCCGCACCCAGGGCGGCATGCTCGACATCCACGAGGAGTCCGGCCAGGCCGCCCTGCGCGCCGCCGGGCTGCACCAGGAGCTCCTCAAGCTCGTGCTGCCCGGCGCGGAGGCCATGCGAATCCTGGACCGGCACGCCACCGTCCTCTTCGAGGAGAGCGACGACAACTCCACGCACACCCGTCCCGAGGTCGACCGCGGCCGGCTCCGTGACCTGCTCCTCGACTCCCTGCCCAACGGCACCGTCCGCTGGGGCGCGTGGGTCGTCGAGACCCGGACCCGGGAGGACGGCCGCCACGAGATCACCCTTGCCGACGGCACTGTCTTCACCGCGGACCTCCTGGTCGGCGCCGACGGAGCCTGGTCCAAGGTCCGCCCGCTGCTGTCCAGCGCCACGCCCGCCTACACCGGGGTGTCCGTCGTGGAGAGCGACCTGCTCGACGCCGACGCCCGCCACCCCGAGGCGGCCGAACTCGTCGGTGGCGGCATGCTCTTCGCGCTCGCCGAGGGCAAGGGCTTCCTCGCCCACCGCGAGTGGGACGGAAGCCTTCACGTCTACACCGCCGTCAGAGCCCCGCTCGACTGGCTGGACGGCATCGACTTCGCCGATCCCGCCGCGGCGAAGACCCGGGTGCTGGAGCAGTTCCCCGACTGGCATCCCGCCCTGCGAGCACTGGTCGCCGACGCCGACGGCCCGCTCGTACCCCGCCCGATCTTCGCCCTGCCCGTCAGCCACCGATGGGAGCGTGTGCCCGGCGTCACGCTGCTGGGAGACGCCGCCCACGTGATGCCGCCGTTCGCCGGAGAGGGCGCCAACAATGCCATGCAGGACGCCGCCGAACTCGCCCGAGCCATCCTCGACCATCCCGGCGACACCGAGGCCGCGCTCTCCCGCTACGAACAGGCGATGTTCCCGCGCGCCGAGGCCGCCGCCGCCGACTCGTCGGCCAACCTCGCTGTCTGCTTCGCCGCCGACGCACCCAAGGGCCTGGTCGGCCAGTTCAACTCACGTCCGGAGCAAGCCAAGTGACGAACCCGGCGGCATCCACCCCACCAAGCACCCGACAACTACTCCTGCGCCACGGCCCGGCCCTGACGGTACGCCAGAGCGGACACGGCACGCCGGTCCTGCTCCTGCACGGCGGGTCTGACCCCGACAGTCTCACACCGCTCGCCGAACACCTCGCCGACCGGCACCGTGTACTTCTCCCCATCCACCCGGGCTGGGACCACACCACCTCACGCCCGCCCGCGCTCGACTCCGTTGCCGACCTCGCCGAGTCCTACCTGGAGCTGCTCGATCAGCTCGACGCATATCCGGCCGCCGTTGTCGGCAGCTCCTTCGGGGGCTGGGTCGCCGCCGAGATGGCCCTGCGCGACACCCGCCGCCGCCTCCACCGGCTCATCCTCATGAACGCCATCGGCCCCGTCGTACCCGGCCACCCCATGGCCGCGCCCGGGCCGGCGGCCGGCCCCGCCGGCCCGGCGACACCGCAGACACCCGGCAACCAGCCGGCCGAGCCGCCGCGCCGAGGCCCATCCCCCGCCGCGCTGGCCGCACTGCGCGCCTACGCCGGGCCCGATGGTCAGGCAGAGGGTGTACGAAGGGCGAGGATGGCCATGTCGTCGTGGGCGTCGCTGGGGTGGTGGTCGGCCAGTGCTTGCACGAAGTCCTGCAGTGGCAGGGCGGCGTGGGTGGCCGCGAGCGCGGCGAGGCGGTCCAGCCCCGCCTCGACGGAGTGGTCGGGGTGCTCGAAGAGGCCGTCGGTGAAGAGGACCACCGTCGCACCCGGCGGCACGGGACGGGTGTGGTCGTGGCGTGGTTCGGCCGCGTCCACGCCGAGGGGAAGGTCGGGGTCGGCGTGCAGGTAGTCGGTCCTTCCGTCAGGGGTGAGGAGCAGCGGCGGAGGATGGCCCGCGGTGCTCCAGCGCAGCATCCATCCGCCTCGCTCCCCGGGTTCGATGCGCGCGAGGCACGCGGTGGTGACGGGGTTGTCGGTGATGGCGTGCAGGATCCGGTCGAGCTGGATGAGGACGGCGCTGGGCGGGGTGCGCCGGTCGTAGAGCAGGGCGCGCAGCATGTTGCGGATCTGGGCCATGGCTGCGGCGGCCTGCAGGTCGTGTCCGGCGACGTCGCCGATGACGGCCGCGCAGGCTCGATCCGGTGCCAGGAGGGCGTCGTACCAGTCGCCGCCGACGTGGCCGGGCGTGGCGGCGGGCCGGTAGACGGCAGCCGCGTCGAAGGGGCGCAGGTCGGGTAGCCGGGGAAGCAGCAGTCGTTGGAACTGTTCCGCGTCGAGGCGGAACTGCTCGTACAGCCGGGCGTCGTCGATGGCCAGTCCCGCTGCAGCAGCCAGCGCGATGATCAGTGCTTCGTCGTGGGCGTCGAAGGGCTTTCCATCGCGTCGTTCGGAGACGTACAAGTCCCCGTAGGTCGTGCCGCGGATGTTGATCGCGGCTCCGAGCAGGGTGCGCATCGGTGGATGGCCAGGTGGGAAGCCCACCGAGTCCGGGTGCGCGGAGATGTCGTCGACGCGCAATGGTTCGGGATGGGCGATCAGATGCCCCAGCAGGCCGAGCCCGTGCGGGAGCTCCACGTCGGCCAGGTCGGCCAGCTCCTGGTCCGACAGCCCGGCGGGGACGAACAGTGCGA
Source organism: Kitasatospora sp. NPDC001175 (assembly GCF_053598215.1). Classification (NCBI taxonomy): domain Bacteria; kingdom Bacillati; phylum Actinomycetota; class Actinomycetes; order Kitasatosporales; family Streptomycetaceae; genus Kitasatospora; species Kitasatospora sp. NPDC001175. The sequence goes on along the minus strand of NZ_JBSFJU010000017.1, from coordinate 29,204 downwards.
GGTGCTTGCCTTGCTCGTCGAGCACGCCGAGCGCACCGTAGCGGGCGCCGACCAGGTCCATCGCGGTGGCGACGATCAGTCGCAGCATGATGGACAGGTCGACGTCCCGGCTGAGGACGGCCTCGTACAGGGCGCTCATCTGGTCCTGGGCGCGGGCCAGTGACTTGAGCTGCTCGGCGATCTGCTCCAGCTCGACGCCCAGTCGCAGGCGCACCTCGGGGACGTGTGGCTTCTGGGAGTCGCCCCGTTCCCCCGTCATCGTCGGCGACCGGTGGCCTCGTAGCCGATCTCGACGCCTCCAGGCCGGCGGGGCTCGGCGCTGATCTGGATGGACGCGCCTTCGCATCCCTCCCATCGTCTCGCGTCGAACGATCCCGCTACCGGCTCCCGCAGGATCGTGCCCGGCGGGGGCTGCGGAGGTGCCGATGCCTCGGCGAGCACGGTCCGGTTCACTTGACGGCGTGGGGACGGCCTCCGCGCTGAAGGCGCCGCTTCGCCTCTGCGGTCACGCTGGATCCGCGTAGGCGTTCCCTCCCACGAGCGGTGCACCTGGCCTCCCGACACGACCGCGATCGAACCAGACCACAGCGTGGCATGGTGCGGCTTCCCGAACCGCCCATTACGCCGGAAGCGGCATGCCACTCGGCGCCGGTGCGTGTTGCACGAGCGGAGGAGCGGACGTGGTCCGGTATCCGGCTGGCGGACGGCGTCGGCCCAGGTGAGAACGCTCGGGTTGCTACTGGCGAGCCATGCGCATCGCGTCTCGCTGTGCGTCCGACGGCGCCACCGCACCCAGCTCCACGATGAAGGCGATCACGGCGACTGGCCTGCTGGAGGCCGACGACACTCCGAAGCCCGTGGTCACGGGCGCCGACGAGGCCGCCCACGCTGAGGTGTTCCGCACCGCCCGCAAGGGCCTCGGCTGAACGGATCGGTGACCACCCCGTTTCCAGGTGGTTCCCCGCCGGGAGCCCAGCCGGACGGTGTCGGACCGTATCGGAGTGGTCGACTCGCCCACCCCCGACTTCTCCGTTCGGTCAGTGTGCGAGCGAGAAGTAGTTCTCCTCTTCCTGGGCGAAGTGCAGGCGAAGCACGCTGTGGAGGCCGTAGAGACAGGCCCGCAGGTCGTCGAGCTGTTCGTCGCGCAGGCGGCCGTGGTTGGCGTCGGCGAGTTGCAGGTGGGTGGCGATGCGGCGGGCGAGGCGGTGGATCTCGGTGTGGGCGCGGCTCATCGTGGCGGTGGCCTCCGGCCCGCCGAGGGCGGGGGCGAGGGCCGGGTAGAGCTGGTGCTCCTCGGCGAGTTCGTGCGGCAGGAGCCGGTCGGTGAGAAGTCGGTCGATCTGTCGGACTGAGTCCAGGGCCTGCGGGCCGGTGGCGTCGGTCAGGTGGTCGGCGGCTTCGCGGACGGCTTCGATGACCGCACGCAGGTCGTCGTGCTCGGCCGCGAAGCGTTGCAGGAGCTGCTCGGTGGCCGGTTCGATGGTGGGCAGGGCGGTCCGGTCAGGTCGTAGGGCGCGCAGGGCGTTGAGGATGACGGCGGCGTCGATGGCTTCCTGGAGCAGGGCGCCGGCGGCTGGCGGTAGCAGGCCGAAGGCGGCGGCGGCCATCGCGGCGAGGGACAGCAGCATGCCGCCGAGGGCGCTCTGCACGGCGATGCGCCGGGCGCGCACCGCGATGCCGGCGGCGTCGGCGAGACGGTCGACGCGGTCGGTGGTGAGGACGATGTCGGCGGCCTCGGAGGAGGCGCTGGAGCCCCGGGCGCCCATGGCCACGCCCACGTCGGCGGCGGCCAGGGCAGGGGCGTCGTTGACACCGTCGCCAACCATGACGGTGACCGCCCGCTCGCGTTCGGCGCGGACGGCGGCGACCTTGTCGGCCGGGGTCTGCCGGGCGTGGACGTCGTCGAGGCCGAGGACTGCGGCGATCTCACGGGCCGGCTCCGCCCGGTCGCCGGTGAGCATCAGCAGACGTTCCATGCCGGCCTCGCGCAGCCGGCGCAGGGTGCGCGGGGCGTCGTGGCGCAGCGGGTCGCGCAGCAGGATCGCTCCGGTGAGCGTGTCGCCCTTGCCGAGCCAGGCGACTGCGGCGCTGTCGAGAGTGGCCCGGTTGTCGGCGGCACGTGCCCAACCGGGCAGCGGCGTGTCGTCGTGCCCGCGCCGGCCGACGGTCACGGCAGTGCCGTCGACCCGTCCGGCCGCGCCGCGGCCGGGTACCTCGGTGACGTCATCGACCTGGACGAGTGGCAGTCCGCGAGCGCGGGCCTCGTCGGTGATGGCGTGGGCGAGGACGTGAGGGGAGAACTGATCGACGGAGGCGGCCAGGGTGAGGACCTCGGCGGGCGTGTGACCGGGGGCGGCGGCGACATCGATGACGCGGGGGCGCCCGGCGGTGAGGGTGCCGGTCTTGTCCAGGACCAGGGTGCGGGCGCGACCGAGGGTCTCCAGCGCGGCGCCGTCGCGGATCACCACGCCCTGCCGTGCGGCCCGGGACAGACCGGAGACGATCGCGACCGGCGCGGCCAGCAACAGCGGACAGGGGGTCGCGACCACCAGCACGGCCACCGCCCGCACCGCCGAGCCGCTGACCAGCCACGCCAGGCCGGCCACCGCCAGCGACAGCGGCAGGAACCAGGCGGCGTACCGGTCGGCCAGCCGGACCACCGGCGCGGCCTCGGCACCTGCCTGCTCGGCCAGCCGCACGATCTCCGCATAGGTGCTGTCCCGCGCGGTCGCCTCGGCCCGCAACTCGAAGGCGGTGCCCGCGTTGACGCCACCGCTGCGCACCCTCTCGCCCGCGACGCGTTCGACCTGGAGGGACTCGCCGGTCAGAACGGACTCGTCCAGAACAGCGGTGTGGCCCTCGATCCGCCCGTCGACCGGGACGACCTCGCCCGGTCCAACCACCAGCAGGTCACCCACCCGAACCTCGCTCAGCGGAACGGTCCGCACCTCGCCCCCGGTGCGGCGCCGCGCGGACCGCGGGGCGTGCTCCAGCAGGTGGCGCAGGTCGTGGGAGGCACGGCGTTCGGCCGCCGCGTCCAGCCAGCGGCCGGTGGCGAGCATGAGGGCGATCAGCGCGCCGGCCAGGTACTCGCCGGTGGCCAGCGTGCCCGCAAGAGCGAGAACAGCGATCAGGTCGACCCCGGCCTTGCCGCGTCGCAGCGCGGCGACCACCCACGCCACGGACGGCATGATCGCCGCGACCGTACCCACAGCCCAGCACGTGTCCGCGAGTGTCCACGCGTCTGCCAGCCACGCGCTACCGCCCGCGATCAGGGCGGCGGCGGTAAAGCCGAGCAGCACCGGCGCCAGCCACTGCCGGGCGGGAGCCGGTGCCACTCGCTCTCCTGGTCGCCCTGCCTGCCGTCGGTTCACCGTGCGCTCCGCTCGCTTCGGGTGACCCCTCTCCAGGAGACCGCACCGGCCGGTGCTCCGGCCAGGGGCCTTCGGGCCGAGATGATCGGGCCGTCCGGGAGCGTACTGGCAAGGGTGGGCCAGCAGATCGGATCCGGCGAGCGCGTAGACGACGGCGTACTACGCGGCGAGGGTCAGCAGCCGCGTTCCTCGCCGCGCCGGACTTCCATGCCCTCCCGGATTGTGAGGCCACCAGCAACCCGACGGCCGGGGTCGAACCGCCCCAGGCCGTACAGGGGCGTCGGAAAGCAGGCCGATCCGGAGAGCAACGGCTACAGCGGTGTTCTCTCCCTCTCGGCCTGGACCAGCTGGGGGCAATAGTCATCGCCCTGCTGCCTGGGCCGTTCGGCCCCAAGGGCGAGGCCGATGTCCCTGCCGGTCGCCGCTGGTCCCGCGCCACTCTGGATGAGGGGAAACCGATGGTGTCATCGGCCGTGGGAAGGCGATCGGCATGATGTGGTACGACGGCGGCTGGGGTTGGGGCGGTTGGTTGGTCATGCTCGTGATGATGGTGTTGCTCTGGGCGCTGGTGATCGCCGGTGTCATCGCGCTAGTCCACTACCTGACCGGCATCCGTCACGGCCGGCAGCCTGGCCCGCCCCCGCCGGGCGAGCCCGAACGGGGCCACCGGCGAGCTGAGGAACTGCTCGCCGAGAGATTCGCTCGCGGGGAGATCGACGGGGACGAGTACAAGCGCCGGCTCACCTTGTTGCGGGAGCACCGGTGACAGCGCGTCATGACCTGCGACTGGCCGTTGTCGGGGTGCTGGCGGCCCTGGTCCTGGGCATCTTCACGACGCTGTTGCTCGCCGCCCCCGGCGCCTTCCGCGGTCCCGCCTCGGCCGGCCGGATGGCGAAAGGTCCCGGGTGCGCCCCGCCATCGCTACCGGGCCACGTGGTGGATGTGACCGCCGGAGACATGGGCGGGATGATGGGCCCACACGGTCGCCTCCCTCAGGACAACACCCCCCGGTGGCACGGCATGGGCATGATGTGGCTGCGCGCCCATCCGGGCACGGTTGCCGTCGGCACGGTGTCGCTGCGCGTGTTCAACGCCGGAGCCCTCACCCACGAGGTGGTCGTGCTGCCGCTGCCTGACGGCCAGGCCGTGGGAGAACGGCCGAGCGGTACCGACGGGCGGATCGATGAGGCCAGCAGCCTGGGCGAGGTATCGCGCAGCTGCGGCGCCGGGGCGGGCGACGGCATCATCTCGGGCGCGACAGGCTGGGCCACGCTCACGCTGACGCCCGGCCGCTACGAACTGCTGTGCAATCTCCCCGGCCACTACGGGGCCGGCATGTATACCGAGCTGGACGTCACGGGCTGAACAGGCCCACCGCCCGCCAACTCCAGACGGCCGGGCCGAACCGCCGCGCTCCTTACGCGGGCTTTGGAAGCCGCCGAGCGCTGGCGGAGATCGCGGTGCCGGCCGTGCTGGTCGCGTTCGTGGCCCCGGTTCACACAGCTCGCCGCAGCCGTGGCGACCGACGGCTTGCGAACCGAGCAGTCGGCAGGCCTGGGGCACTCAGCTGACGCTGGTCGCCGTCGCTCCCCGTCCGAGGTCCTGGCCTCAGCGGGCGGCATGGGCCGCCGGCGCTACCTGCGGTCAACGCCGGGGCGAGCTCCGGGGCGCAGGCGTGCCACCAGCGGGACGGCGATGCGGCCCACGAGCCGGTTGGTCAGGTTTTCAACTTCCTTGCCCTTTCGGCGGTTTCGGAGAACACGGCGAGGACCGGCCTCATGGCACCTTCACCAGCGCGATGCGGCGCCGTCCAGAGCCCTGCCGCCGTCCGTCTGATCATGAGAAGCCACGCGACAGGGCCAGGTGGCCCAGCCCGGGGAGGCGACCGGACCTTGGGCCCGGCCGGGCCGGCTGGCACGGTGGTGATGACAGGACGGAAGGAGGCGCGACATGGGCGGCACGGTCGGATCGGAGCACCGGATCGTGGTGGGTGTGGACGGCTCGGAGCTCTCGAAGCAGGCGCTTCGGTGGGCGATCGAGCAGGCCCGGCTCACCGGGGCCGTCGTGGACGCCGTGATCGCCTGGATCTATCCGACGGTCTACGGCTGGGCCATGACCAAGCGAGATCCGCAGCTCGACCACACGGCCGAGAAGGTACTGTCCGACACGGTGGAGGACGTTGCCGGGCCGGAACCGCAGGTGGAGATCCGGCAGAGCTCAGTGCCCGGCAACGCCACTGAGGTGCTGCTGGAGCGCTCACGCGGTGCCGATCTCCTGGTCCTGGGCAGCCGGGGCCTGGGCGGCTTCGCCGGCGCCCTGCTCGGCTCGGTGAGCCGGCACTGCGTGCAGCACGCGACCTGCCCGGTCGTCGTGGTCCCGGGAGTGCAGGGTCGTGAGCCTGCAAGCGCCCTCCACGCCTGACACCAGCCGCACGGCCCGGGATCGGCTGCCGAAGGGAGAGCAGGTAACACGCCGGCCTCGTGCCTTCGCTGAGCACTGCCTGGGCAGTGTGCCGCCCGGGCCTGATCCACCGAGATCGCCGATGATCTTCCGCATCCCTCTTCAAGGAGGGCTCTCATGACCACCGGAACCGAGACCCGCACCGAAGCCCTGCGCGGGCTGTTCGCCGCGCCCGGCCCTTTCCTGTCGGTCTACTTCGATCTCGAAGCGCGCCCGGAGCTGGGCCTTGACACGGAGGAACGCTGGCAGGCCCGCCTCCGCGAGCTCGCCGCCCAAGGTGCCGAGGTCGACGACCTGGACGCCCTCACCCGGGTCTTCCTGTCCGCGCGGCCCGGCTCCGGCGTGCTGGCAGCCTTCGCCGCGGGCGGCGAGGTACTGCATTCGGCCGTGCTGCCCGGCTGCGAGCAGGCCGACCTGGCTCTGCACGGGCCGCTGCCGCATCTGCTGCCGCTGCTGGCCTGGCGCCAGGACCACCCCGCCCACGTGGTCGCCGTGGTCGACCGCACCGGCGCGGATCTGCAGCTCTACCCGACGGGCGCCACCGAAGCAACCTGCCGCACGGTCACCGGTCCGGACGACGAGATCGAGCGCAACCAGCCCGGCGGTATGTCCCAGATGCGCTACCAGCGCAGGGCCGAGGACTCCTGGGAGCACAACGCCGTCAAGGTCGCACAGGCACTCGGCACAGCGCTGGCCGAGGTGGACGCGCACGTACTGATGCTGGCCGGCGATGTCCGCGCCCGGCAGTACCTCGCCAAGCACCTTCCCACCCGGATCCAGCAGGAGGTCTCGATCCACCCGGTCAGCGGCAGCCGCAGCCCGGACGGCGCCGCACCCGAACGCATGGCCCAGGTCGACGCCGAGACCCACCGCGCCGGACACGATCAGACCACGGCACTGGTGAGCAGGTACGCCGAGGAACTCTCGCCCCGCGGACACGCCGTGGAGGGCATCTACGCCACCGTGCGCGCCCTCGCCGACGGGCAGCTGCGCACCCTCCTGATCACCGACGACCCCGCCGCCCGCCGCACCGCCTGGTTCGGGCCCGGCCCCACTGACATCGCGGAGCTCAGTACCGCGTTCGCACCGGAGACCGGGCCACTCGTCGAGGCGTCACTGGCCGATGTCGCCATCCGCACCGCGCTGCTCACCGGCGCCGGGGTGCGAGTCCTCGAACCCGGCATCCCCGGCACTCCCGCCCAGGGCATCGGGGGCCTGACCCGATACACCGGACGCCCCGCGACCGTGCCTTCGATCGGAGAAGAACCGTGGTGAACGACCCCGTAACCCACCAGAAGCCCGAAATCGAGGTCAAGGCCCGGGGCGACCTGCCGCCAGGTACGGTGCAACTCGCCCGTACCAAGGTGCTCGCCCTCCTCGACGAGGTCCGCGAACCCGTGCTGTTCGCCCGGATCCGGCTCACCCGCACACACAACCCCGCCACCGAACGGCCCTGCCTCGCCCAGGCCAACCTCGACGTCAACGGCCGCCCCGCCCGGGCCCACGTCGCCGCCGAGAGCATGACCGAGGCCGTCGACCTGCTCCGCGACCGCCTCACCCTCCGGGTCTCCCGGCTGCGCCGCCACTGGGAAGCCCAGCGGGGAGGAGCTCCGAAGGCCGGCGAACACGAGTGGCGGCACGGAGAGGAACCCACCCACCGGCCCGACCACTTCCCACGCCCAGTGGAGGAGCGCGAGGTCATCCGGCACAAGTCCTTCTCCCTCGCCCGTGAAACGCCCGACGAGGCCGCCTTCGAGATGGAGACCATGGACTACGGCTTCCACCTCTTCACCGACCTCACCACCGGCCAGGACAGCGTCATCTACCGCGCGAAGCCGACCGGCTACCGGCTCGCCCAGCTCCACCCGCGTCCCGAACAGCTCGGAACCGTCGCCGTGCCACTGGCCATGAGCCCCACTCCCGCACCCCTGACGAACCCGGCCGAGGCGAAGAAACGGCTGGACGCCACCGGCCTTCCATTCGTCTTCTTCGCCAACGACACCACCGGACACGGCAACAACCTCCACCACCGCTACGACGGCCACTACGGACTGATCACACCCGCCGAGTGACCCCGCGCTCTCCCCCCAGGAGCCGACAATGACCGAGCACACCACACAGCAGACACCGGCAGCCGGTCCCCACCCTCCCGGCCGCGACCTCGAAAGCGCCGTCGAGCGCCTGGAAACGCTGGAAGCCCGGGTCCAGGCCCTCGGCCAGGCGATCCGCGCCCTCATCCAGGGCTTGGAAGAGATTCCCGACCAGGAGCCCGACCCCGAACGGCCGGCCCGCGCCGCCCGCCAGGCACATGAACTCCTACTCTCCCAAAGGCTCTAGACACCTCAGGGAGCCGCTCATGCAACTGACCTTCCTCGGCCCGCTGTACGCACGACAGGGCCCCTACGCCTGCGCCTACGTCGACACCTCGCGCGACCTGGACGACCCCGACCGGGCCATCGACCTGCGCCGCCGTCACCTGCAGGCCGAACTGGCCGCCCAGGGCGCCGACATGGCCACCACCAGCACCGTCACCCGCCTCGTGGGAACCGACCGCGACCTGCCCGGTCAGCACGGTCAGGCCATCTTCGCCGCACACGGACGACTCGCCCTCGCCGAGGAACTGCCCGAACCTCCCGCCCGGGACACCGCCCGATACACGATGCTGCCCGACGCCATGCCACTCGCCATGCAGCACGCCCCGGACATCCCGTACGTGGCAGCCGCGGTCCACCGCGTCGCCCAGCCCCAAACCACGCCCGGAGAAGCCGAGTTCGAGGTGGACCTGCAGGCCGGACGATGGCCTTCCACCCGCGTGGCGCCCGAGGACCGCACCCGCCGACGGGTGCCAGCCGACAACTGGCGGCAGACCGCCGCCGAGGTCGCAGTCCAGCTCGCCGACCTGGCCGATCACAGCGGCGCCGAGGCGATCGTGCTGTCCGGTGACCACTGGGCCCGCAACACCCTCGCCCGCGAACTCCCCAAGCGCCTGCGGCAGCGGCTCGTCGGCATCGACAGCGACGGCTGGGACGCCGAACCCGAACGCGCCCTGCTGGAGGACGAACTCGACCACCTCTTCCACGGCCGCCTGTCCGCACGCGACCACGCCTCCGTCGAGCGCTTCCTGGCCCGCCGCGCCCGCCACAGCGGCGCAACCGAAGGGCTCGCGGACACCGTCGCCGCGCTGCGCCGGGGCCAGGCCGAAGCCGTCCTGATCAACGACCCGTTCGACCTGCACCAGCGGCTGTGGGTCGGCCTCACCCCCAAGCAAATCGGCCTGACCCAGGGCGAACTGAGGTATCTCGGCGTCGAATCCTCCTGGGAGGAACCGGCCGACGCCGCACTCATCCGCACGATCGTCGGCACCGGCGCGGAACTCATCGTCATCCCCCGCGAGGAACTGCCCCTGCACGACGGTCTCGGCGCCCTCCTACGCTACCCGGACGCCACCACATGAACCCGGGCACACGACGAGCACCGGAACTGGAGCCGGGCCGCCTGGGAACGGGCAAGGTCCAGAAGCCGTCGCACTTCTGCCACGGCGAGGGGAACGAGGCTGTTGGGACCGTTCCTTCGGCTCCCCTTTTCGAGGGCGTGGGCGGTCATCGCCGCGAGGAAGGCGTGAGCGAGCATGGCCAGGGTGATGTGGCGGTACCAGCCCACGTAGCGGCGGACCTCGTACTGGTCCAGGCCGCACTCGTTATTGGCAGCTTGGAAGCACTTCCTCGATGGCCCAGCGGGAGCCGGCCACACGGACCAACTCGGCGACGGAAGCCCCCGTCGGGGCGAAGCCGAGGTAGTAGGCGATCTCCTCGGGGCGTGCCAGGCTGCGGCGGGCCAGGACGCAGCGGTGGTGAGCGGGCGCCCTGCCGCCACAAGTTGGGCATCACTCCGTTGCTGGGGCTGGACGAGAGGGCGGTCGCCGGGCGTCTGCGCGAACTGCTCGATCTACCCCGCTTGTAGGAACTCGCGGGCAGCGGAGTGGGAAGTGTGCGGGGCCGGGATGCTCCCGAGCAGCGGGTTGGCGATCACGGCCGACCAGGCCGGGCGGTGCGGCTGATGCCAGGATGAGAGGGCGATGACAAGCGTCGATATGAGTGGATTTCGATCGCAACGGTGAGAGCCGGGCGTGTCGCTATCTGCGCCTGGCGCCGGCCCCTGTGGGGCGAGCGGGGTCACGCGGGCCGCACCTGCCACACCCGGCCACGCCCGCAGTCCACCGGAAGGCGCACGGGCGTGGACACGTCACACCCGGCCCGCAGCCTCGTACCCCTTCACCCACTACGGAAGGCGCGGCGCGCCCGTCTGCGGCGGCGGCCCCGCAGCAGCTCACGGACGGTCGTTCCCATAGCACGATCGTCGGTCCGGGCGCGCTTCAGCAGGTCACGACCGCCGGGTCGGATCGCTCGGCCCTGTCCGCGAAGGCACCGAGGCACGGACGTCCGTACTGTGCAGGTGAGACCGGGTGGACGGCTGTCGGTTGGAGGAGCGATGACGAATCCTGAAGCGTCCCGTCCCGTCGTCTTCGGCGTGGACGCCAGGCACCCGGGGCAGCCCGCGCTCGCCTGGGCCGCCGACGAGGCCGTACGCCGCCGGGCACCGCTGCGGATGGTGCACGCGGAATCGCCGTTTCGCCTGGGTCTGGGCGGCTTCGACGGCGTCGTGTCCCGAAAGTCCGGGTGCAGCCCCGGCGAGGAGGCCCTCGACGAGGCCGTCGCCTTCGCCACTGGGCGGCATCCCGGCCTCGACGTCGCCGCCTTCCTGCTGGAGGGCGCCCCTGCGCAGGTGCTGTGCCGGCAGTCCGAGGAGGCGCAGCTGGTCGTTCTCGGCTCCCGGCGGCTGAACCGGCTGGAGGAGTTCCTGAGCGGCGGCTCGGTGGCCGTGCCGGTCAGCGCCCAGGCCGCCTGCGCGGTCGTGGTGGTGCTGGAGCCCGAGGACGCGGTCTGCCGGTCGCCGTACCTCGTGGTCGGGGCGGACGGCAGCCGTGCCTCCGAGGCTGCCGTGGACTACGCCTTCGAAACCGCCGCCGTACGCGGCGCGGACCTTCATGCACTCTGGGTCTGGGAACCCACACTGCTGGACTCCGCGGACGAGGTCCTCGCACTCCAGAAGTGCCGTCGCCTGCTCTTCGAAACGATGGCCGAACGGGCGGAGCGGCATCCGGACGTCACGGTGAGCCGCCAGGTGGTGCGTGGTCACCCTGTCGAGGAACTGGCAAGGGCCTCCGAGCATGCGCTGGCGGTCGTCGTCGGACGCCGAGGCCGGGGCGGCTTCACCGGGATGAGGCTCGGATCCGTCCCACACGGCCTGCTGCACCGCGCCCACTGCCCGGTCGTCACCGTGCCGACATCCGGCCGACACTGACCACAGGCGTCGCGCGCCTCACCCGCTTCCCGGCCGGCCCGGAACCGACTTGACCTCCGGCGAACCCGAGCGGTGGCTCACCGCTCGGCTTCGCCATCCTCCACCCGGTGGGTCCTGCTCCATACCTCGCCGCAGCCGCAGCGGAGGTGCTCCACCAGCTCGCCCTGCTCGTTCACGTCAAGTCCGTGGCGCAGGCGTACGTGCACGTGCTCACCCATGGTCGACCGACTTTCGCTTGATCGCTGCTCCCGGCAACGGGCCGGAGCCATCCATCGTCCGCGAAGAGCCACCTGGGCGGAAGGGAATGGGATGGACCTCACCACTTCCCCGCCGCCCAGCCACGGCGGACGGCCTCCAGGTAATGGCCTACGGGTGGATCGCGTCGTACGCAGATTCGCGATAGCCCCACCTCGATCGCCCCAGTGGAACTCCGTGGTCTCGATGCGATCAGCGTGCCATTCGTGTCCGGCCCCGACCGGTGGATCACCCGGAACCGCGGGCGGTGGTGAGGGCGAGTACTTGCAAGTTCTCCTCGGTGGAGATCTCGACTCGTCCGATCGCGGAGCCTGGCCCCGCACCGCAGGATGAAGGAAGTGGTCAATCGTGTAAGGAGGACGACGATGGCCGGTGAACTGCTCCGCAGGCGTGCCCACTGGTGGCCCTCGTTCCCGGACCTGCTCGAGGACTTCCCCTTCGACCTGCGTATCTCCCCGGAAGAGCACATCATCCGCGTCGAGGAGAGCGAGGAGGAGGGCGCTTACGTCATCAAGGCCGAGCTGCCGGGGATCGACCCGGCGAAGGACGTCGAGATCACCGTCGAAGGGGGCGTGCTGACCGTCCACGCCGAACGCCGCGAGGAGAAGACGGAGAAGCATCGTTCGGAGTTCCACTACGGCTCCTTCACGCGCAGCATCCGGCTCCCAGAAGGATGTGAGGAGGGGGACATCACCGCCAGCTACGACAAGGGCGTGCTGACCGTGAAGGCGCCCCTGCCCAAAGCGGAGAAGAAGCAGCCACGGCGGGTTGAGATCACCCGCGGTACCTGAGGCCGCAACACACCCCGCCAACGCCAGAACGGGCGCCGGTAGACGCGGTGCGTCCGCCGGCGCCGAGCCTCCTGCCAACAGGTCCACATCCACCGGCCCGGTGACGCGTGATCAGAGCTGAAACCTCGGACGCCCGTACGTGCCTCCAGCCTCGGAGCCTGAGGGATGATCGCGCGACGGCGCCGAAGTCGTCGCCGGCCTGCCGGACCCGGTCGCCTCACAGGTGTCTCCCGGGAAACCGGCGTGAACCGCGATTCCAGGGCCTCGCCATGTCCACCGTGCCGCCTCACGGCACTCCGGCCTCCCATTGTCCCGCCCGGCCCGTTGGAATCGCGGTGTCCTTCAGCCCCGTCGGCTTGGGCCGCCCGGCCCCATGAACAGAGGCGTTCAGCCGATGCCTTTGCCTCGATCGCCTGACAGTCTGGTGAAGGGACAGGCTCTCGCTCGACGGCCGGCCACCGTGCAGCTGCCGCCCGGGGCACAGGCCGGGCAATCGCCCGCCGGGCCCGGTCGGCCGGTCCTGATCGAACGGGCGGAGCGTGGCTAGGAGATCCGATGGTGAACAAGCCCATGACCGGGCAGACGCCCGAGGTCCGGGTCGAGATTTATGGTGACCTGCCGCCCGGAACGGCGGAGGTCGCCCGCAGTACCGTGCTCGCTCTGGTCGAGGAGACGCGCGAGCCCGTGCTGTCCGTCCGGATCCGGCTCACCCGGATGGACGACCCCACCGTCGAGCGGCCCTGCCTCGCCCAGGCCAATCTCGACGTCAACGGCCGCCGCGCCCGCGCCCAGGTCGCCGCTGAGACCATGAGCGAGGCCGTCGGCCTGCTGCGCGAGCGAATCGTTCTGCAACTCGCCCGGGTGAGTCGGCACTTGGAGTCCCAACGGGGAGGTGTGCCGGAGGCCGGCGAGTACGAACGGCTGCTCCGGACGGAGCCCGTGCACCGCCCCCACCACTGCCCCCACCCGGCGGAGCTGCGCGAGGTGGTCCGGCACAAGTCGTTCTCCCTCCCGCGCGAGACACCCGACCAGGCTGCCTTCGCGATGGACACCATGGACTACGGCTTCCGCCTGTTCACCGACCTCACCACCGGCGAGGACAGCGTCCTCTACCGCGCGGCGCCGACCGGCTACCGGCTCGCCCAGGTGCACCCGCGCCCGGAGCGGCTCGGCGCTGCCGCCATCCCGCTGACCATCAGTTCGGCCCCCGCACCCCGGCTGAACCTCGTCAACGCGAAACGCCGGATGGACGCACTCGGGCAGCCGTTCGTGTTCTTCGCCGACGACGCCACCGGGCGGGGCAACGTCCTCTACCGCCGGTACGACGGGCACTACGGCCTGATCACACCCACCGAGTGACCCCTGACCTTGAGGATCCAGCCAGCCCCAGCGAGGACCGATCTCCTCGCTCCTCGCCCGTAGGGCGGCCTCACGCTCGAACAGATCGGCTGACCCGGAACGGGCCGGAGTCACCCGGAGCCGAGCCGTGCCGGCACGGGCAGGCCGTCGTCCGTGGCCCCGTGGAGCACGACGCGAGTCCCGCTACGCTCCGGCCGCACCGCGTCACTCGGCCCCTTCCGGCCCCGTCCCCCTCATGGCGGCCACCGTCGCCGCGTCGCAGGATGAGACGGAGAGGGTGGCCCGGGGACCGCATCTTCCCAGCCGGTCGTGGCCGCGACACCACAGGGCGAGTACGGAGCCAGGGACGGTTCGAAGCAACCCTCCGGTCGGAAGGAGCCGCCGTGGACAGCGAGAGCCTCACGGGATCCGGTACGGCCGCCGTACCAACCCGCTTGACCGACTACCAGCGGGGGCGGCTCACCTTCTCCTGGGAACAGGCCCGCCAACAGCTCGACGGGCTGCCCGGCGGCCGGGGCCTGAACATCGCCCACGAGGCCGTCGACCGCCACGTGACAGCAGGCCACGGAGACCGGCTCGCGCTTCGCTGCATCGCCGCAGACCGCACGGTCACCGCAATCACGTACACCGAACTGGCCCGGCGAAGCAGCCGCTTCGCCAACGTACTGCGGGCCCTGGGCGTCGGTGGCGGGAGCCGGGTGGCGTCACTGCTGAGCCGCTGCCCGGAGCTGTACACATCGGTCCTCGGGACGCTGAAGAACACCTCCGTCTTCTGCCCCCTCTTCCCCGCCTTCGGACCGGCGCCGGTCGAGGAGCGGCTGCGCCTGGGAGAAGTGAAGGTGCTGGTCACCACCGACGAGCTCTACCGCCGCAAGGTGGCCGGGCGGCGTGACCGGCTGCCGGAACTGGAGCACGTGCTGATCGTCGGCCCGTCCCCCGACCCGCAGCCGGGCACCGAATCCTTCGACGGCCTGCTCGCGGATGCCTCCGAGGAGTTCACGATCCCGGACACCGACCCCGAGGACATGGCGCTGCTCCACTTCACCAGCGGCACCACCGGAACCCCCAAGGGCGCGATCCACGTGCACGAGGCGGTGGTCGCCCACCACGCCACCGCGGGCTTCGCGCTCGACCTGCGCCCGGAGGACGTCTTCTGGTGCACCGCCGACCCCGGCTGGGTCACCGGCACCTCGTACGGCATCATCGCCCCGCTCACCCACGGCGTCACCCTCGTCGTCGACGCGGGCGAGTACGACGCCCGCCGCTGGTACGACGTCCTCGCCTCGGAACGGGTCACGGTCTGGTACACCGCGCCGACCGCGATCCGGATGCTGATGCGGGTGAGCCCGCGCGGCAGGCCGCCCGACCTTCCCAGGTCCTTCGACCTGTCCGCGCTCCGGTTCATCGCCAGCGTCGGCGAACCCCTCAATCCGGAGGCGGTGCGGTGGGGTCAGGAGATCCTAGGCCTGCCGATCCACGACAACTGGTGGCAGACCGAGACCGGCTGCATCATGATCGCCAACTTCGCCGGGACCGAGATCCGCCCGGGATCCATGGGACGTCCTCTGCCCGGGGTGCAGGCCGGGGTCCTGGAACGAGGACGGGACGGACGGGCTCTGGTCGAAGGTGGGCGGGTCCACGTCCTGGACGAGCCGGGCGCGGAGGGCGAACTGGCACTGCGCCCCGGCTGGCCGTCGATGTTCCGCGGCTACCTCCACGCCGAGGAGCGGTACCGGGCCTGCTTCGCCGACGGCTGGTACCTCACCGGCGACATCGCCAGGTGCGACGCCGACGGCTACTACTGGTTCGTCGGCCGGGCGGACGACGTGATCAAGTCCGCCGGGCACCTGATCGGCCCCTTCGAGGTCGAGAGCACCCTCATGGAGCATCCCGCCGTCGCCGAGGCCGGGGTGATCGGACGCCCCGATCCGGTCGTCGGAGAAGTCGTCAAGGCCTTCGTCTCACTCAAACCGGGCTACGACCCCGACACCCGACTGGCTCGGGACATCACCGCCTTCGCCCGCCGCAGGCTCGGCCCCGCGATCGCGCCCAGAGAGATCGCCTTCGACCAGCATCTGCCGAAGACCCGCAGCGGCAAGGTGATGCGCAGGCTGCTGCGCGCCCGCGAACTGGGCCTTCCCGAAGGCGACGTCTCAGCCCTGGAGGAGGCGCAATGACCCCTCGTACCACCGCCAAGGAGCGCCGGACCAGGACACGCCCTCCCGGCCCGGACACCGGACACCGGCTCGGCCTGCTCAAGGAGATGCTGCGAATCCGCCGGTTCGAGGAACGCTGCGTGGAGATGTACAGCGCGGGCGAGATCCGGGGTTTCGTGCACCTGTGCATCGGTGAGGAGGCCGTCTCGGTCGGCGTTCACCAGGCACTCACCCCCGAGGACGCCGTGGTCACCACCTACCGCGAGCACGGTCACGCACTCGCCCGGGGCATCCCCGCGGAGGCGGTCTTCGCCGAGATGCTCGGCCGGATGACCGGCTGCAGCCGGGGACGCGGCGGGTCGATGCACCTCTTCGACGCGGACCGCCGCTTCTACGGCGGCCACGGCATCGTCGCCGGCGGACTACCCGTCGCCGCTGGCCTGGCCCTCGCCGACCTGCTGCGCGAGCGGGAGCAACTGGTGTGCTGCCTCTTCGGTGACGGTGCCGTGGCCGAGGGCGAGTTCCACGAGACCGCCAACCTGGCCGCCCTCTGGGACCTGCCGCTGCTCCTGGTCTGCGAGAACAACCTCTACGCCATGGGCACCCCGCTGGCCCGCGAGCACGCACAGGTCGACCTGGCGGCCCGCGCCGCCTCGTACGGCATGGTGGCCTGGGCCGTGGACGGCATGGACGTCCTCGCCGTCGAGCGCGCCGCCCGGCGCGCCGCACAGGCCGTGCGGGCGGGCTCCGGACCGTACTTCCTCGAGCTGCGCACCTACCGCTTCCGCGCACACTCCATGTACGACCCCGACCTCTACCGGGACAAGGCCGAGATCGAGCGCTGGAAGCAGCGCGACCCGATCACCCTGCTCACGGAGCGGATGCGCACCGAGAACGGCTTCGACGACACCTCGGTGGAACTCCTCGAAAAGGAGGTCGCCGAGGAACTGGACCGGGCCGTCGAGCAAGCCAGGCAGGGCGGACTCGAACCGGCCGAGGACTTGCTCCGCTTCGTCCACAGCCCGGCACGGGGGACGTCGTGACCACGCGGAAGGCCGCCACGGGCAAGGCGGTGACCTACCGTGAGGCAGTGCGGGAAGCCCTGCGCGAAGCGCTCGTGGCGGACGAGCGGGTGTTCCTGATGGGCGAGGACGTCGGCCGGTACGGCGGGGCCCTCGGTGTCAGCCTCGGCCTGCTGGACGAGTTCGGCCCGGCCCGTATCCGGGACACTCCGCTGTCCGAATCGGCGTTCGTCGGCGCCGGGATCGGCGCCGCGATCGCCGGCCTGCGCCCGATCGTCGAGATCATGACCGTCAACTTCAGCCTGCTCGCCCTCGACCAGATCCTGAACAACGCGGCCACCCTGCTGCACATGTCCGGCGGTCAGGTCGCCGTACCCCTGGTGATCCGGATGTCCACCGGCGCCGGACGCCAGCTCGCCGCCCAGCACTCCCACAGCCTTGAGGGCTACTACGCCCACATCCCCGGCATCCGGGTTCTGGCCCCCGCGACCCTGGAGGACGCCCGGTACATGCTCGCTCCGGCCCTCTCCGATCCCGATCCCGTGGTCATCTTCGAGCACGGCTCGCTCTACAACGTCTCCGGCACCCTGCCGCCCGACACAGGGCCGGTGGACATCGACCGCGCTGCCGTCCGCCGCCCCGGCACCGACATCAGCCTCATCACCCACGGCGGCTCACTCGGCAAAGCCCTCCAGGCCGCCGAACAGCTGGCCGCCGACCACATCGACGCCGAGGTGGTCGATCTGCGCACCCTGCGCCCGCTGGACGACGCCACCGTCACCGGCTCGGTCCGGCGCACCCACCGGGCCGTCGTGATCGACGAGGGCTGGCGCACCTGCGGACTCTCGGCCGAGATCACCGCACGCATCACCGAGCAGGCCTTCTACGACCTGGACGCACCGGTGGAGCGGGTCTGCGGAGCAGAGGTGCCGGTACCCTACGCCCGGCAACTGGAAGAAGCGGCACTACCGCAGCCCGCGGACATCGTGGCCGCGGCACGACGGGCGGTGGGCTGAGATGGCCGAGTTCCGGATGCCAGCGCTGGGTGCGGACATGACCGAGGGCACGCTACTCGAATGGCTCGTCCACCCCGGCGACCAGGTACGCAAGGGTGACATCGTCGCCGTCGTCGACACCGCCAAGGCGGCGATCGAGGTGGAGTGCTTCGAGAACGGCACGGTCGACCGCCTGCTGGTGGAACCGGGGACGACCATGCCCGTCGGAGCGTCCCTGGCCGTCATCGGACCGGCTCGTCCCGCCACACAGACCAGTGAGCCGAGCGTGCCGGTGACCTCTCCACTGGTGCGCCACCTCGCCGAGGAGAGCGGCGTGGACCTGGCCACCGTGCACGGCACGGGCCCAGGCGGCCGGATCACCCGCGCCGATGTGAATGCCGAACCGCCGTCCGCCGCACCGCTCCGGACACCTCCCGCCGAGACCGCCACCACCAAACCCCCCGACACCCCACGCGTACGACCGGAAAAGCCACCGACTCCCCCGGCTCGGCCCGGGACGGGCGACGGGGCCACCCGGGTCCGCGCGACACCGCTCGCGAAGCGGCTCGCCGTGGAGGCCGGCATCGACCTGGCGGCAGTGGCCGGCACCGGCACGGGCGGTGCCGTCCGGGCCCTCGATGTCAAAGCCGCGCTCGCAGCCGCGCTCCCGTCTGCAGCCACGGCACGGCCGGCTGCAGCCACCGGCCGTCACGAGACGATGCGACGGGCGGTCGGCGATCTCATGGCCCGGTCCAAACGCGAGATTCCGCACTACTACCTGTCCACCACCGTCGACCTCGGCGCGGCGATCGGCTGGCTCCACGAACGCAACCGCGAACTCCCGGTGGCCGAACGGCTGGTACCCACGGCCCTACTGCTCAAGGCCGCCGCACTGGCGGCCCGCGAGGTGCCACAGCTCAACGGCTTCTGGACGGACGACCACTTCACCGCCGCACCCGCCGTCCACCTCGGCGTCGCCGTCGCACTGCGCGGCGGCGGCCTGGTCGCCCCCGCCATTCACGACGCCACCGACCTGACCCTGCCGGAGCTCATGGCAAGGCTCCGCGACCTGGTCTCCCGCGCCAGGTCCGGCCGCCTGCACCGCTCCGAGACCACCGATCCGACGATCACCGTGACCAATCTCGGGGACCAGGGCGTCGAGGCCGTCCTCGGTGTCATCTATCCCCCGCAAGTCGCCCTGGTGGGCCTCGGCAGAGTGGTCGAGCGGCCCTGGGCCGTCGACGGGCTGCTCGGTATCCGTCCGGTGGTCACCGCCACTCTCTCCGCCGACCACCGAGCCAGCGACGGCGCCACCGGCGCACGCTACCTGGCCGCCCTCGACCGGTTGCTGCAGAAACCGGAGGAGCTGTGAACCACGACCAGGCGCTCGCACTCGTCCAGGAGGCGATCACAGAGATCGTCCCGGACGCGGACTTCACCGAGATCGGGCCCGACACGGATTACCGCCAAGCCCTCGAACTCGACTCACTCGACTTCCTCAACCTGGTGGAACGGCTCTCCGAACGCACCGGTTGCCGCCTCGACGAGGACGACTACCCACGTCTGGGCACTCTCGAAGGCGCCGCCACCCTCCTTGCGGAACGCGCCTGACCACAGTCCAGCACTGCGCCACGGCCGGATCGAGCACGCGTGAGGGCGAGTTGCTCCACACCGTCCGTGAGGGCGGGAAGCCGGCATGCGGACCAGCCGGACACGGGCGATGCTTCAAGCAGTGCATCCCGCTCGGGGCCGTACGGGACATAGGTCGTGCCACCGCCGCTGACATGGCTGTCCGTGTGACGGCTCACCGTCGACGACCCGAGCTTCGAAAGGGAGTGACGGGACCATGATCGAGAAAGAGGATCACGAGAAGAGGATCGTCGTCGGTGTGGACGGCTCCGAGCAGTCCAGACGGGCCCTTCGCTGGGCGATTCGGCAGGCTCGGTTGACCCATGCGGTGGTGGAGGCGGTGATGGCCTGGCAGCCGCCGTTCTCCGGGGTGGGCAGCGTGGTCTCCGTGGAGCAGCGGAATCAGATCGGCGAGATCGCCCAGAAGGCACTTGCCGAGAACATCGAGAAGGTCGCGGGCTCCGAGCCACCGGTGGAGATCCGGGCGCACGCGGTGGAGGGGGTGGCGGCACAGGCGCTGCTGGACGTCGCCGCCCAAGGGGCGTCACTGCTGGTCGTGGGCCACCGGGGTGTCGGCGGCTTCACCGGGGCCCTGCTGGGCTCTGTCGGTCAGCACTGCGTCCAGCACGCTCCCTGCCCGGTCGTCGTCGTCCGCGGCCGCGACGGTTGAGGTGTCTCGGCCGCCCCAGTACCTGCTACGCGAAGTCAAGCACCTCACGTGAGTCCTCGGCCCGCCGATTCGGCTCAGTAGGTACGCATGGGGGCAGTGTTCGGCTGTCTTCCCCAGTCGGCACGCGCGACCCGCCACCCGTCGACCGCTCCCAGGGTGGTGCTCGGCCCCATCTCGCCGATCCGGAAGCCTGATTCCGAGGCCTCTTCCCTGGCAGCCGAGGCGCAGGGAAGACGCTTGGTTTCCGAGGCCCTCGCGGACACCTGCTAACCGGATGGCGGACCGGACTCGAGAGGGTGAGCCTGGAAATGGGGGAACGGCCGAAGGGGTGTCCGGGACAGCGGGTCAGGGAGGCGGAAGGCCGCGCGGAGCACCTGCGACGGCCACGGCAGGTCAGGAGTCCGCCAGGACTCGGCGGGCCCTGAGCGAGATGCGCCGCTCCGCACGTCAGCGCTCTCGTGTCAACAGCGGAACGACCGGCTGGAGTAGTGATGACTGACCCGGTGATCGTGGGGTACGACGGCTTCGAACGAAGCCTGCGCGCGCTCATCTGGGCCGCGCACGACGCGGCATTGCACGGCTGCCCCCTCTACATCGTCCACGTGCTGCCCGCATGGGAGATGGACTTTCCGTTCCATCCGCCCGGACGTTGGCAGAGCGCAAGCAGGCGTGGTGCGGCAATCCTGGCCGAGGCCGAGGCGATGGTCAGAGAGAGCCATCCGGATCTCGACGTGGGCTGCCAGCAACTCTCCGGTTCACCGTCCGAGGTCCTCTGCTCCGTGTCCAAGCAGGCGCGCAACGTGGTTCTCGGGGCACGCGGCGAGGGGGGCTTGGGAAACCTGCTGTTCGGATCCGTCGGTCTGCAGGTCGCCGGCCACGCGGATGGCCCGGTGGTGGTGGTGGGCCAGCTGACCACCGGTCATCACCGGGTCGTCGTCGGAACCGACGGGTCGCCGCACTCCGTCAGCGCGATGGAGTTCGCGTTCGACGAGGCGTCCCTGCGCGGCACCCGGCTGCAGGTGCTGCGCGTGTGGCAGATGCCGGTGCCGGCTGAGGCTCCGGAACGAGAGCTCGTTCCGGAGGACGTCGAGGCCGAGCAACGGCGGGAGGTGGAGGAGCAGTTGGCCGGCCTTCGCAAGAAGTATCCCGATGTGGAGATCGAGACGGAGCTGGTCCGGGGCAAGGCCGCGCCCGCGCTGGTCCGTGCCTCCGACCGGGCCGATCTCGCAGTCGTCGGCTCCCGTGGTCGTGGCGGCTTCCACGGCCTGGCCCTCGGCTCGGTGGGCCACGCTCTGCTCCACTACGGCACCTGCCCCATCGCCGTCGTACGCCCTCGCCCCGAGCCGGCTCGGGAGTGACCAACGCGGTCACCCCCGAGCCGGACATGGCGCTGCGGAGGCGTCTCTTCGCACCGGGCGCGTGCCGGAACGGTCCGTCATGGACCTCTCCGGTCTCCGCACGAGTGCTCGATCTGCTGCGCCACCACCGCCGCAGGCCGGGCGGACCGGCCGGCCTGCTCATCGCGGAGGAGACGGTGGACGGGAAGGTCGTGCTCGCCATCCTCGGCGGAACACCGCTGCCGGTGACACCTCGGCGGCCACCGGAGCATGCACCGGTTCCGGAGCAGGACGCGATGGCGCTCACTCACCGCGTCGGAGGCCGCGCCCGGCAGTCGCTCGGCGGTCCCACCGCGGGAGGGCGACGGAGCGTCTGCTGACCGCCCCGAGCCGATCAGCGTCGGCCGCCGTACCAGGCCTGCCCGCCCGGGCCGTCGAAGGCGGGACAGCGCGTGACGTCCGACGGGTCGGCCCATGGGGGCGGCACCGGTGACGGCCGGGCTCCGTCCGCCGGTCGGTCTCGGTATGCGTGGGCATACGCGTCACCCGGCTCATATATCGTCTGCCGATATCGGAGTCCGTTGCCGAACGCGGGCGCGTGCCGGGGAGCCAGCTATGAGCGAGTCACCAGCAGTCGGCAGCGGACCGCGGCTGCGGAGGCAGCTCGGGGTGTTCGACGCGGTGGTGATCGGCCTGGGGTCGATGATCGGGGCGGGGATCTTCGCCGCACTCGCGCCTGCTGCCGATGTGGCCGGCTCGGGGCTGCTGCCGGGGCTGGCGCTGGCCGCGGTGGTGGCGTACTGCAACGCGACCTCCTCGGCCCGGTTGGCGGCCCGCTACCCGCAGTCCGGCGGCACGTACGTCTACGGGCGCGAGCGGCTGGGGGACTTCTGGGGCTACCTGGCCGGATGGGGGTTCGTGGTCGGCAAGACCGCCTCCTGTGCGGCGATGGCGCTGACGGTGGGCTCGTACGTGTGGCCCGGCCAGGCGCACGCGGTGGCGGTCGGCGCCGTGGTGGCACTGACCGCGGTGAACTACCTCGGCGTGCAGAAGGCGGCCTGGCTGAACCGCACGATCGTCGCGGTGGTCCTGGCGGTGCTCGCCACCGTCGTCACCGCCTGCCTGACCTCCGGGACGGCGGACACCGCGCGCCTGGACGTCGGTGCGGACGCCACGTTCGGCGGGGTGCTGCAGGCGGCAGGTCTACTGTTCTTCGCCTTCGCCGGATACGCGCGCATCGCCACCTTGGGCGAGGAGGTCCGCGATCCGGCGCGCACCATCCCGAGGGCGATCCCGCTCGCGCTGGGCATCACCCTGGTCGTCTACGCGGCCGTGGCCGTCGCCTCGCTGGTCGTACTGGGCAGCAACGGGCTCGGTCGCGCGACGGCACCGCTGGCCGAGGCGGTGAAGGCCGCCGGCGTGCCCGGGTTCGTCCCGCTGGTCCGCTTCGGCGCGGCGGTCGCGGCGACCGGGTCGCTGCTGGCGCTGATCCTGGGCGTCTCGCGCACCACGCTGGCGATGGCCCGCGACCGGCACCTGCCGCGCGCGCTGGCCGCCGTCCACCCGCGTTTCCACGTCCCGCACCGCGCCGAACTCACGGTCGGCGCCGTCGTCGCCGCGCTTGCCGCCGTCACGGACGTGCGCGGAGCGATCGGCTTCTCCTCCTTCGGCGTGCTCTCCTACTACGCGATCGCCAACGCCTCCGCCTGGACCCTGACCTCCGTCGAGGGGCGCCCGCCGCGCGCCGTCCCGGCGCTCGGCCTGGCCGGCTGCATGCTGCTCGCCTTCTCCCTGCCGATCGCCTCGGTCACCTCCGGAGCCACCGTGCTGGCGATCGGCGCCGCCGCCTACGCCGTGCGCAGGGCCCTCACGACGCGGAGGGATCGAGACCTTTCCCGCTGCGGAGATTGAACCTTTTCACCGAGCCGTACTTGCTGATCGGCGGGGGTTCGGCCCGTACCCCGAGTGGCCGCGGCAGCAATTCGAGGACGTGATCTGGCGGTTGAGGACGACGGGCTGGCAGCGGCGGGAGATGCCGAAGGCGTTCGGTGCTTGGCCGACCGTCCACAACTCGGCGTTTCGTCCCTGGTCTCGGATGTCGGGTTCCGCGCCAGTTCGGCGGGGGTGATGTGCCCGGTCATGAGAGCGCTTTCCCCTTGTCCGGGGTGGTGCAGTGGCGGTAAGCGGTCACCGTTGCTGCCGCTGTCCTGAGCGCCGGCCCGCCGGTCAGTGCCGGCGTGGCGTCGACGACCACCACCCTGACCAGCTCGCCGAACCCGTGGTTCCGCGACGGCCCGGGGGCGCCGGGAGGGCGAGAAGCATCAGCCGAACCCACCACCGGCCTGCCGAACGCGAGCAGCCCCGCCTGTCCCGACCGGCGACCGCTGCCGCTACCGCCGCTGCGCACCCTCTCGCCTGCGGCACGTTCTGCTTGGAAGGACTCGCCGGTCAGGGAGCCGCAGCCTCGGACACCCCTCCCGGTGCCCCCGGTCTCAGCGACCGAGGGCACCGACGCGCGCCGCATAGCCCGTCAGGCCCTGCGCCGTCGCGCCCGCCCAGCCCACGTAGCCGTCCGGACGGACGAGGAAGACGCCGGTGCCGTACGCCTCGTAGGCCGGGACGTCGACCATCCGCACCTCTGCCCCGGCGAAGGCAGCCACGGGCAGCTCCGCCTGCGCGCCGACGGTGAGCAGCGTCCAGTGCGGGCCCCGGAAGGCGTCGAAGAGGCGGATGCCGCCCCGGCGGCCGTCCGGGGCCCGGTCGCCGGCGCGCAGGGCGTGCGGGGCGAGGTCGGTGCGGGTCTCCACCGCGAGCGAGGACTCCCGGTAGCCCAGGTCCAGTTGCTGGGTCGCCCGGCCGCGGCGGACCTCGCCGCGGTGCACCTTCGTGGACAGCCCCAGCATCCGTGCCGCGTTGGGTCGCCGCTCCTGCTCGTAGGTGTCGAGCAGTGAGTCCGCGGCCCGGCCCGCGAGCACCGCGCCCAGCTTCCAGCCCAGGTTGTAGGCGTCCTGGATGCTGGTGTTCAGGCCCTGGGCACCGGCCGGCGAGTGCACGTGCGCCGCGTCGCCGGCGAGGAAGACCCGGCCGGCGCGGAACCGGTCGGCCAGCGCCGCCCGCGGGCGGAACTCCGAGGCCCAGCGCAGGTCGCTCACATCCTCGGCGCTCAGGTGCGAACGGTCGGCGACCAGACGCCGGATGCCGTCCAGCGAGAGGTCCAGCTGCGTGCCCTCCGGGAACTGGGCGATGAGTTGGAACTGTCCGCCGCCGGGCAGCGGGCACAGGGCCAGCAGCCCGGCCCCGAGACCGGGGCCGGTGGTGCCGTCAGCGGGCGGGAAGACGTGCCAGTGATCGCGGTCCAGGCCGGTGACCGTGACGTCGGCGACCAGCATCGGGGCCGGGTCCACCGTCTGACCGGTCATCGTGATGCCCAGCAGCCGGCGCACCGTCGAGCGCCCGCCGTCGGCCGCGACCAGGTAGCGCGCCCGGACGGGCGGGCCGTCGGCGAACTCGGCGGTCGCCGCGTCCGCGTCCTGCCCGAGGGCCACCAGCTCCCGGCCGAAGTCCACCGTGCCGCCCAGCTCGCGCAGCCGCCCGTACAGCACCCGCTGGGTGCGCCACTGCGGCAGCATCAACGTGCCGGGGTACGGCTCGGCTTCCGACGGCTCGCTCGTCTCGTCGTACATGCGGCTCGTGCGCTGCGGTTCACCGTTCTTCCAGAACAGGTTCGGCGGGTAGTGGCCGGCCGCCGCGCGGATCTCGGCCAGCACGCCGAGGTCGTCCAGCACCTCCAGGGTGCGCGGCTGAAGCCCCTTGCCACGCGAGCCGGGGAACAGCGCGGTGCCGCGCTCGACCAGGTGCGCGGCGACGCCGCGCCGGGCCAGATCGAGGGCGAGCGCGAGACCGGTGGGGCCGGCGCCGACGATCAGCACGTCGGTGTCGGCGTCTGCGGCGTGGAGGTCCGGGGTGTTGGGGTTCGTTGCCCGAAGAGCCACGAGAGCTCCTTAACGTTGTTAAGTGCGGTTGCCCGCGAGCATGCACTTAACGCCGTTAAACTGTCAACCGTGACCCCGCAGCGAACCCCGAAACTCGACCGGCAGCTGGTCGCCGACACCGCACTTCGGCTCCTCAACGAGCTCGGCCTGGACGGCCTCACACTGCGTGCGATCGCCGCCGAGCTGGACGTCAAAGCGCCTGCCCTGTACTGGCACTTCAAGGACAAGCAGGCGCTGCTCGACGAGATGGCGACCGAGATGATGCGCCGCATGACAGCAGAGTCGGCCGGTTCGGCCGAGCCGTCGGGGGCCTCGGATCAGGTGGGGCCTGAGGAGGACTGGCGCCAGGCCTACCGCGCCATGATGCGCACCCTGCGCGCCCACCTGCTGCGCTACCGCGACGGCGCCCGCGTCTACAGCGGCGCCCGCTTCACGGACACGTCCTACGTGCCGGGCCTGGAGGCGAGCCTGCAGCTGCTCACCCGCGCCGGCTTCACCCTGGGCGCCGCCACCCGCGCCTGGTACACCGGCTACGCCTACACCATCGGCTACGTCGTGGAGGAGCAGGCCATGGGCCCGAACCCCTTCAACGGCACCGAGGGTTACGACCTGGACGCCCGCGCACAGCGCCTGACCGCCTACCCGCTCGCGGCGGCGGCGGGCCGCGAGATGTTCCAGGACTTCGACCAGGGCTTCGAACAGGGCCTGGAGGCCGTCCTGGCCGGCATCGAGGCGACCCTGCTCCCGCACTGAGGGCTCTCAGCGCGAAGCCACCGGTCACGGGCGGCATCGGTGCCCGGTGATCGCACGGTGGCCGCAAGGATCACCAGGCAGCCGCCGGTGGACCCGCCGCTCCGATCAAGGAAAACTCCCCACGGGGCGAGGAAAAGCGAAAGGTCGGGGCGGAGTGGTCGGGTCCACCGGTGTGGGTGCCGGGAGCGATGTCGGCTCGGGGCCGGGGATCGGGGTCGATCAAGTTCGGTGAACGACGGGCTCAGCTGCGGTCGTGGTGGTAGGCGGCGAGGAGGAAGAGCCAGATCTCGCTGACGGTCGGGAAGCAGGCGATCGCGTGCCTCAGCCGCTTGAGCGGGACCTCGCAGGCCACCGCGACGGTCGCCGAGTGCAGCAGCTCGCTGACTCCGGGGCCGACGAAGGTCACCCCGAGCAGGACTTCCCGGTCGAGGTCGACCACCATCCGCGCGTGGCCTCGGTAGTCGTCGGCGTAGAGGTTGGCGCCCAGGGCGGCGTTGAAGTCGAGGTCGACGGTGTGGATGCGGTGGCCGGCCTGGGCCGCCTGCTCGGCGGTCAGGCCCACGGCGGCTGCTTCGGGGTCGGTGAAGAAGACCTGGGGCACGGCGTGCTGGTCGGCGGTGGCGGCGTGGTCGCCCCACGGGCCGTCGTCCAGGGGCAGGCCCGCGGCGCGGGCGCCGATGGCGTCGCCGGCGGTCCGCGCCTGGTACTTGCCTTGATGGGTGAGCAGTGCGCGGTGGTTGACGTCGCCCACGGCGTACAGCCACCCGCCGTCGACCCCGCGGACCAGGCACGTGGTGTCCACCTCCAGCCAGGTGCCCGAGGTGAGGCCGACCGTGTCCAGGCCGATGTCGTCAGTGGCGGGGGTCCGGCCGGTGGCGAACATGACCTCGTCGGCCTGCAGTTCGCTGCCGTCGTCGAGGGTGAGGATGACGGGCCCGGTGGGGTCCGGACGGCGCAGGGCGGTGACCTGGGTGCCGATCCGCACGTCCACGCCCGCCTCGGTGAGGCTGCGCGCGATGAGCTCGCCCGCGAACGGCTCCATGCGGGCGACCAGGCGGCGGCGGGCGAGCAGGGTGACCTGCGAGCCCAGGCCCTGCCAGAGGGTGGCCATCTCGATGGCGACTCCGCCGCCACCGACGATGGCGAGCCGGGCGGGCACGGTGCTGGAGTCGGTGCCGTGCCGGTTCGTCCAGGGCCGGGCCTCCTGGAGGCCGGGGATGTCGGGCAGCAGCGGCCGGCTGCCGGTGGCGATGGCCACCGCGTGCCGGGCGGTGAGGGTGTGGCGTGCACCGTCGTCCCTGGTGACCGTGACCCGGCGGGGGCCGTCGATGCGGCCGTGGCCGCGGTACAGGTCGGCGCCGATGGACTTCACCCACTCGGCCTGTCCGGTGTCGTCCCAGTCATTGACGTAGTGGTTGCGGCGAGCGAAGACCCGGTCGGCGTCGGGCCGGCCGGTGACGGCCTGCCGGGCGCCGTCCACCCGGCGGGCGTCGGCCACCGCGATCACTGGCCGCAGCAGGGCCTTGCTGGGGACGCAGGCCCAGTAGGCGCATTCGCCGCCGACCAGTTCACGTTCCACAACGGCCACGGTGAGGCCGGCGGCGCGGGAGCGGTCGGCGAGGTTCTCGCCGACCGGGCCCGCGCCCAGCACGACCACGTCGTAGGCGTGGCTCTCCTGGTTCTCACGTGCTTCGCTCATTGCTCCCTCGCATCCGGTCGGGGCCGACGGGCCCGCATCCCCGGCTCATGTAACCGCGCGGTGCGCACACGGCGTCATACCTCGGCCGTAGGAGTCACCAACAGCGGCCATCCGTGCCCCTTATGGCTGCACGCACCCAGTGACCGGCCTCCGGCGGTCCGGCGCCTCCCGCGAGGACCACGACCGTTCAGGACCGGGCCGAGATGCCCGTCAGAACCCGTCCCGGGCTCACCGCGTGCCCTCGCGGTCGGCGTCGTGGGCGGCCTCGAGGTCGGTGGTCGCGACAAGTGCCGCTGCGCTGTCCGCCCGCGGGATGTCCCGTGTGGCCGGGGCGGGCAGCGTCCGCACCGCATGGTGCGGGCTGTGGCCCCCGCCCGCCGTGAGGTCCGGCGCCGACCAGCTGCCCAGCAGGCGCAGCCCGTGTGCGGAGGGACTGTCAGGTTCGGCGGTGTAGAGGTAGAGGGCCTGGTCCGGGTCGTCGGGCAGGACGAGGGACTCGTAGTCGAGGGTCAGTTCGCCGACGAGGGGGTGGCGGTAGCGCTTGGTGCCGTGGGTGTATTCGAGGACGTCGTGGTCGGCCCACCACTGGCGGAAGTCCTCGTCGTGCACGGACAGTTCGCCCACCAGCTCGGTCAGGCGGGAATCGTGCGGGTGGCGCCCCGCGTACAGGCGCAGGGCCGCCACCGCGCCACGGGCCGCGGTCTCCCAGTCGGCGATGAGGTCTCTGGCGGCGGGGTCCAGGAAGATGAACCGGGCGAGGTTGCGGTCGCGGTGCGCCGCGGCGTCGAAATCGGTGTACAGGGCCTTCGCGAGTGGGTTGGCGGCCAGCACGTCCAACCGGTGGCCCAGGATCATCGCAGGAGTCCCTGCCAGGGACCCGAGGAGCCGGAGCAGTCCGGGCCGCACCCGCTGCGGCGGCACCACGCGGCGACGGCCCGAGCCCGGCCTGGGGCGGGCCAGGTCGAACAGGTGGGCGCGCTCGGCCGCATCCAGGCACAGCACGCGGGCCACGGCCTCCAGCACCGATGCCGAGACGTTCGGATTGCGCCCGCGTTCCAGCCGGACGTAGTAGTCGACGCTGATCCCGGCCAGCCGGGCCACCTCCTCCCGGCGCAGCCCCGGCACGCGGCGCCGACCGGCGTCCGGCCCCAGGCCGGCCTCACGGGGACTGATCCGGGCCCTGCGCGAACGCAGGAAGTCGCGCAGCTCAAGGTTGGGCTCTCGCCCCGCTGACGTGCTCATCCACCCAGGCTAGGCCCGTACTTCGCGGGTCGTTGAATCGAATGGTTCGGGCCCGGGAACGGTGTCCAAGGCCGCCCCGGTGGCGTTGGATTGGGTGTGTCGATGACTT